>CAYWTK010000001.1:0-88624 GCA_964460895.1 uncultured Opitutaceae bacterium
GGCCCGGCGCACCGCCGCGCCCCGCCCGCCGGCCGCGCGCACGCCGTTCACCGCCCCCCGCGAGGCCGCCCGCGACGCGCGCTTCACCAACCTGCACGCGGACATGGTGGCGATGCCGCCGGAGGACGACGACGGCCACACCGCCGAGGAGTTCGAGCGCTACTCCACCGAGATGCTCGCGGCGGAGACCGTGGCGCTGGTCATGTTCCTCGTGCGCGGCATGCCGTGGGAGTTCCAGTACGACACCGCGCGCCACCTCTACGACGAGGTGCGCCACTGCCTGATGGGCTACGAGTGGATGCGCGCGCACGGCATGGACCCGTTCGCGTCGCCGCAGTACACCCACATCTTCAAGTGGCGGAGCCAGTTCCCGCCCGTGATGCAGTACTGCATGCTCACGATGGGCAACGAGGTGCACGCGTTCCCCTACCGCCACCGCCGCGTCGAGGCCCACCAGCAGTCGGGCGACCGGCTCAGCGAGCAGTTCGTCCGGTACGACATCGCCGACGAGACCCAGCACGTGCGCTTCGGCAAGCGCTGGCTGCCCGAGCTGCTCAAGCACGTGGGCGAGGCCCGCCCGCTCGAGAAGTACGTCGCGGACGTGATCGGCGTCTGGGAACGCGAGTACCGCACCGGCAAGCTGACCATCAACGTCGAGTGACCCGCCCGCCCATGAGCCTCGTCCCGCGCCCCGACGCCATCCGCCTCGCCATGCTCGGCTCCACGCCGGGCAACGGCCACCCGTACTCGTGGAGCGCGATGTTCAACGGCTACGACCGCGAGGCCATGACCAAGGAGTGCCCGTTCCCCGGCATCCCGGTCTACCTCAACAAGCAGCCGGCCGAGGGCTTCACCATCCCCGGCGCCAAGGTCACGCACATCCATTGCGCCGGCGAGGGCGGATTCACCGCCGAGCACGTCGCGAAGTGCTCCCTCATCCCGCACGTGGTCGCGAACGCCACCGACGTCATCGGCCAGGTCGACGCGGTCGTCATCGCGACCGACATCGGCGCCGAGCACGTCGCCCGCGCCCGGCCGTTCATCGAGGCGGGCGTGCCGGTGTTCATCGACAAGCCGCTGACCGACAACGCCGCCGACCTCGCGACGTTCCGCCGCTGGGCGGCCGAGGGCCGCGCCTTCCTGTCGTCGAGCAGCATGCGCTACGCGAAGGAATACCTGCCCTACCGGATCTCCACGCGCGAGCTCGGCGACCTGCGCTACGTCAGCATCACGACGCCCAAGAGCTGGGAGACCTACGGCATCCACGCGCTCGAGGGCATGTACCCGATCGTCGGCCCCGGCTTCGTCAGCGCGCGCAACACCGGCACGAAGGACCGCAACGTCGTCCACCTCAAGCACCGCCGGGGCGTCGACGTCGTCGTGGTCGCGAACTACGACATGTTCGGCGGCTTCGGCCACCTCCAGCTCATCGGCACCGCGGGCCACGTCGAGGTCTCCACCGGCGACACCTTCTTCTCCTTCAAGTCCCAGCTCGAGGCCTTCATCGCCTACCTCCGCACCGGCGTGCGGCCGTTCCCCGTGGAGGAGACGTTCGAGCTGATGCAGCTCGTCATCGCCGGGATCCGCAGCCGCGAGGAGGGCGGCCGCGAGGTGCTCCTCTCCGAAATCTAGCCCCAACCGCCCCGCCCCATGCCCGCCCGCCCCAGCCGCGTGCTGAAGCTCCTCCGGGAGCAGCAGCTCCCCACCGTCCTCAAGATCAACCTCTCCGAGCCGCGGGTCATCGAGATCGCCGGGCTCTGCGGCGTCGACGCCGTCTGGATCTGCACCGAGCACGTGCCCAACGACTGGATCGGCCTCGAGAACCAGATCCGCGCCGCGCGGGTGCACGACATCGACACGCTCGTGCGGGTCGGACGCGGCAGCTACAGCGACTACATCCGCCCCTTCGAGGCCGGCGCCACCGGCATCATCGTGCCGCACGTCGCGACCGCCGCGGAGGCGCGGCAGATCGTCGACTGGGTGCGGTTCCACCCCGTGGGCCGCCGCGCCCTCGACGGCGGCAACATCGACGGGGAATTCTGCCTCCTGCCGATCGCGGACTACATCCAGCACTCCAACACGCAGCGCATCGTCATCCTGCAGATCGAGTCGCCCGAGGCGCTGGAGAACGTCGAGGAGATCGCCGCCGTCCCGGGCTTCGACGGCATCCTCTTCGGCCCGGGGGACTTCAGCCACCGCATCGGCAAGGCCGGCCAGATCGACGCCCCCGAGGTCGTCGACGCCCGCCGGCGCGTCGCCGCCGCCACGCGCCGCCACGGCAAGTTCGCAATGACCGCCGGACTCATCGCCCCCCTGCCGCAGCTCGTCGCCGAGGGCTACTCGGTCGTCAACATCGGCGCCGACGTCGTCGCCCTCACCGGCTACGTGAAGCAGCGCCTCGAGCTCGTCCGCGGCCTCATCAACGAACTCCCGGCCGACCTGCGGCCGCCGACCCGCTCGCCCTACGCCTGAGGACCGCGCCCGCATGCGCCTGCCGGACCAAGTCGCGATCGTCACCGGGGCCGCCTCCGGCTTCGGCGCGCGGATCGCGGCCGCCTTCGCGGCCGAGGGCGCCCGGGTCGTCGTCGCGGACCTCGACGTCGGCCGCGGCGAGGCGGTCGCCGCCGACCTGCGCGCCCGCGGCGCCGGCGCGGTCTTCCAGCGCGCGGACGTCTCGCGCGACGCGGACTGGTCCGCCCTCGTCGCCGCCGCCCTGGGGGCGTTCGGACGCCTCGACACCGTCGTCAACAACGCCGGCATCAGCCACCGCAACCGCCCCATGCTCGAGGTCGAGGAGGCGGAGTTCGACCGCCTCTTCGCGGTCAACGTGAAGAGCGTCTACCTCTCCGCCCGCCACGCGGTGCCCGTGTTCCGCCGGCAGGGCGCCGGCTGCTTCATCAACATCGGGTCCACCGCGGCCGTGCGGCCGCGCCCGGGCCTGACGTGGTACAGCGGCAGCAAGGGCGCCGTCGCCCTCCTCACCAAGGCCATGGCGGTCGAGCTCGCGCCCGAGCGCATCCGCGTCAACGCCCTCCACCCCGCCCTGGCCGAGACGCCGCTGCTGGAGACCTTCCTCGGCGCGGCGGACTCGGCGGCGACCCGCGCGCGCTTCCTGCCGTCGATCCCGCTCGGCCGCTTCGGCCGCCCCGAGGACGTCGCCCACGCCGCCCTCTTCCTCGCCGATCCGGCGTCCGAGTTCATCACCGGCGTCTGCCTCGAGGTCGACGGCGGCCGCTGCATCTAGCCCCCTTCCCATGCCCCATCCCACGTCCATCGCCCTCCCCGGCAAGGTCATCATCCAATTCGGCGGCACCGGCCTCCTCGGCCGCGCCCTCGTCAAGTCGCTCGCCTCCGCCGGCGCGACCCTGATCGTCGCCTCGCGCAACCGCGCCGCGCTCCAGTCGCTCGCCGACGCCGAGAAGGCCGCGGGCCGCACCGTGCTCGTCGAGGAGACCGACATCGGCTCCGAGGCCTCGCTCCACGCCCTGCGCGACCGCGTGCTCGCCCGGCACGGCCGCATCGACGGCATCGTCTTCAACGCCGTCAGCCGCCCGATGAAGAGCATCGCCGACGACCTCGCCATCTGGCGCGAGTCGATGGAGGTCAACGCCACCGGCTTCTTCGCCACCTGCCGCGCCTTCGGCGACGCCATGGCCGCGCAGCCCGAGGGCGGCAGCATCGTGAACATCTCCTCGATCTACGGCATGGTCGGCAGCAACCCCTCGCTCTACGAGGGCACCACGATGACCACGGCGCCCGACTACTTCTTCCACAAGGGAGGCATGGTGAACATGACCCGCTGGCTCGCCTCGCACTACGGGCCGCGCAAGGTGCGCGTGAACGTCGTCTCGCCCGGCGGCATCTACAACCCCGAGAAGCCCCAGGACCCGACCTTCGTCGAACGCTACAACCGCGTCACCATGCTCGGCCGCATGTGCCTCGCCGAGGAGGTCGGCGGCGCCGTCATCTTCCTCCTCAGCGACGCCGCCAGCTACATCACGGGCGCCAACCTTCCGGTCGACGGCGGCCACACCGCCAAATGAGCCCCTGGTACTCCCTCGAGGGCCGGAAGGTCTGGGTCACCGGCGGCGCCGGCTACCTCGGCTCGGCCATCACGACCGAACTCGACCGCGTCGGCGCGCAGGTGCTGTGCCTCGACCTCCCGGGCAAGGCGGAGGCGCTCGTCCGCGCGCAGGGCCTCACCCGGACCACGCCGCTCGACGCCGACATCAACGACGCGGCCGCGCTCCCCGCGACGCTCGAGCGCCTGCTCGCCGCGCACGGCGTGCCGGACGGGGTCGTGCACCTCGTCACCGCGTCCTCCTCCGGCAAGCGCCTCGAGGAGCTCCCGCCGGAGGACTTCCGGCGCACCTTCGACCTCGCGCTGACGCCGACCTTCATCCTCTGCCGCACGCTCGCCGAACGCATGCGTCCGCGCCGGTCGGGCGCCTTCGTGCTGTTTTCGAGCATGTACGGCATCGTCGCGCCGGACAAATCCATCTACCACGCCCCGATGGCGCCGAACCCGATCGACTACGGCGCCAGCAAGGCCGCCACGCTCCAGCTCGCCCGGTACTTCGCGATGCACTACGGCCCCGACGCGCTGCGCTTCAACTGCGTGACGCCCGGACCCTTCCCCAACCCGAACGTCCAGCGCAACCACCCGGGCTTCGTCGGCGACCTCAACCGCAAGACCGTCCTCCAGCGGATCGGCCAGAACCACGAGATCGTCGGTCCGACCCTCTTCCTGCTCACGGACAGCGCGTCGTTCGTCACCGGCCAGAGCCTCGTCGTCGACGGCGGCTGGACGATCTGGTGAACGGATCCGGGACGATTCCCGCCGACGCCTGGGTCGCGCGCCGCGCGCCCGCCGGTCCCGACGCGGCTCCGCCCGGCCCCGCTGCGGTCGACGGCGACTGGCGCGCGCTCCGGCAGGCGTGGCGGCCGGAGCCCGAGCCGGCCTTCCAGCCGGGCTGGGCGCGCGTGCGCTGGAGCCCGCGGGCGCTGCACGTCGACGCCGTGTTCGCCGGCCGCCGTCCGGCCAACCGCGCCCGCCGGCTCAACGACCGCACGTGGGAGCTGGGCGACATCTGCGAGTTCTTCGTCCGCGCCGAGGGGGCCCCGCGCTACCTCGAGCTCCACGTCACGCCGGAGAACCGGCGGCTCCAGCTGCGCTGGCCCGAGGGCGGACTGGCGGACTTCCGCGCGGGCCGCGCCGCGCTCGCCGACTTCACCGTCGCCGATCCGGCGTGGGTCGAGAGCGAGGCCTGCGTCGCGGCCGACCATTGGCGCGTCCGCCTGACGGTGCCGTTCGCCTGCCTCGGCCTCCCGCCGTCCGGCGCGCCGCCGCGCCTGCGCGCGTGCGTCTGCCGCTACGACTGCGAGTCCGGCGCCGAGGTGCTGTCGTCCACCGCGCCGCTGCGCGAGCCGGACTACCACCGCGTCGCCGAGTGGCAGCCGCTGCGCCTCGAGCCCGGCGAGTAGTCCGGTAGCCGGCGCCGCCGACCCCGGGGCGTCCGCGGCGCGTCGAGCGACCAGGGTCGATGGCCCGGGATCTTTCTCGTTCTCTTTCTCTTTCTTCTGGGTCGCCCCCCTGCAGCCGGGGTCGCCGACCCCGGTGATCGCATTCGCGCAAGCGCAGGAAGATCCCCGCGGGGCTCAGCGAGCCCAGCGACAGGGAACCCGCTCGCCTCCTACCCCGCCGCCGCCGAGCGCACGCACGCGGCGTAGCGCATCTTGATGCCGTCTTCGCCGGTCAGTCCGACCACTTGGTCGCCGCACCGGACGAAGCGTCCGTCCGCCAAACCCACGGGCAACTCGCCCACCTCGGTCACGGTGCCGCGGGCCGGGTCGACGGCCAGGATGCGCCGCGAAAACGCGTCCGTGTAGCCGCCGAACACGAGCAGGCCGCGGCCTTCCCACGCGAGGCCGCTCACGCCGCGCACCGCGACCGGCAGCCGGCCCAGCAGCGACCAGCGGTCCGCGGCCGGGTCGTACGCGAGGATCTCGTCGAGATTCACCACGCCCGCGCCGGCCGCGGCGTAGCCGCCCGCCACCACCAGCCGCCCCGCGCACCAGCCGGCCGCGAACCCGAGGCGCGCGGGACCGGGCAGCGGCGCGGCGGCGCTCCACGAGGTTCCGTCGCCGCGCCACACGAGGGCCGTGGCGGCCGCGTAGTCCGTCGGGCCCGCGGTCATGCCGCCGACCACGACGAGTTCGTCGCCGCACACGACCGCCGCCGCGGACCGCCGCGGGGCCGGCAGCGCGCCGATCCGCTCCCAGCCGCCGTCCGCCCGCCGCCAGACATCGGCCGCGATCGAGTCCGCCGTGCCGCCGCCCAGCACGTGCATCCGGCCGCGGAAGACCGCGCCGGCCGCGTCGCCGAGCGGCTGCGGCAGGGGCGCGAGCGCCTCCCACGCGCCGGTCGCGGGCGCGAAGCGGTCCGTCCGCGCCGACCAGAGCTTGCGGCCGTCCTCCCAGCGGGTCCCGCCGACCACGACGATGCCGTCGCCCTCGGCGCCCACCGCGCAGCCCGCCCGCGGCTCCGGCATCGTGCCGCAACGCTCCCACGCGGCGAGGTTCAGGGCCACAGGACCCTCCGATCGATGGACGCGACGTCGGGACAGCCGAGCAGCGCCATCGCCATCTGCAGCTCGTTGCGGAGGAGCTTGAGCACGTGCGCGACGCCCGCCTCGCCGGCCACGGCGAGGCCGTAGACGTAGGGCCGGCCCACCATCACGGCCGAGGCGCCGAGCGCCAGCGCCTTCACGATGTCCGTGCCGCGCCGGATGCCGCCGTCGAGGAGCACCGGCGCGGCGCCGGCCACCGCGTCCGCGACCGCGGGGAGCGCCTCGATCGTCGCGGGCAGCGTGTCGAGGCACCGGCCGCCATGGTTCGAGACCACGAGGCCGTCCGCCCCCGCGCCCAGGCCGGCGCGCGCGTCCTCGGAGGTCAGGATGCCCTTGAGCAGCAGCGGCACCCGCGTGATCGAGCGCAGCCACTCGATGTCCTTCCAGGTGAGGTTCGCGGGCACGACGCGCTCGAGCGTCTGGATCGACGCCGGCTCCCGCACGCCGGCGAGGTGCGGGTAGGTGACGCCCGGCGGGACCGCGAGCGGCAGCCGCTGCTGCCGGTAGCGCGCGCCGTCGAGCGGACTGTCGACCGTCACGCACAGCGCGGTGACCCCGGCGGCCTGCACGCGCTCGACCAGGGCCTGCGTCAGTCCGCGGTCCTTCAGCACGTAGAGCTGGAACCACACCGGCCGGCCGCCGGCGGCGATCACGTCCTCGACCGGGGTGTGCGTGCCGGAGCTCAGCACCATCGTCACGCCCAGTCCCGCCGCCGCCCTCGCTGTCGCGAGCTCCCCCTCCGGGTGCGAGTAGCGGTGGCCCGCGGTCGGCGCGAGCAGCAGCGGCAGGGGCATCCGCGCGCCGAGCAGCGTCGTCGCGCAGTCGAGCGAGCCGAGGTCGCGCAGCACGCGCGGCCGCAGCTTCAGGTCCTGGAAGCGCTCCCGGTTCCAGCGGACCGTGAGCTCGTCGGCGGCCCCGCCCGCGATGAAGTTGTACACCACCTCCGGCAGCACCGCCCGCGCGCGGGCCTCGACGTCGTCGACGTTCAGCAGCGCCTCCAGCCCGACCGCCGCGGCGCTTTCGACCTTGGGGGGAGTCATCGAATTGTATACAGGCTGCCGGCGCGGGGACTGTCAACCTGCCACCCCCTCGACCATGGAACACCCTCCCGCTTCCCCCTCCCCCGTCCCGTGCATCGCCGTCGTCGGCACCGGCCTCATCGGCGCGGGCTGGGCGGCCTTCTTCCTCTCCCGCGGCTGCCGCGTGCAGGCGACCGATCCGGCGCCGGGCGCGGAGGCCCGGCTGCGGGACTTCGTCGCGCGCGCCTGGCCGACGCTGGAGCGCCTCGGCTGCGCGCCGGGGGCCTCGCCCGACCGGCTCCGCTTCGACGTCGACCTCGCGGCGGCGGTCGCGGGCGCGGAGTTCGTGCAGGAGTCCGGGCCCGAACGGGAGGACCTGAAGGTCGAGCTGTTCCGCCGCCTCGACGCCCTCGCGGCGCCGGACGTGCTGCTGGCGTCGAGCTCGTCCGGACTGGCGATGAGCGTCCTGCAGGCGGGCTGCGCGCACCCCGGGCGCTGCGTGATCGGGCATCCTTTCAATCCGCCGCACCTCATCCCGCTCGTCGAGGTCGTCGGCGGGCGCGCCACCGCGCCGGAGGCCGTGGAGCGGGCGTGCGCGTTCTACGCCGGCCTCGGCAAGCGCCCCATCCGCCTGCACCGCGAGCTGCCGGGCCACGCGGCCAACCGCCTCCAGGCCGCGTTGTGGCGCGAGGCGGTCCACCTCGTCGACACGGGCGTCCTCAGCGTCGCGGACGCCGACGCCGCGGTGGCCTGGGGTCCGGGCCTCCGCTGGGCCCTCATGGGGCCCCACCTCGTCTTCCATCTCGGCGGCGGCGCCGGGGGCATGGAGCACTTCCTCGCGCACCTCGCGGACCCGTTCGCGCGGTGGTGGGAGGACCTGGGCGAGCCCGTGCTCACGCCCGAGCTCCGCGCCAAGCTCGTCGCCGGCGTCCGCGCGGAGGCCGGCGGGCGCCCGATCGCCGAGCTCGAGCGCGAGCGCGACGCCGCGCTCGTCGCCCTGCTCGCCCTCCGCCGGCGGACGCCGGCGTGAGGTCGGCCCGGGCGGCTCCGCGCTACCGCGGCGCGAGCCAGCGCCGCTCGCGCGACGAGTCGAGGATCGCCCGGCACGCGGCCACCGCCGCCCGTCCGTCCGGACCGGTCCCGACCGTGGTCGGCCGACCCTCGATCAGGTCGATGAACGCCGCCATCTGGTCGCGGTAGGCCTGCATCCGCACGTCGGCGAAGGCCGTGTCGGCCCCCTCGTGCTTGACGGGCGGCTGCTGGGAGACGGTGCGCCAGCCGGACTCCTCCGAGAGGCGGAGTTCCGTGTAGGCGTCGAGGTCGAGCAGACCGCGGCTGCCCACGAGGCGGAAGCGGAAGTCCTCGCCCGGGAACGACGGCGTCGGCAGCGCGCGCGAGGAGAAGAGCGAGGCCATCGCGCCGTTGGAGAACTCGAGCAGCGCCATCGTCGTGTCCTCCACCTCCAGCCCCGGCAGGAACGTGCGCGAGATCCCGCTCACGCCCGTGACCTCCGCCTGCATCATCCACGACAGCAGGTCGATCGCGTGCGGCGAGCTGTTGAGCAGGTGTCCGACGTTCGCCGGATCGTTCCACCAGGACCAGTCGCCGCCGAATCCGCCGCCCTTGATCGCGCCGGCGTACATCGGCATCGAGACCTGCACGGCCTGCACCCGCCCGATCGCGCCCGCGCGGACGAGCTCGCAGGCCTTGATGTTGTTGACCCGGAAGCGCTGCTGGTAGCCGACGCCCAGCGCCCGGCCGTGCCGCCGCGCGGCCGCGATCATCCGGTCGCAGTCCTCCGGCGTGGTCGCCAGGGGCTTCTCCACCAGCACGTGCTTGCCGTGCTCGAGCGCGAGCAGCGCCTCCGCCGCGTGCAGGTGGTGCGGCGTGGTGATCACGACCGCGTCGAGGTCGGTCCGCCGCAGCAGCTCCTCCTTGTCCGCCACGAACTCCAGCCCGTAGCGCTGGGCGAGCGCCGGCGCGCGCGAGCCGCCGGCCACCGCGACCGCCCGGGCGTTGGGCAGGCGCTTCAGCGCCTCGACGTGCGTGCGCCCCATGAAGCCCGAGCCGACGATGCCGAAGCGATAGGTTCTCATGGACGGGAAGGCGGCCGGCACGACGCGTGCCGACCGCCGGAAAGTTCTGGCCACACGTGTATGCAATAGCAAGCTCCCGACCTGTCCCGTGCCGCTCCCCCACCGTCCTCCTGGCGCGCCCGGACCGACGGCATGACGGCGTCGGTCCCCGAGTTCGGCTTCGGCAGCGCCACCTTCGGCCGGGAGGTCGGCGAGGCGGAGGCGGCCGCGCTGCTCGACCACGCGTTCGCCCGCGGGCTGCGCCACCTCGACACCGCGGCGGCGTACTCGGCCGGGCGCGCCGAGGAGATCGTCGGCCGCTGGCTGGCGGCGCGCGGCGCGCGAGGGGAGGTCACGCTCGCGACCAAGATCCCGCCCCCCTACGCGACCGGCGCGCTCGACGACGCCGTGGCCGCCAGCCTCCGGCGGCTGGGGGTCGGGCGCGTCGACATCCTCTACCTGCACCGCTGGGACGCGACGGCCGGCACCGACGGGACGCTGGCCGCGCTCGACGCCTGGGTGCGGCGCGGAGCCGTCGGCGCGCTCGGCGCCAGCAACGTCCCCGCCGCAGCCCTGCTCGCCGCCGTCGCCCGCCAGCGCGCCCTCGGGCTGGCGCCCTTCCGCTGGGTGCAGAGCAACCAGAACTACGCCGTGCGCGACCTGCCCGCGCCCGACCGCGCCGCCTGCCGCGCCGCCGGGCTCTCCATCGCCGGCTTCAGCCCCCTCGGCGCGGGCTTCCTCACCGGGAAGCACGCCGCGGGCGTCGTCGCCGGCTCGCGCTTCGCCGTCGCGCCCGCCCACCAGCCCATCTACTTCACCCCGGCGGGCGAGGCGCGGCTCGCCGCGCTGCGCGCGGCCGCCGCCCGGCACGGCGTCCCGACCGCCGCCCTCGCGCTGGCCTGGGCCGCGACGCGGCCCGACACGGACGTCGTGCTGCTCGGCGCCCGGCACCCGGCGCACCTCGACCAGGCGTTCGCCGCGCGCGCGACCGTGCCCGCCGCCGCGCTGGCCGAGCTCGATCGCCTTCATCCGGACGCAGGGTGAGCGCGGACGCCTCCCGGCGCGTCGAGCGGCGAACGGCGAAGGTCGAGAGCAAGTCCCCCCACTCGTTTTCGTTCTCCGTTCACTCCCTCTCCGCGCCGAACTCGCCGCCGGTCGACCGGAATCGGCGCTCCCCCAGCCAAGGGGTGAATCCGACGGGAAGAGAAAGTGCCCGGAATCCGGCCCTCGACGCTCGGCTTTCGACGCTCGACGGCCGGAGGTCGGCGAACCCGACTGCGGCGGATGAGCCGCGTCAGGGCGCGGCGGCGACGGTGATCTCCACCCGCACGACGGTGAAGCGCGCGTCGGGCGGCGAGATCAGCTCCACCACCTGCGCCTCGTCCTGCAGCGCGTCCTCCGGCACGGAGTACACGCGGGTCGCCCCGGCCGCCGGCGCGGGCGGGCATTCGACGCTGTTGAGGAAGACGCGGACGCGACCGGCGCCGTCGCCCGGCTCCGCGAAGGTGAGCTGCACCGCGACCGCGCGGCCCGCGGGCCGCGGGCCGGTCGGGATCCGGAAGGCCAGGCCCGGCGGCCAGGGGAAGTCCGCGCGCGTGTCCACCGCCGGCAGCGCCGCGTCGGCGGGCTCCCCCGGCGCGCGGACGTCGTGGAAGGTGACCGCGTGCCACCGCGCCTCGCGCGCGGCGCTGTCGAGCGAGCGCAGCGCGCGCATCGTCCGGGCGAACGCCTCCGGGGGCCACGCCGGGCCCGCGCCGAAGGGATGGTCGACCTTCGCGAGCCAGAGCGGGAAGTGGTTGAAGAGGTACGCGAAGTCGGCGCCCTGCTGCAGCATCGGCAGGATCGCGCCGACGGTGAGCTCCGGGGTCATCAGCGGCGCCGGGCCGTTCGGCACGGACTGGTAGCGGATCTCGGCCGGCGCGCCGAGCTGCGCGCCGGTGCCCTCGAGCAGCCGGCGCCACTCGACCATCGGGACGTCGAAGTCCGTCGTCGTCCAGAAGGGCGACGGCACGACCACGTCGACGAGCCCGGCGCGGGCCCACGCGGCGGCGTCGAGTCCGGCGCGGCGCGCGACCTCCGGGCGGCTCGGCACGCGCACCCCGAGGAGCACGGGGCGCCCGAGGCGCGCGGCGGCCCGGTCGCACAGCGCCCGCACCTCCCGCAGCCAGTCCGTCAGGATCCGTCCGCCCGCCAGCTCCCGCCCGGGCCGGAAATGGTAGACGAAGCGCATCCAGTCGAGCTCCAGCCCGTCGAGGTCGCGCGTGGCGAGCTGCTCGGCGACGAGGCGCAGGTAGTGCGCCCGGACCTCGGGGCGCTCCCAGTCGAGCGTGCGGTCCGCCCACCACGCGTCGCGGTGCGGCGCGCGCAGCCGGCGCGCGGCGCGCTGCTCCTTGTAGAAGGTGCTGAGCAGCGAGCTGTCCTCGAGGAAGCAGTCGTGCACGTCGTTCATGCGCACGGTCACCCAGAATCCCAAGCCCCGCTCCCGGCAGCGGGCGCCGAGCCGGTCGTGGAGGTCGATGCCCAGGTCGGCGAGCCGCCGGGCCGACTCCAGCCGCGCGCGCGTCGCCGCGACCGCGCCGGGCGGCAGGTGGCGCAGGACGGGCTGGTCGTCGCGTCCGGCCGGATCGTAGCCGGTCCAGTCCGGCTCCCACACCCGGCTGGCGTAGTTCGCCCGCTGCGCGTTCACGCAGGAGACGAGCGTGCGCACCCCCGCGTCCGCGAGCCGGTCGACGTACGCGTCGACCGCCTCGCCCGACACCGCCGCCGGCGGGTGCTCGAAGAAGAACTGGGTGCTGTCGAGGTTGAAGACCGGCCCGGCGACCGGGCGGGACGCGCGGCCGGCGGCGGCCGAGCCCGGCGCGGCGAGGGAAACGAGGAGCCCGGCGGCGAGGAGCGCGGCGCGGAGGCGGACGGGGACCATGAGGGGAATCCGAGCGCTCCGGGCGCGACGCGGCAAGGCGCGGTCCGCTGAAAATTCACCCGGGAAATGCGGCTTGCCGGTGCGCCCGGGCCGCGGCGAGGCTGCGCGCCGCATGGCGAGGATCCTCATCACCGGCGCGGCGGGATTCATCGGCAGCCACACGGCCGACGCCCTGCTCGCGGCCGGTCACGAGGTGGTGGGCGTCGACAACCTGCGCACCGGCCGGGAGGAGAACCTCCGCGGCGCGGCCGCCTCGCCCCGGTTCCGTTTCCACCGCGTGGACGTGACGTCGCCGGAGTTCGTCCCGCTCGTCGCGGACGAGCGGCCCGACGCGCTGCTCCACCTCGCCGCGCTCGTCAGCGTGCCGGAGAGCATCGCCGACCCCGTGCTGAACGACCGGCTCAACGTGCAGGCCACGCATGCCGTCGTCGCCGCCGCCCGGGCCGGCGGCACCGTCCGCCGCCTCGCCTTCGCCTCGAGCGCGGCGGTGTACGGGGACAACCCCGTCCTGCCGCTGACCGAGGAGGCCCGCCCGAACCCGCTCAGCCCCTACGGCGCGGCGAAGCTGCGCTCCGAGGGCCTGCTCGCGGCCGCGGCCGCCGCGCAGCCCGGACTCTCGACGGTGGCGCTGCGCTACTTCAACGTCTTCGGTCCCCGGCAGGATCCCCGCTCGCCCTACTCGGGCGTCATCTCGGTCTTCTCCGCCGCCCTGCGCGAGGGCCGGCCGCTCACGGTCCACGGGGACGGCGGGCAGACGCGCGACTTCGTCTCCGTGGCGGACGTCGCGCGGGCCAACCTCGCCGCGCTCACCGCGCCGGTCGCCGGATCGCTCGTCGCGAACGTGTGCACCGGCCACGCGACCACCCTCAACGCCCTGCTCGCCGCGCTGCGGCGCGTCGGCGGCTTCCCCTCCGCGGCGGTCGCGCACGGACCGCCGCGCGCGGGCGACATCCGGCACTCCCTGGGCGACCCGACGCGGGCCCGGACCCGGCTCGGGTTCGTCGCGCGGGACGACCTCGACGCCGGCCTGCGGGCGCTCCTCGCCGCGTGAAGGCCCGTCCGTCAGCGCCGCGCCGGATCATCGTCGTGCTCGGCGGGACGAACGCGCGCAACGGCCGCCTGTCGCCGATGAGCGTCCGCCGGCTCCGCGTGGCCCTCGGGATCTTCCGCGCCCGGCCGCACGGCGCGGCCTTCCTGCTCACGGGCGGCTTCGGCGACCACTTCAACGTCACCGCGCGGCCCCACTGGACCTACGCGCAGCGCTGGCTGCGGCGGCACGGCGTCCCGGCGGACCGCTTCCTGCCGGCGGCCCCGAGCCGGCACACGCCGGACGACGCGCTCCTCGGCGCCCGCCGGCTCCGCCGGCATCCGGACGCCGGCCTCGTGCTCGTGACCTCGGACTTCCACGCGCCGCGCGCCCGCTTCCTCTTCCGCCACCACCTCGGCGGCCGGCGCTTCCGGGTCGCGCCCTCCCCGTGCCTGCGGCGGTTCCGTCCGGAGCATCGCCGGCGCCTCCGGGAGCACGAACGCCGGCGCCTCGCCGAGTACCGCGCCGCCGGACTCGGCCGCGCGCGCTGAGCCGCCGGATCCCGTCCGCCCTTTCCCGATGTCCCTGCACCCCGCCCGTCTCCGCGAACTCCGCTCCCTCTACCGCCGGGAGCTGGTCGAGCACACCCTGCCCTTCTGGCTGCGCCACGGCTCCGATCGCGAGCACGGCGGCCTGCTCACCGGCCTCGGGGAGGACGGCGCGCTCATCGACACCGACAAGGCGGTCTGGCTGCAGGGCCGCGCCGCGTGGACGTTCTCGACCGCGTTCGCGACCGTCGAGCCGCGCCCGGAGTGGCTGGCGCTCGCCCGCAGCTGCCTCGACTTCCTCGAGGCGCACGCCCGCGGCGAGGGCGGCAAGCTCTACTTCACCCTCACGCGCGACGGCCGGCCGCTGCGCATGCGCCGCTACGTCTACAGCGAGTGCTTCGCGGCGATCGGCAACGCCGCGTTCGCCGCGGCGACGGGCGAGGAGGAGCGCGCGCGGCGGGCCCT
The DNA here is from genome assembly GCA_964460895.1 of uncultured Opitutaceae bacterium. Taxonomy (GTDB): domain Bacteria; phylum Verrucomicrobiota; class Verrucomicrobiia; order Opitutales; family Opitutaceae; genus Didemnitutus. Next base: position 14,684 of record CAYWTK010000001.1, read on the forward strand.
CGGCTACTTCGGGACCTACCTGCACCACACGTTCACGCCGGGCGTGATGCCGCCGAAGACCGACCCGACCACGCGCCCGCAGCAGGGCGTCGCGCCCCTCATGATCGCGATCGCCACCGCGCAGGAGATCCGGCGCCTCGTCGGCGACGCCGAGGTCCGCGGACGCACCTGCTCGGGGTGGATCGACCACGCGATCGGGCGGATCGCGCGCGACTTCTACAAGCCCGCGCTCGGGGCCCTCCTCGAGGTCGCCGGGCCGGCGGGCGAGGTGATCGACCACTTCGACGGCCGCACGCTCAATCCCGGGCACGCGATCGAGTGCGCGTGGTTCATCCTCGCGGAGGCCAAGCACCGGCGCGACGCGGAGCTCCAGCGGCTCGGCCTGGGCATCCTCGACGGCATGTGGCGCCGCGGCTGGGACGAGCGGCACGGCGGCCTGCTCTACTTCACGGACCTGCTGGGCAAGCCCGTGCAGGAGTACTGGGCGGAGATGAAGTTCTGGTGGCCGCACAACGAGGCCGAGATCGCGACGCTGCTGGCCTACCAGCTCACCGGCGACGCGCGCTACGCCGAGTGGCACGGGCTGGTCCACGCCTGGTCGCGCCGGGTGTTCGCGGATCCGGTGCACGGCGAGTGGTTCGGCTACGCGCACCGCGACGGCACGATCTCGACGCGCCTCAAGGGCAACCTGTGGAAGGGCCCCTTCCACCTCCCGCGCCTGCTCTGGCTCGGCGAGCGCCTCTGCGGCGAGCTGCTGGAAGGGTGAGGCCGGCGGGCTCCCCCGACCGTGGGTCGGTCCTGGCGGGAGCCGAAGCGGCTCGGTGCGGGGGCTAGCGCCCGCCGGCTTGACACCGTGCGGCGACGCGCGCCGCGATCTCGCCGCCGATCGCCAGGCAGGCGGTCGCGGCCGGACTGGGGGCGTTCAGCACGTGCAGGGCGTCGTCCCGCTCGATCAGCTCGAAGTCCTGCAGGAGCTGCCCCGTCGCGTCCATCGCCTGGGCCCGCACCCCCGCCCCGCCGGGCACGAGGTCGTCGGGCCGCACCGCCGGCACGAGGCGCTGCAGGGAGGCGCAGAACAGCTCGCGGCTGAAGGAGCGCCGCACCTCGTCGAAGCAGAGCCGGCCGTGCCGGGCGACGAAGCGCCAGAGTCCGGGAAAGGTGAGGGCGTCGAGCAGCTCCCCGAACCGGACGTCGGTCTTGCGGTAGCCCTCGCGCGCGCCGGCGAGGACGGCGTTCGGCCCGGCCTCGACGCCGCCGGCGATCATCCGCGTGAAGTGGACGCCGAGGAAGGGGAACCGCGGGTCCGGCACCGGATAGATGAGGTGGCGCACGAGGTGGGCCCGCTCCGGGCGCAGCTCGTAGTACTCGCCCCGGAACGGGACGATGCGCGGGCCGCGCGGCTCCCCCGCCAGCCGGCTGACGAGGTCGCACTGCAGTCCGGCGCAGTTCACGAGGAAATCGGCCGTGGTCGCACCGCGCGAGTGCCCGACGCGCCAGCGCCCGCCGGCGCGCCCGAGCGCCACGACCCGGGCTCCGGTCAGCAGCTCGCCGCCCGCCGCCCCGATCCGCTCGGCCAGGCGCGCGACCACGGCGGCGTAGTCGACGATGCCCTCCTCCGGGACGAGGAGAGCCGCCTCGCCCGCCGCGTGCGGTTCGCGCTCGCGGAGCTCGCCGGCCCCGAGCCAGCGGACGCCGCGCAGTCCGTTCGCCTGCGCCCGCTCGTGCAGGGCCCGCAGGCGCGGCAGCTCGTCCGCCTGCGTGGCGACCACCACCTTGCCGCAGACCTCGTGGGCGACGCCGTGCTCGCGGCAGAACGCGGTGAGCTCGCGGATGCCGCCGACGGCCAGCCGGGCCTTGAGCGAACCGGGGCGGTAGTAGAGCCCCGCGTGCAGCACCCCGCTGTTGTGCGTGCTCTGGTGCCGGCCGAAACCCGCCTCCTTTTCCAGCACCACGACCTCCGCGCCGGGCCGCGCCTGCTGCAGCTTGTGGGCGGTCGCCAAGCCGACCAGCCCGCCCCCGATCACGGCGATCCTCACCGCCGGGGGACCTCCAGCAGGGGCAGGCCGCCCTTCGGCAGGCGCCAGCGCACGACGCCGACATGGTAACGCTGGTGCGCCGGCACGCCGCGGCTGTAGTAGGCGGTCACGAACGTCCCGTCCGCCAGTTGCACGGTGGACGGGTAGCCTCCGTCGCTCGACGGCGCCGGCGCGTGCTGGAACTCCGACGAGCCCTGGAGGTCGACGAGGAGGAGCGGGGCGGACCAGGACTTCAGCTCCGGGTCGCCGCGCTGCACCCAGACGCCGTAGAGGCCGCGATTCCTGGCCCCGTAGGAGAGCAGGACGTCGCCGTCCGGCAGGCGCAGCAGGTCGCCCGGAATCTGCAGCGGCATCGTGAGGGCGCCCTCGCGCCGCCAGGTGCGGCCGCCGTCGGAGGAGCGGAAGCCCTCCAGGCGCTGGTCGCCGTAGGTGCGGACGGCCGCGTAGAGGTCCCCGCCGGCCAGCTGCACCCACGTGGCCTCGTTGTGCGTGCTCGGCTCGGACACGATCGTCCCCCGCCGCTCCCAGGTCCGCCCCCCGTCCGCGCTGGTGAAGAAGAAGACCCCGTCCCCGTAGAGGCAGACGCCGATCTCTCCGCCCGCGAGCCGGGCCACCTTGCCGAAGGGCACGAGCGCCCGGCCGCCGGGGCGCGGCGGCAGCGCGGGATCCGGCAGGAGCGTCCATTGGCGCCCCGCGTCGCGCGAGACCGCGGCGCGGGGACCGATCGTGACCGCGCCGGCGCGGGCGCGAGCCTCCGCACCCTCCGAGCCCAAGCTTCGTCCGGGTTCGTAGGGGCGACGGCGGCTCCAGCCGCCGACCAGGGCGAACAGATCCTCCCCCACGACGCCGGCGGCCACGTTCATCCGGTTCGAACCCGGCTCGTTCGGCACGGGCACGCCGGACCGGGCCCAAGTAGCGCCGCCGTCAGCGCTGAGCCAGGATTCGGCCGCCCCCTCGGTCACGCCATGGTTGGAATAGGGCCAGACCAAGACCACGAGCCGGCCGTCCGGCAGCAGATTCAGGTTCGGCCACGCGCACGCACCGTCGATGGCGACGAAGCGCTCGTAGAAGGCCAGGCGGCTGCCCTGAGGAACCTGCGCGCCGCCGGCAGCGCCCGCCAGGGCGACGAGCGCGGCCAAGATGAGCATCCGGGCCATCGGACCAACAAGCCGGCAGTGTGGTAAATCCATGGAATCGGCCTCAAGGGGCGAACTGGAACGAGTAGAGATCGACATCCTGCAGGCGGAAACGCAGGCGGACGGGTCGGCCGGCGAGCGCCGCCAGCGGACTGCCCTCCGACCAGGTCACCTCGTGGTCGATCGCGTCGCCGGTCACCGGTCGGCTCGCCGCCAGGACCTCGCCCCCCGGGCCGAGAAGATCGACGCGGATGCTGCCGACCGCGGACGCGGCGAAATTGAGGAGCAGCCGGCTGCCCGCGAACGTCACGGGCTTCGTGAGCAACTCGCCCGGCTGGTGACCAGCCTGCGCGGACGCGAAGCCATCCAGCCGCAGGACATAACGGTCGCCGCCGCGGTGGTAGATCGACAGCTCGGCCGGACCGGTCTGCACGACGTTCTGGGCGACGTAGTTGGCCCGGTTGGTCCAACGCCGCGGGTCGAGCCCGGGGCGGATGAACGCCTCGAGGAAGGTGCGATCGTAGCGCGTCGCGCCCGCGCGCGTCGTCATGAACAGCACGTCGGTGACGTTGTCCTGCACGGTGTCGGCCGAGTCCCGGGCCTTGGGCACGAAGCGGGTGGGCAACGCGAGGTAGATGTGGGGCGCCCGCACGTAGGGGTGCGTGTAGCTCGTGTAGAGGTGCTCCCCGGGCAGGTTGGGGTTCATCTCCACCGGATCGCTCCAGTGCACGAAGTCGGGCGAGGTCGAGCGGCTGATCGTGCGGAGCCGGTCGGACGGCGTCCACGTGCGGAAGTAGCAGACGTAGAGCTGCTCCGCCTCGGACCAGAAGGCGACGTTCGGCGAGTCGAACGCGTGCCGCCACTCCGGGCGGTAGGGGATGATCTCGTTCCGCTTCGACCAGGTGATGCCGTCGGCGGACACGAAGCCGAACAGGCCGATGCCGCTCTTCCGCAGGCCCAGCTTGTTCCCGCCGCCCGGGTAGCCCGCTACGGCCTTGTAGCGTTCGGCGGGAGGCACGCCCGGTCGCGTGTCGAGGAACGGCATGAAGTTCGTCAGGAAGGGCTGCAGCCCCGCGAGGATCACGTTGTTGCCCCGCTTGCCGTCGTGCTCGTGCAGCTGGAACTCGGGGAACCGCCATTCGTGGCCGTCGTCGCTCTCCGCATAGAGGACGGCCTCCCCCGGGTGCCCGGAGTGCATCGGTCCGGTGTAGGCGGGGTCGTTGCTCCGATACCAGGCGCGGTAGAGGCCGCCGTCCTTGATCACGGTGACCATGTGCTTCTCGGGCAGGGGCGACCGCGCCCGCGGCGCCTTGGTCGGGCGGTGCAGGCGCAATTCGACGCCCTGCGTCGTCTCGATGAGCAGGCGGTCGACAAAGAGCTCGCGGCGCGACCCGAGGTCGATCGCGGGCGCCGGGGAGGCGGAAGCGACCTGCAGGCATCCGCAGCAGGCGAGGGCGAGGAGGCGGAACGATGGCATGGGAGGAAAAGCGGAGTGGAGGAATCGGTCAGGCCGGGACCGGCGGTCGCGGCGGGCACCGGAGGATCCGATTCACCGAGGGGTGGAGGGCAGCGATCCGGCCGGCGCTGACGGCCGCGGGGAGCGGCGCCCCCCGCGGCGGGAGCGCGCGGGGCCCGGCGCGGTTCAGAACGTGCCCTTGATGCCGAGCGTGTGGTTCGCCGCCACGAACTGCAGGTTGCGGGGCCGCATGTATTCCGGCAGGCCGGGGCTGCGGAACTCCAGCCGCGTCGGTTCCGCGGTGAGATTGCGTACGCTGTAGTACAGGGAGAGACGCTTCGTGAGCCGGTACTCGGCGGAAAAGTCCAGCCGGACGGAGGGCGCGCGGTAGGTGAAGCCGTCGGGCCGGTTGTTGCCGCCCGCCGCGGCGATGGAGCGGCGCACCCACTTGTTGCTGTGCATGTTCAGCTTCAGCGTCAGCCGGGGGTGGAGGTAGGTCAGGCCGGCGTTGATGTTGCGGGGCGAGAACTCCGCGAAGTCCTCCGGGCGGTCGCCGTCGAGCGCGAGGCTCGTGAGGTTGGCGAAGCCCTGCAGCCGCCGACCGATGACCGGCACGAAATGCAGCTGCTGGCGCCAGCTGAGCTCGATGCCGCTGAGCTTGACCGAATCGCCGTTGGTGGTCCGGCGGATCACGTAGTCGTTGTAGTCGGCGGGCAGTCCCAGCTCCTGCAGATCCTGCGGCGTGACCTGGGTCTCCCGCTCGACGAAGAAATTGGAGATGTTCTTCTGGAACAGGCTGACGGACGCGGTCGCCCCCTTCAGGTCGTAGACCTCGAAGGTGAGGTCGAAGTTGTCCGCGGTCCACGGCTCGAGGCTGCCGTCGACCACCGTGATGCGCCGGGTCGAGACGTCGAGGTTGGGGTCGGTGACGACGATGCTCGGGATGATGTCGCCGAGCTCGGGCCGGCCGATGGTGCGGGCGTAGCCCGCGCGCAGCACGACGCGCTCCGAGAAGGAGTAGCTGGCGTTCACGCTGGGGTAGATGTCGTCGTAGGACGTCGTCTTGCGCGTTCCGCGCTCCTTGTACTGCAGGCGCGCGTTCTCGAGGGCGTTGGTGGTGATCCTCACCAGTCGCCCTTGGGAGTCGCGGACGAACGTGCCGTTGGCGTTGCGCTGGTAGGTGGCCCCGACGTCGTTGAGGGGACCCCGGCCGTCGTCCTCGGTGTGCTCGTAGCGCGCGCCGACGACGAGCCAGAGCTTGTTGTCGAAGAACTTCGACTCCAAGCGCCCGTAGGCGGCGGTGATCGTCTCCTTGAGCTCGATGGAGGCGTTGACCTGGTTGATGTAGGCGGCGGACTCGTTCAGCACGAACCACGAGGGATTCGCGAGGTAGAGGTCGTGGATCTTCGCCAGGCTCATGTAGCGCGCGTAGGCCTCGCGCCCGCCCGGCTCGGTGAGGGGCGCCCGGGCGGAGAAGGGATCGTTGAAGATGTTGTGGAGGGAGGCCACCCGCGCCGCCGCGCCGCCCGGCGGCGTGAAGGTCCACGTGCGGGTGCCGCCCGTGTTGTCGCGTTCCATGATCTCCGTGTAGAACCCGAACTTGACGCGCGTCGGCACCTTCCAGTCCAGCTCGCGGCCGACGTTGATGCCGTAGCTCGTCACCTCGTTCTTCGCGGACGACGCCGCGCTCGTCACCGAGTTGAGCGAGAAGGACGTGCCGTCGAGGATGTTCACCGGATTGCCGGCGCGGGTCGCGTTCACGTTGAGGAGGCCGCGGTCGCGGAGCCGGTCGAGGCCCTCGGCGCGGATGACGAGACCCGTGAGGTTCGCGGCGGAGGAACCGAAGAAGCCGTCCGCCATGTCCGTGAAGTCCGAGCCGCCCTCGGAGAAGGAGCCGAACGCGTCGATCTGCCACACCGGCCCGTCGTACCGGTACTTGGCGGAGGTCTGCTGCAGGGCGCGGTACTGCTGGTTGCCGCTCAGGTTCTGCGCCGCGCTGCCCACGCCGGCGGCGGTGCCCTGGACGAAGGTCTCGCCGCCGGTGGCGCCCGTGCCCGGATTGAACTGCGTGAAGTGCTGCCGGGTCAGGGAGCGGCGGTCCATGTCGTAGAACGACGCCTGCAGGGTGCTGTTGCGGCCAATCTTCCAGTCGACGGAGGCCTTCATCGAGCGGATGTCCACGTCCGAGACCAGCTCGTTGTTCTGGTAGGCGGCGAGGATGCCCGTGTTCGTGTTCCACGTCGGCGAACGGTACTCGACCTGATTGTAGCGCGGCGCCCGCGTCAGGGCGAAGGTGAAGCCGAGGTGCTTGTTGAGCGGCAGGATGTAGGAAAGGTCGTAGGCGGCCTGGACCGGACGCTTGCTGGACTTGGCGTCGGGCCCGGCGACCTTGCCGAAGTCCGGGTCGAACTCACCCTCCATGGCGTTGTAGGTGAGATAGGTGTTGTAGGAGAAGAGCGGCGTCTTGCGGCTGAAGCCCGACTTGGAGATGACGTTGATCGAGCCGCCCACGGCGTTGGCCGGCATGTCGGGGGTCGGCACCTTCGAGATCTCGATGCGGTCGATGTTCGCGTTGGCCGCGGTGTTCATGTCGAACGAACGGCTGGTGCCGCCGAGCGCCGGGGCCGTCGGCGTGCCGTCGAACTGGATCAGCGTGCCGCTCGCCGGCATGCCGCGGATGGTGACGAACTGGGGGCTGAACGGGTTGTACTGCAGGTCGAGGCCGGGCACGTACTTGATGAACTCGCCGATGTTGCCCTCGCCCGGGTCGACGAACTCGTCGGGCGAGATGACGTTCTTGATGTTCGGCGCGTTGCGCTGCTCGGTCAGGGCCACGCCCATGCCGGTCATCGCCGTCGCCTCGACGGTGAACGCATCGAGCTTCACCACCCGGCCATCCGCCGCCGAACCGAGCACGTTGAGCTCGAAGTCCAGTTCCGCCACGGCCCCGGCCGCCACCTCGACGACCGCGCTCTTCTCCTCCAGGCCGATGAACCGGACCGCGACGGTCGCGTTGCCGGCCGGCACGTTCGTGAGCCAGTAGTTGCCGTTCGCGTTCGTGAAGGTCTCGATCGTCGTGCCCACGACGGTGACGCGCACGTTGTTGAGGAAGCTGCCGGTCGAGGCGTTGAATACCCGTCCCTGAATCGTGCCCGAGGCGGCCGGCTGGGCGGCAAGGGGGCCGGCAAGGCCGAGGACGGTGGCAACCAGGGCGCCGAGAAGAAGGGCGCGGTCGAGGCGAAGCGATTTAGGCATCATCGTGGAGTGACCTGAGGGTTTGTCGTGGTGGGGTGACCAGGTTTCGAGGTTCGCGGCCGGCCCGCGCAGCGGAAATTCAACCTCGCACTTTTTGTATACATGCGCATTCTCGTGTGCTTTCGTCAAGTAATTTTGCCGGCGCCGCCGGCGGCCGCAGGCGAGGTGGACGCGCGTGGATCAACCGGACGGGCCGCTTGACGGGCACCCGTGATCGTATCTCCCCGGCGCCGATTCAGCCGGCAGGATTCCCCGTGCCCCCTGCCTTGGCGTCCACCGGGGCCCCATTCAGCCCTAACCGCCCCGCGCGACCGCGACGTCCGGGGCGACCGAAGCGGCGTGCGGCCGACCGGTCCAACCCGCCCCGCACCTCAGGCGGTGTAGCTCAACTCCTCTTCCGAGAGTTCCTGCGCCACCGCGGTCTTCTCCAGCCTGGCCAGGCTGCGAATCTGGGTGTCGATGATGTCCTGGATGTGAAGCTCCATGGCGGCCTTCGCCGCCGAACCATCCTGCCGCTCGATGGCACGATAGATATCCTCGTGCATCTTCTGCACGTCGATCCGATGGGCGCGGCGCGCGGCGATGTTGACCGCCCCGTCGCGGTCGGGCGACGGTCCGGAGACCACCCGGCTCACGATATGCAGGCGAAGGACCTCCTTCTTCAGGAGGTCGCTCTTCGCCGCCCCGATGATGCCGATGTGGAATCTCACGTCCTCCCGGCGCAGGAGCTCCAGCACGCCAGGATCCTCCGGCACGTCCTCGACGATGCGCCGGGTCAGGCCGCCCATCTCATCGAGGGCCCGCTTGATCTCCATCAGCTCCTGCTCGGTCCGCTGCTGCGCGGCGAGTCCGGCAGCGTAAACCTCGAGGGCGAGACGGAGACCGCAAATCTCGCGATACTCCTTGAAGTCCATCTTCTTCACGCTCGCACCCAAACGCGGCCGGATGATCACCAGACCAGCCGCCTCGAGCTGGCGGAGGGCATCCCGCACTGGCGTGCGGCTGACACCGATCTCCGCCGACAGGTCCTTGGTCATGAGCGGTTGGCCCGGAACATAGGCGCCGCTCAAGATCCGTTTCCGGATGTAGGCGTAGGCGACATCGGAGTTGACATTCTTCATGACGAAAGAGAAATACCCGTGTATACCCGGCTTTCAACTACAAACCGGGCGCATGCCCACCCGTGAATCCCCACCCCACCCGACCGCGGATTCGCACGACAGCTCGCCTGCGGTTCTCAACGCGGGGGTCGCAAGCGTCGGAAGAAGCCATGGTGCTCGAGTTTTGGCAGGAAACACGCGCGGGAGGTCGCGTGCGACACGAACTTCGCGCCCGTCGGGCAGATGTCAGCCATGGATGGGGCCGCCACAAGCCTGAACTTGGAGCCGACCCGGTCGTACCGGCCGGTCGAAGGGCCGATTTCGGTCAGGGCCGCGGCGGCGCACCGTCGCGGCTTCGCGCCTGGCGCGGATCCGCGGACCGTGAGGCCGGCGGGACGCGGCTTCGTCGCCGCCGCCGCCGCCGCCGCCCCGTACTCCGACCGTCCTTGTCCTGACCCATCATGAGCAACGATCCACTCGCCCACGAGGTCAGCCCGCGCACCCGCGGGCTCTTCCTGAAGAATCTCGCCGATTTCCAGACGGAACTCGCGCGCATCCACGCCGGCTTCATTCCCGGTCTCCCGGTCTGGGAACACCGGAAGGAGGTGCCCCTCTTCGTCTTCCGCTCGCTCCGCCGCGTGCAGGACCTGCGCGGCCGCGGCCGCGAGCTCGGCGTGTCCTTCGCCGAGATGCACCTGAGCGGCGCCGTCGCCGGCCGCGAGCTCCTCGACCGGCTGGCGGCGGCCCCGACCATCGCCGACTTCCTCCAGGCCGCCCTCGATGCGGTGCCCGCCGCCCTCGTCGCGGCCATCGACGACTACCTGAAGCGCAACGACAACGTCTACGACCTCCCGAGCGTGCCGCTGCTCGAGGCGGACCGCGACGACCTCAAGGCCGTGCGGCAGTGGGCCGAGGCCGCGCTCTTGGTCCACACGGACAAGACCGGCGAGCGCCCCACCCCGGACTACCAGCGCTCCGTGCTGTCCCTCTGCGCCGACCTGGCCTCGCTCCTGCAGCAGCACGCCGTCCGCTCGGCGCCGCCGGTCCGGTCCGGACGCAGGACGGGTCGCCTGCCCCTGCCGGACTCGGCCCTGCCGCTCGGCTTCCGCCTGCTGGAGTACGGCCCGGACCCGATGCCCAAGGACAACACCTACGCCCACCGCGAGCGCTACCACGCCGTGAACTTCCTCCAGGAGGTCCAGGCGGCCGACTCCTGCGCCTCCCTGCTGTTCGAGGCGCCTGACATGCCCTGGGAGTTCTACTTCGACCTCAGCCGGCACCTCTGGGACGAGGCCCGCCACGCCATGTTCGGCGAGAAGAAGCTCGCCGACCTCGGCTCCAGCGCCGCCGAGGCCGGGCTCTCCAGCAAGGCCTACGCGATGCGCCAGACGCTCGCGCCCCACGACCGCTACGCCGCGCTGACCACCCAGGAGGCCGACGCGTTTCCGGGGAAGCACCGCGGACTCAAGGATTCCCTCGAGCACAAGGACGGCGTCAGCGCGATGGCTTGGAGCTACGACATCTCCGACGAGACCCAGCATGTGCGCTTCGGCAGCAAGTGGCTGCCGGTGCTGATCGAGAGGGTCGGCGAGCCGCGCAGCATCGAGCAGGTCAAGGCCGACGCGTGCAATTGGCGCGAGAGCGTGCTCGCGCAGGTCTACAAGCCGGTGGCGACGAAGCACGGCGTCCAGCGATAGCCGGACCCGGGTTCCTCAAGGCATCCGTTCCGTCGCCGCCGGAGCCGGCGCGTCCAGCAGGAACGCGATGCCCTGCTCGCGCCAGCGGGCCGCCAGCGCGTGGCCCGTCGAGTCGTCGACGACCAGGAAGCGCAGGCCTGATCCCTCGGTCCCGGACCGGCCCTCGGCCTCCGTCAGCGCCTGGACGAAGCGCACGCACGCCTCCGTGCCCACGCGCGCGTCGCGGTTGCCGATCGCCACGAACACGCGCCGCCCCGCGAGCCGGGGGGCGAGGCGGGCGAGGTCGAGCGCGGCCGTCTCCGGCCGCTCCGCGAGGGGGGCGAACTCCGCCAGCACCCGCCAGTCGGTGACCGGGCTGAAGGCGGCGACCGCCGCGACCCGGGCGTCCTCCGCGGCGAGCCGGAGCGCGGCATAACCTCCGCGCGAGACGCCGGCGACGACGATGCGTCCTTCCTCCGCCCAGCCGCGCCGGAGGCATTCGTCGATGACCGCGCGCCCGTCGGCCACGAATTCCGCGAACGGGTCCTCACCCGCCGCCACCCGTGCGGCGAGACCGGCGATTCCGCTGCCGCGGCGGTCCACCCGCTCGCCATGGGCGGGCAGGTCGAAGCTCGCCACGCGGTGGCCGTGGTCGAGGAACATCCGGCCCGGCCCACCATAGCGGCCGTCGGGCAGGGACGCGGCGCGGTCGGCGGCGAAGAAGAGCAGCAGCAGCGGCCGTTCCGCGAGCCGCGTCGGAGTCCGCACGCCGACCCGCAGCGTCCCCCCGTCCCGCGCGACGGCGACCTCCTGCCGCGCCGGCTCCGGCGGCGCCGCCGCTCTCGGCGACACGAGGAGCAGGCCGAGGCCGAGACGCATCAGGGACGGCCGCATCGGTCGACGGGGGTCAATGCCCGACCGCCTTCGCGTCGGGATGCCGCGGGTCGGCCGCGCCGTGACGCCGCCCGGTCGCGGGATCGATCCAGATCGTCTCCGCCGCTCCTTGGTAGCGGCCGGAGTCCACGACCTGGTGCCCCCACGCCCGCAGCTTCTCGGCCGTGTCGGGGGACAGGCCGAAGCGCTCGTGCACGATCTCGTCGGGCAGCCACTGGTGGTGGATGCGCGGCGCCTCGACCGCCTGCATCACGGGCATGTCGAAGTCGACGACGTTGGTGATGACCTGGAGCACGGTGTTGATGATGGTCGGCCCGCCCGGGCTGCCGGTCACGAGGAGCAGGCGTCCGTCCCGGAGCACGAGCGCCGGGGTCATGGAGGAAAGCGCCCGCTTGCCCGGCTCGATGGCGTTGGCGGGACCCTGCATCAGGCCGTGCATGTTGGGCACCCCGACCTTCGCCGCGAGGTCGTCCATCACGTTGTTCATCAGGATACCGGTCCCGGGAATGGTCACGCCGCTCCCGAAGCTGTTCCGCAGCGTGTAGGTGTTCGACACCGCGTTGCCCTCCGCGTCCACCACCGAGAAGTGGGTCGTCTCGAGGGATTCCTGCGGCCCCAGGCCCGCGGCGACGGCGGCGCTGGGCGTCGCCCGGTCGGGGCGGAAGTCCGCCATGCGCGCGGCGAGGTAGCCCCGGTCGAGCATCCGCGCCGTGGGAATCCGCACGAACGCGGGATCGCCGAGGTACTCGATGCGGTCGCGGAAGGCGCGGCGCATCGCCTCGGCGAACAGGTGATGGCGGGCGGCGGAATCCTGCCCCATCGCCCGGACGTCGAACGGCTCGATCATCGCCAGCATCTGGAAGATCGTGATGCCGCCCGAGCTCGGCGGCGGCAGGACCACGACCTCGTGTCCCCGGTAGGACTGGCGCAACGGCGTCCGCTCGATCGCGCGGTAGCTCCGGAGGTCGTCCCCCGTGATCGTCCCGCCGTTCGCGCGCATCGCGGCGTCGATCCGCCGCGCGGTCTCTCCTTCGTAGAACTCCCGGGGGCCGCCCTGCTGCAGGCGGGCCAGCGTCTCCGCCAGCTCCGGCTGGCGCCAGAGGTCGCCCGGCCTCCACCCCGCGCCGCCGTTGAGGTGGATGCGGTTGGATTCCGGGAAGCGCGCGAGCATCGGCGCCGCCCGCTCGAGGTTGGCGATCGCCCCCGCGGTGAGCGCGTGCCCCGCCGCCAGGCGCCGGGCCGGCTCGAGCAGCTCGGCCCAGGTGACCCGGCCCGAGCCGTGCCGCTCGAAGGCGAGGGCGAGGCCCGCGACCGTGCCCGGCACCCCGCTCGCCCGCCAGCCGAGACGGGAGGAGCCGAGGTCGGTCATCACGCTGCCGTCGGGATTCTGGTACATGTCCCGCGTCGCCGCCGCCGGCGCCGACTCGCGGTAGTCGATGCCCGCCGGGCCGGAGCCGTCGGCGCGATGGATGAGCATGAATCCTCCGCCGCCGAGGTTGCCCGCGCTCGGGTAGACCGCCGCCAGCGCGAATCCGGTGGCGATCGCCGCATCCACGGCGTTGCCGCCCTTCCGCAGGACCTCGACCCCGGCCTGCGAGGCGAGTTCGTGGACGGAGACGACCATGCCCCGCTCCGCGACCACCGGCTGCCGCTGGGCGGCGGCGGGCGCGGCCAGCAGCGCGGCCAGGAGCAGCGGGAGGAGGCGGGGGAGGGTCGGTCGGGTCTTCATGGATGGGTCCGGCGCCGCGGCGTGGCCGCGAGGACCAGCGCGGCGGTGACGAGCGCCGAGCCGGCGAGCAGCAGCACGCCGAGGGTGAAGGCGTCGCTCGACTGCCGGATCCAGCCCATCAGGTAGGGTCCGGCGAAGCTGCCGAGGTTGCCGACGGAATTGATGAGGCCGATCGCCGCCGCCCCCGCCGTGCCGCCGAGCATGCCCAGCGCGTAGGCCCAGAAGCTCGGCGAGTAGCCGGTCAGGCCGACGACGGCCACGCAGATGAAGACCAGGGCCAGGACGGGCGACCCCTGGGCGAGGGCGCCCCCGACGAGCCCGGCGGACCCCAGCCCGAGGAGCGCGACGGTGTGCCAGCGGCGGTCGCCGGTGCGGTCGCTCGACCAGCCCGCCGCGATCTTGGCCACGAAGCCGAGCGAGTACGGCAGGGAGACCAGCAGCGTGACGGTCAGGGTCGAGAGGCCCGACAGCGATTTCACCATGGTCGGCAGCCAGAAACCCAGGCCGTTGGAGGCCACCAGGCCGAAGAAGTAGGCGGCGGAGAACAGCAGCACGCCCGGCTCGCGGAAGGCGCGCCAGAGCGTGAAGGCGCCGCCGTCGCGCGCGGCGCGCGCGGCCCGCTCGCGCGCGAGCCGCCCCTCGAGCCAGTCCCTCTCCGCCGCGGTCAGCCAGCGGGCGTCGGCCGGGTGCTCCGGGATCATCGCCAGCGTCGCGACGCCGAGCACGATGGCCGGCGCCCCCTCGAGGATGAACAGCCACCGCCAGCCGGCGAGGCCGAGCCAGTCGAGCTGCATCAGCAGGCCCGACAGCGGTCCCCCGAGGATGTAGGCGATGGGCACGGCGGACATGAACAGGGCGATCGCCTTGGCCCGGTCCTCGGCCACGAACCAGCGTCCGAGGTAGACCATGATGGCGGGAAAGAAGCCCGCCTCGGCCGCCCCGAGCAGGAAGCGCAGCCAGTAGAATTCCGTCGCCGTGTCCATGAACCCCATCGCCACGCCCACCGCGCCCCACGTGACCATGATGCGGCAGAGCCAGCGCCGCACGCTCCACCGCTGGGCGATGACCGCCCCGGGCACCTCCAGCAGGAAGTAGCCGAGGAAGAAGATGCCCGCCCCGAGCCCGTAGACCGCCGGCGTGAAGCCGAGGTCCGCACTCATCTCCAGCGTCGCGAACGACACGTTCACCCGGTCGACGTAGGCGACGACGTAGAGCAGGAGCAGCCACGGGATGATCCGCCGCAGCACCTTGCGTCGCAGGCGGGCGGCGGAGTCGGCGCCATCGGCCGGCGGCGGATTCATGGAGCGGGCGGGGAGTCGGTCAATCCACGTAGATCGCGTAGAGCCGCGCCTGGTCGGCGTCGCGTCCGGTGAAGTTCACGCGCACGCGGAAGGGCTGATCCACGCCGGTCAGACGGTCCCCGCCACGCCACGCCACGGGCAGACGCAGGCCGTCCTTCTCCGCCACCGGAAGCATGTCCGCCGCCGTGTAGCCGGGCAGCGGACGGAAGCGCTCGTCGAGGATCTCCACCTCCAGCCGGCTGTCCGCGCCCAGGCCGGTCGCGTTGAGGTGCACCCGGGCGCCGGGCCGCGCCGGGAGGACCATCGAGATGCAGTGCGGATCGGAACCGGCCGCGTGGGGCGTGTAGAAGCCGAGCCGGTCCCGGACCCACGAAGCCACCCGCACGCCGGTCGGACCGTCGCGGTTCACCTCGGTCCAGATGCCGTAATAGTGGAACGTCCGGTCGCCGATGTTGAGGAAGGCCTGCCCCTGCGTCAGCCGCGGCTCCGCCCGGTCCGGCTCCTCGAGCGACGGCACGATCTTGAAGTCCGGCACGGGCTCGCGGAAACGGATGCCGTCGTTGCTCACGATCAGCCCGATGTCGCAGACCACGGTGCGGCGGTCGTTGGTCGGGTTCTCGTACATGCCGTAGAAGCCGAGGACGACATTGCCGCGGTCCCACAATCCCGCGCCGAGATGGACCTGGGGCCCGCGATGGCCCTCGAAATCGGTCGGCGGGCGCGGCGGGAGGTTGTCCCGGCGGAAGCTCAGGTGGGAGGCGCTGGTCCAGTGCTCGAAATCGTAGGAGGCGAAGGTCTGCATCGTGCGCTTGTGCGCGCCGGGCAGCGGGTGGCGGATGGCGTTGCTGTGGCCGTTGACCAGGTAGACGCCGTCGCGCCGGATGAAGCCGCTGGGCTCGATCTGGTGGCCGGGATTGATGGGCCGCCCGCCCGCCGCGCTCGTCCAGCGCACGCCGTCGGGACTGATCGCGGCGAAGACCTGCCACGACACGCCCGGCACCGCGTGCTCGCGCAGCAGCTTGAAGCGCCGCGCCGGATCCGGTTCGGCCGGGTCGTGGAGCACGAGCGCGACCGCGGCGTGCATGGCCTGGCCCCCGTCGAGGGCGACGAGATTGTTGTCGCGCGAACCGTGGTAGTCGACGAGGCCGAGCTTCGGCTTGGTCCAATTCAACCCGTCCTTGGACACCGCGTAACAAACGAGGCGGTTCCGGTCCCGGTCGAAACCGGTGTACCACATGCGGTACTCCCCCTCGACCTCGAGCACCGTGCCGAGGAAGTACGCCCGCGGGTGATCGGGGTCTCCGGGCTGCCCGATGGACAGCACCGGACGGTCCGGCAGCCGGGGGTCCTGCCGCTGGTGCTTGCTGCCGGCGACAAGGTTCAGGTTGAGGCCGCGGTTGAAGGGCAAGCTGTGGTCGTCGAACGGGAAGAGGACGATCTCGCGGGCGGAGGCGGCGTGGGCGGGCGGGCCGTCGAGGCCGAGGGAGGCCAACGCGACGAGGGTCGCGGCGAGGACCGGCAGAACCGGTCGGAGGAGGGCGTGGGCGGTCATGGGCACGGGTCGGATCGGGGATGGAAGGGGCGCGCGGCGGGACTTCACTGGAGGTAGAGCGCGTGAAAGCGGATGTCCTCCGCCCGCGCGCCGACGAAGGCCGCCTTGATCTTGAACCGCGCGGGCAGGCCGCGCAGCGCGGTCCCGCCGCGCCAGGCCACGGGCACCTGGAACCCGGCGGTCCGGACGACCGCGGCGTCCGGGCCGGACCAACCGGGCAGGGGATGTTCGTCGGCCGTGAGCAGCTCCAGTCGAAGCTCGGCTTCGGCGCCGAGGCCGGAGGCGTTCAGGTAGAGCGTCTCGCCCTCGCGCGAGACGAGCGGGGACGTGACGAACTCCGCCGGGCCTTCGCCGTAGTCGCGCACGCGGAGGTCGGCGAACCGGTCGCGCGGCAGCGTCGCCAGCCCCACGCCCCCGCGCGCGGGAATCGGCTTGTCGCCCGCCGTCCACGTGCGCGGGTCGGCGGCCCCGTAGTAGAGGTAGGTCCTGTCCCCGACGTTCTCGAAGCCCTGACCCTGCATCAGCCCGCCCTGATCCCAGGCACCGTCCGGGCCGATCGGGATGTAGACGAACTCCGGCACCGGCTCGCGGAACAGCAGGCCGTCGTTGCTCACCAGCAGGCCGAGGTCGATCGTCACCTCGGGCCAGGTCCGGCCGCCCTGCCAGAGCCCGGTCAGGCCGACCAGCACGTTGCCGCGGTTCCACACGCTGACGCCCTCGTGGACCTGCCGGCCGTCGTTGCCGTGCCGGCCCACCACGTGCTGGCCCTCCCGGGTGAAGGCCACGTTGGCGGTGGCGGACCAGCGGACGAAGTCGTTCGACCGATGCTGCCGGACGACGCGCGCGTGCGTGTCGCGCACGCCGTCGTACGGACTCTGGCCCGAGGCGTAGTACAGGCCGTCCCACTTGAAGAGGCCGCCCGCGGGCTCGAAGTGCATGTCCGGCAGGATCAGCTGGCTGGCGGGAATCTGCGCGTTGTCCGGCGTGACCGGGATGAGCGCCCGCCAGCGCAGTCCGTCCGGACTCGCGAACGGCACCAGCGTCCCGTGGCGCGTCGCGCCCTTCATCCAATAGACGTGCCCGACCATCTTGTAGCGGCGGCTCGGGTCGGGGTCCTCCGGCTCGTGGAGCACCTTGACGTTGATCGGCCCGAGGACCGGCTCGACGAGGCAGAGGTTGTTGCTCCGGCTGCCCTGGTACTCGACCAGCCCGAGGTCGGGCTTCACCCAGTTCACCCCGTCGGCGCTCTCGGCGTAGGCGACGCGCCAGAAGGCGGGATTGGCCGGTCCCTGCTCGCCCCGCGCGCCGTCGAGCGCGGCGTACCAGAGGCGGAAGCGGCCGTCCACCCGGACGATCGAGCCGTAGAACTGCACGCCCCAATGGTCGGGCGAGCTCCGCGGTCCGCGGGCCACCACCGGATTGCCCGCGTACTTCTCCGGGCGGCGCAGCTCGAGGGCGAGGCTGCGGGTGAACGCGACCGAGACGTTGTCGAACGCGAACAGCGTCCGACCCTTCGTCTCGTCGATGAGCGGCGTGAACGCGCCGCTGTCGAGCTGGCCGGCGCCGGCGGCGGACACGGCTCCCGTCAGCGCGGCGAAGAACAGGACGGAACGGGAGAGGGATGGCAGGGTGGGCATGGCGTGGAGTGGGCGGGGTGGCAGCGGCGGTCTCAGGCCGGCTGATGCAGTCCGAGCCAGCGGTCGTACCAGGCGGCGGTGAGTTGCCGCGCGACGAGGGGGTAGGCGTGGCCGCCGGGAAAGGAGAACCAGGAGAAGCAATCGCCGGCGCCGACGCGGGCGAGGTCCGCGAGCAGCCGCGGCTCCTTGATCCGGTTGTTGTGCTCGTAGTAGGCCCGCGTGCGGGCGTAGCCGGGGCGGCGCCGGCGCGCCTCGACGACGCTGGGCAGGCCGGGCGCGTCCTTCCAGTGCACGTAGACCTGCGCCGCCTCCAGGCACTTGGGCAGGATGGCGTGGCTCTGGAACTCCCACTCGCTGGAGATGATCAGCAGCGGACGGGGCGCGACCAGCATCATCAGCTCCGCGAAGTCCACCGGCACCGGCTTGGCCGGGTCGTCGATGTACGGGCGGAACCGCTTGATGTAGATGTAGGGACCGCTGTTGGTCTTGAAGCCGAACCGCCGCTCAAGCTCCGGGTTGTTCCGCGGCGGGTCGCCCTCCTTCCAGGGCGTCCATCCGTCCTCGGGCCGCCGCGACCAGGATTCGCTGCGCCGGTGCCAGTCGAGCACGCCACCGTTGCTGATCGTCGCCGTCAACCGGGGCTCGAACGCGGCGGCGAAGAGCGCGGTGTGTCCGCCGAGGGACCAGCCGATGATGCCGATCTGCGCGCCGTCGACGAAGTCGAGGGTCTGCAGGAAATCGACGCTGCGCCGGATGTCCCACGTGTTCTTCCCCACGATCGACCACTCCGGGTGCTTCAGGTAGAAGCCCCGCGTGTCCATCACGCGCTCGCCCGGCTTGATGCGCTCGCCGTCCGTCAGCAGGTCGATGCAGAGCGAGACGTAGCCGTGCCGCGCGAGCTCCAGGCCCGAGGCCCGCCCGAGGGCCGGATCGGAGGGCGGGTCCTCGCGCCTGCGGCCGGCCAGACCGGCCGTGCTGTCCTTGCCCGCGCCCCAAGTCGTGCTGTGCACGTGGATGATGGCCGGCGTCCTCCCGGAGCGCGCGCTGTCCGGCACCAGCAGCCAGGCGGTCACCCGGTCGTCGGCCTCCGACTGGAAGCTGACATGGTAGCGGGTGATGCCTCCTTCGTGGGCCACCTGCTTCACGACGGGCTCCAGCGGCGGCACCGCCGGAGGAAAGTCGCCGAGGAGGTCCAGCCAGGCGCGTTCGATCCGCCGGCGCCGATCCGGCCAGGCATCGCCGACCGCCGGCGCCTCCGCCAGCGCCGGCGCAGCCGCGGCCACCGCGGTCGCACCGGGTCCGAGCAGGGCCGCGCCGGCGAGCGCCGGGGCGGTCCGCGTGATCAATTCGCGTCGTGTCATCATGGGAAGGTCGGGGTCGCCGCCGCGGGTCAGGGCGCGGTTCGCACGTAGAGCGCGCTGAAGCGGATGTCCTCGCGCCGGGCGCCCGCGTAGACGGCCCGCACGCGCACCCGCTCCGGAAGGTCGCGGAGCACGGCCTCCCCGGCCCACGCCACGGGCACCTGGAAGCCGTTCGCGGCGACGACGGCGGCCCGCGGACCGGAGTAGCCCGGCAGCGGACGCAGGTCGGGACCGAGCAGCTCGACGCGCAGCTGCGCGTCGGCGCCGAGGCCGTCCACGTTGAGGTCGAACCGCGTGCCCGCGCGGTCCGTCCGCACCGGGGCGGTGATGAACTCCGCCACAGCCTCGTCCGCCGGAATCTGGTAGTCGCCCCGGCCGAAGGCCGAGGGCTCCACGCGGAGGTCGGCGAACCGGTCCCGCGGCAGCGTCACCAGCCCCACGCCGCCGCGCGGCGGCCCGTCGGTCGCGTGCTCGTGCACGCGGGGATCCCAGGCGCCGTAGTAGACGTAGGTGCGGTCGCCCACGTTCTCGAAACCCTGACCCTGCAGCAGGCCGCCCTGGTCCCACGCGCCGTCGGCGCCGCGCGGGATGAAGACCCATTCGTGCGCGGGCTCGCGGAACGTGACGCCGTCGTTGCTGACGACGAAGCCGAGGTCGATGGTCACGCCCGCCCACCGCATGGCGCCGTGCCAGATGCCGTGGACGCCGAGCAGCACGTTGCCGCGGTTCCAGACGCTGATGCCCTCGTGGGTCTGCTCGCCGTCGCGGCTCCGCCCGGGGCCGAGCAGCTGGTGCTGGACCGAGCGCGCGAAGTTGAGCGCGCTCGCGTGCGTCCAGTGGACGAAGTCGCCCGAGGCGTAGCTGCGGGCGACGCGCCCGTGGAGCGGCTGCACGGCGACGTTCGCGTTCTGGCCGGAGGCATAGTACACGCCGTCCCACTTGTAGAGCCCGCCCGACGGCTCGAAGTGCGTCCAGTGCAGGAAGAGGTCGTCCTTGCCGATCTCGGTGCCGAGGACCGGGCGGACCGGCCGCGCGGTCTTCCAGCGGTAGCCGTCCGGACTGAAGAAGGGCACGAGCGTGCCCAGGCGGCGCTCCTTGGTGAAGAAGACGTGCGCCGTCATCTTGTAGCGCCGCTCCGGATCCGGGTCGTCGGGTTCGTGCAGGACCTTGAGGTTGAGGAAGCTGAGCTCCGGGGGGTCGATCGGCAGCAGGTTGTTGTCCTTGCCGCCGGCATGCTCGACGAGGCCGAGCTTGGGCTTCGTCCAGGTGATGCCGTCGAGGCTCTCCGCGTAGGCGGGACGCCAGCGCGGCACGTCCGGACGGGGGCGCGGGAGGTCGCTGGCGGCCGCATACCAGAGCCGGAACTTGCCGCCCTCGCGGATGATCGACCCGTAGAACTGCACCGCCCACGCGTCGGCCGAGCCGGCCGGGCCGCGGGGGACGACCGGATTCGCCGGATGCTTCTCGGGCGACCGCATGTGGCGTCGGAGATTCTGGGTCAGCGGGATGGAGACGTCGTCGAAGGCGAAGAGCGTCGCGGCCTTCGTCTCGTCGAAGAGGGTGTCGGGCTCCCGACCGGAGGCGGAGCCCAGGACCAACGCGGCCAGGACGGCGCAGGCGACGGCGGGAAGTCGGAGTGAGGCGGAGTTCATCGTGGGAGCGGCGACGGTCAGTCGCCGGCGAGTTGGGCCGCGGAGAGTTCGTTGAGCAGGCGCGCCCCGCGGCGGTAGCGCTCCAAGTTGAGGGTGAAGATGTCCCAGAGCCGCTCCTGGAACCGCGGGCTCAGGCTCGAGCCGGAGATGTGCGGCGTGACGATGACGTGCGGCAGCTTCCAGAGCGGGTGTTCCGGCGGCAGCGGGTACCGGTGGTGCGTGTCGAGCGCGGCGCCGGCGATCCACCGCTCCTGCAGCGCCCGCAGCAGCGCCGCCTCCTGCACGATGGGGCCGCGCGAGGGGTTGAGCAGGAAGGCCGTGGGCCGCAGGGCCCGCAGCTCACGCTCCCCGACCAGGCCCTCCGTCGCCTTGGTCAACGGCAGGGCGAGCATGAGGAAATCCAGTTCGCGGAGGAACTCGGTCTCCTCCCCGGCGCGGAAGACGCGGTCCGGCAGCCGGCCCTCGGGGTCGCCGGTGCCGGGCACGAGGTAGGTGTCGCCCCGGGGTCCGACGCCGTGGCGGGTCATCACGACCACGCGCAGGCCCAGCTGCTTCGCCAACCGCGCGGTCTCGCGGCCGATGCCGCCGTAGCCCCAGAGCCCCAGCGTGAGCCCGCGGATCTCGCGCTGGAAGACGGCGGCGCGGTCCCACACCGCGGCCTCCTGGTTGCGGATGAGCTGCCGCAGGTCGCGGGCCAGCGCGACCATCATGGCGACGTTCCACTCCGCGATCGGCACATCGAAGCACCCGAGCGCGTTGCTCGCCCGGATGCCGCGGCCCGGCAGGTCGAGGCCGAAGAGCTGGGAATAGCCGGCGGAGGCCAGCTGCACCCAGCGCAAGGACCGGGCGTCCGCGAAGTTGGTCGGCGGCAGGCTGCAGAACAGGACCTCCGCCGCACCGAGCCGGTCCGGGTCGAGCGGCGCCCGCTGGCTGCGCGGCGGGTCGACCACGTCCACCACCCAGTCGCCGGTCGCCTCGAGCGCGGCCCGGGCGCCGGGCGGGACAGGGGCGTCGATGAGCAGATGGAGGGGCATGCGCGGGGCGTCAGGACGGACCGATCATCCCGACACCCCGCCGCGGTACGGCGGAGACGGCCGAGTCCGGGAACAAGGGCGACCGGTGCCGGGAGCCGTGGGACGCAGGCCGGGCACGCGGGTCATGGGGTGAGGACCTTGCCCGGCACGCTGTTGAACTCGCCGCTGCCGGGCACGAAGGGGTAACGCCGTTTGGTCTCGTCGCTCAGGGTGATGCCGAGGCCCGGACGCTCGGGGGGCAGCACGTAGCCGTCACGCAGGACGAGGCCGCCGTCGATGAGTTCGGAGTGGAGCCCGCCGAACGCCGGCGGAATCTCCAGCATGCAGGTGTTCGGCGCGGCGAATCCCGCGTGGATGTTCTGCATGAGCGAGGCCCCGGCGCCCCAGGCGTGGGTGGCGACCTTGCGTCCCTTCCGCTCCAGCAGCCCGGCGACCCGGAGGAACTCGCCGAGCCCGCCGACGAAGGAGGCGTCGGGCTGGCCGATGTCGAACGCGTCCTGCTCCGTGAACACGCGCCACTCGTAGGTCGCCGTGAGGCATTCCCCGCCGGCGATCGGCGTCGTCGTGGCGCGGCAGAGCTCGGCGTAGCCCCAGGGATCGGTGTAATGCAGCGGCTCCTCGAGGAAGAAGAGGTCGAAGGGCTCCAGCGCCCGCGCCACGGCGACCGCGATCTCCGTCGTCCACGTGAAGGTCGCGTTGTTGCCCATGTGTCCGTCCATCATCAGCCAGACGTCCGCGCCGACGTGCCGGCGCATGAAGGCGAGCTTGTCCGCCTCGAAGTCCGCCGCCTCGGCCGGCGTGCGGCCCACGAACTTGCCCTCGGGCGACCGGCTGCCCGCGCCGACCTTGAGGCCGCGGAAGCCGAGCGAGAGATAGAAGTCCATCTTCCGCGCGAGCCGGTCCTTCGGGTAATTGCTCGGCCCCCCCGTGGCATAGGCCGGCAACCGCGCATGCCGCGCCCCGCCCAGCAGCGCGTGCACCGGCTGGCCCAGCTGCCTGCCCTTCAGGTCCCACAGCGCCGCCTCGATGCCGTTGAGCACGATCGTCCCCAAGCCGACGCGACCCCAGAAGTTGCCACAGTGGTACATCCGCCGCCAAAGCTCGGGGATGTCGTCAACCGTCTGGCCGAGGAGGATGGGCTTGAAGAAGTCGACGATCGCGGGGACCGCCTCCGGGCAGAAGTAGCCCGCGTAGGTCTCGCCGACGCCCACCACGCCGTCCACCGTCTCGACCTCGATGAACGCCGCGCTGCGGCGCTGCCGCGCCTCCCGGATGTAGGGGTCGAGCGACGACGGACCCGTCAGCAGGACCGTGCGGACGTCGGTGATTCTCATGGCGATGAGGAGGAGGTCAGAGGCCCCGCAGCGGGATGCCGACCACCGCCGGGGTGCGCACCGAGGCGCGGACCTCGCCGCCGACGGCCACGTACAGGTCCCGCCAGACGACCCCGGGGGCGGCGATCATCGGCGCCGGGCCGGCATCGCCGGTCGCGTCCCGGTCGACCGGCGCCACGTGAGGAAGCACCGGCCCCTCCGCCCACCGTCGTTCGGCCAGATGGTAGATCCAGGTCTGCCGGCTGAAGCCGGGATGCTCCCGACGCTCGCCGGCGAACGCCGCCGCGTACCCGCCGACCACCAGCAGGCGCGACCCGGCGATGACGGCGCAGGGGGACACGGCCCCGACCCGCGCTTCGGGCAACGGCGGCAGCTCCTCCCACGCCGCTGCGCCCGGAGCGAGGCGCAGGACCTGACGCAGCTGCACGCTGCGGCCGGCGCCATCGAAAGCGACCCCGCCGACATGAAAGAGGGAACCGTCCACCTCGGCCATCGCCCCGAGGAAGACCCCGGTGCCCGGCAGGTCGGGCTCGCGCCGCCACGATGTTTCCCTGCCCGCCAACCCGAGCGACCAGACTTCGCGCGATGCGGCACGCACCGCGGGGTCGTGCTGACCCCCCGCGACGTAGAAGCGTCCGGCCGCGACGATCGCCCCAGCATAAACGAGGGGCCGGGGCAGCGATGGCAGCCGGTCGATCACGTATTCCGATCCGGCCGCCCTGACGGTGAAGGCCTCGGCCAACGCGCCCTCGGCGCCGATTCCGCCGGCAACTTGGATCGCACCTTCTCCCGGCGCAGCGGCGAAGTGCGCCGCCGCCCGCGGCAGACGCACCGACGCCTCCCGCCACGATCCCTTCGGCTCGGCGAGAACGAACACCCGGTCGCTGAAGGTCTTCTGCCCGCCGCGCCACAGCGGCTGGTCCGGGAACTGCGAGCCGCCGCCCGCCACGAGGCTGCCCCCGAGGACTCCGGCGAACATGCCACCCCAGCCGGTCGAATCCGGCAGGGAAGGGAGCATCACGACCGCCCCACGGGCGTCGGCGGCATCGGCTGGTCCTGCGTTGGGAGTCGACATGAGGAGAAGCGCACCCGCCGCCAGGGACTCAAGCATGCCGCCCACCGCACCCTCCACCGTCCCACGGGTCGGACTGCGGACGGCAACGCCCCCGGAGGGACCACGGCTGGGGGAGGGTCCGCGGAAAAGACCAGCGTGGCATGTTGTGTATGCATACGTATTCTCAGGATTCGTCAAGGATCTTCTTCCTCTGGTCAGCCTTTTCTATTGGGGGAGAAACCCAGATGCGCC
The DNA here is from genome assembly GCA_964460895.1 of uncultured Opitutaceae bacterium. Lineage (GTDB taxonomy): Bacteria > Verrucomicrobiota > Verrucomicrobiia > Opitutales > Opitutaceae > Didemnitutus. The sequence continues at coordinate 39,143 of CAYWTK010000001.1, forward strand.
CACCTTTCCACGAAGTGGCTTGACGTCTGTCCCCCGATACATCGGTTTTGTATACACAAAGGACGCGCCGTTGCGCCCGCCCTCCACCCCTTGTTCCCGATGATTTCCAAACCGTGGCGGATCGCGTGGTTTCTCTTCTTCGCCGCCGGACTCAACTACGCCGACCGCACGGCGCTTTCCTCGGTGATTCCGCCCCTGCGGGAGGAGACCGGCATCACCGATGCCCAGATCGGCCTCGCCGGACTGCTGTTCCTCTGGAGCTACGCGCTCGCCTCTCCGTTCGCGGGCAACATCGCGGACCGCTTTTCCCGGGCGCGGATCGTCACTTGGAGCCTCGTCGCCTGGAGTCTGGTGACCATTCTCACGGGCTTCGCCAACGACGTCTACTCGCTGCTCGCCCTGCGCGTGGCCCTCGGCATCGCCGAGAGCTTCTACCTGCCGGCGGCGGGCGCCCTCTTGGGCGACCATCACGGTCCCGCCACCCGCGGCAAGGCGATGGGGTTCCACATGCTGGGACTCAACCTCGGGCTGGTGTCCGGCGGCGCTCTCGCCGGCTACCTCGCCGAACAATTCGGCTGGCACCTCGGATTCTGGGTCCTCGGAGGCCTCGGCCTCGTCCTCGCGGTGTTCTCGGGCCCCCTGCTCGGCACCAAGGTGTCCGAACTCCGCCTCTCGGAACCGGCCCCGACCGGGGCGCGCCCGCCCACCGGCCGCCCGATCGTCCGCGAGGCGTGGGCCTACTGCGTCCGGGTGCCGACCTTCTACTGCCTCCTCGCCAGCGCCATGACCGCCGGCGTGGCCTCGTGGATCTTCCTGTCCTGGCTGCCGCTCTTCTTCGCCGAGAACTACGGCATGAAGCTCGGTTCCGCCGGCCTCGCGGGCGTGGCGCTCTACAAGGCGCCCGTGTTCGTCGGCATCGCGATCGGCGGCTGGCTCTCGGACCGGGCGGTCCGCCGCGACGTGCGCGGCCGCGCGCTCATCAAGGGGCTCTCGTTCATCGTCAGCGCGCCGTTCCTCTTCCTCTTCATGGGCTCGCCCGGCTTCGCCCTCGTCGCGACCGCCATGGTCGTGTCGTCCCTCATCCGCGCCGTCGGCCTCCCCAGCGAGCACCCGCTCATCTGCGAGGTGATTCCCACCCGCTACCGCTCCACCGCCATCGGCATCTTCAACACCTGCGGTTCGGCCGCCGGCGGTCTGGGCGTGCTGCTCGCCGGCCTGTTCAAGGAGGACTACGGGCTGGCCGCCATTTTCGGGGCCTCCTCCTTCATCTACATCGTGGCCGGCGCGCTGATGCTGGTCGCCTACTGGACCTTCATTGAGCGCGACATCGCCCGCGCCCAAGAGGTCGACCGGCTGCATCAGCAGGCCTGAGCCGCACCCCGTCCCGCCGCGTCCGCCCCATGCCCACCCTCCCCCGCCGCGATTTCCTGCGTCTCGGCGCCGCCTCGGTGGGCGCTGCCGTCGCCGGGTCGACCCTCGGTCGCGCCGCCACGGCCCCCGGAGCGGGCGCGCCCTCCGCGCCGCCCGCGGACTTCGACCTGCGGCGCGACTGCCTCACCCTCGACGACGTCGAAGCCCGCGCCCGGGCCGTGCTGCCCGCGACCTACTACGACTACTTCGCCAGCGGCGCCGGCGACGAGATCACCGTGCGCTGGAATCGGGAGCGCTACGGCGAGATTCCCCTCCACCCCCGGGCGCTCAACGACGTGTCGTCGGTGGACTGCGGCGTCACGCTCCTCGGCCACCGCCACGCCACGCCGGTCCTCCTCGCCCCGAGCTCGAACCAGATGCTGGCCCACCCGGAGGGGGAGGTCGCGACGGTCCGCGGCGCCGGCCTCACCGGCACGACCACGGTGCTGAGCTGCGCCGCCAACACGGACATTCCCGAGGTGCTCGCCGCGGCGACCCAGCCCGTCTGGTTCCAGCTCTACGTCCAGCACGATCCGGAACTGACGGCGGACATGGTCCGGCGCGCCGAGGCGGCCGGCTGCAAGGTGCTCTGCGTGACGGTGGACAGTCCCGTCGACGGGCTGCGCCACCGCCAGACACGCCTGCGCCTGCGGCGACCGCCGGGCGTCGGCTTCCCCATCTTCCAGGGCCGCAACACGGTCCGACCGTCCGTGCAGAACCTCGACGAGGTCCGGCCGCAGAAGCTCGACTGGGCGGTGATCGACTGGCTGCGCTCCCTGACCAGGATGCCGGTGGTCCTCAAGGGCATCATGCACCCGGACAGCGCCCGGCGGGCGCTCGACCACGGCGTCGCCGGCCTCATCGTCTCGAACCACGGCGGCCGCGCGCTCGACACGGTCCCGGCCACGATCGACCTGCTGCCCGCGGTCGCCCAAGCGGTGGCCGGCCGCGTCCCGGTGCTGGTCGACGGAGGCATCCGCCGCGGCGCGGACGTGGCCAAGGCCCTGGCGTTGGGCGCGAACGCCGTCCTGATCGGCCGCCCCGTCGTCTACGGCCTCGCCGCCGGCGGAGCCGAGGGCGTGGCCCACGTGCTGCGCCTCCTGCGGATGGAGCTCCTCAGCACGATGGCGCTGTGCGGCGTCGCCCGGGTCGAGGAACTCGGTCCCGACCTGATCTGGCGCCGCGACCCTTGAGGCCGCGCCGCGCAAGAACCGGTCAGGTATGTTACTGGGCAAAGAATGCTCTCCCGTACCCAAGTCCGGGCCGCGACATGGTCGTCGTCCTTGCGGGCAAGGTCCGTATCCGCGTGCTGCCGCATGCGACCCTCGCGCCCTAACCCCAGCCCTTGCACAGACGAATGCGCTCACGCATCAGCCGATAGGCCCGCGCCAGCAGGCCGAACCCCACTCCTGCGTCATCAACGTACAGAATGGGGAGAGGCTCCACTCCCTCACCTCCACCATTTCGCACCCATGCGGCATCCGCGGGCCGAGTCCGGTCATGGGCGCGCCGACGAAGTCGCCCGGGAGTCGGGTGCCCGGTCGGCGGGCGGGAGTCTCCAATCCTCGTCGAACAGTCCTGCCGCGACGACCCGCTGCCCGGTCGCGAACGTGAACTCGTCGGGCGGCGAAAGCGAGCGGGTGGGGATCTCCGTAACCGCCCAATCCCCCAAGCGCGGAAACAGCAGGTAGTTCACGGCGGCCAGTTCCGGCTCACCGAAGGTGTGTCCGCTGTTCACGACCACGTACCTGCCGCAGCCCTTGGCGAGGGGATTGGGCGCGATCAATCGCGGGACGTGATCGCCGGCAGGGAACTCGCCGCCGAGGATCAGCCGCTCCCGGGTCCAGACCAGCGGCAGGGAGCGAACCGTGGCGCGGATGAAGCGGTTGCTGCCCGGATCGCCGAAAAGCACCAGATGGCGCGTGCGGAGGTCCTCTTCGGTGACGTCGACATCGCGCTTGATCGGGAGTTTCCCGCCGAAGAACCGCTCCCATTCGGACGCGAAGCGGCGCAGCTCATCTTCGGCCCACGCCTGAACGGCTGGGTGCCACGGCGCATCGGTGCCAAGCACGCACAGGAAGGCGTCGGTGAAGGCGTCGTCGATCGGTCCCTGCAGGCCGGGCCGCTTGCCCGCATCCGCCGCGGCCTCGGGGTCGAACTTGGCGCGCCACCGGTCGCCCTCCCGCCTCAGGCGCAGCAGGCGGGCGCCCGCGGCGGGCGACACCGGCAGTTCATGTCCGGCCAGGCGCACCCGTCGGATGGGGGCCGGCGCGTCGTCCAGGCGGAAGTCGGCGGCCGCGATGTTGCGAAGCACCGCCACGTCGAGCGTCCCGTCGAGGCAGCGCTCCGCGACGACTTCAGCGCGCTCATAGTGCCGGTCGAGCCGCCGCAGCTCGATCCAATGGGCTCGCGGGTACTTGAGGGTCCAGGTCACGAATCGGACCCGGTCCGGAGGGCGTGCGCCCGTGGCCCCGATCCGCTCGTCCAGCAGGCGCAGTTGCTGCCGCAGGGTCGCGGGCGCGACCACGTGCGCGGTGCCGGGGGCGATGAGATTCGTCAGGGCAAGCCCCTCCGCGGCCATCGCGTCCTCCATGTAGCGGTGATTGACGAACCCCGGATCCAGCTCGCCCATGGCGGCGACGACCGGGAGCAGTCCCGCGTTCGCGGCGTAGCCGACGGCGTCGTGAATCGAGAGGAGGCGCGCCTGATGGGGCGGAAGGTCGCGCACCCGCACGAAGCGCGGGTTCGGCGAGGCCGAGAAGCGATAGGTGTCCACGTAGCCGCAGTAGGGCGCCAGGCCGGCGAATCGGTCGGGGAACTTCAGGCCGATGTGCCAGGTCCCGGAGGCACCCATGGAGAATCCGCGCAGCACGATCCTCCGGCGATCGACGGCGAAGTGTCGGCAGGCCGCCTCGATGGCCTCGAAGACATCCGTCTCCCCCGCCCACCGGTAGCCGTTCTCGACCCGGCCGAGCGGGTGCAGTTCGATCACGCGGGAGGGCCCGGGCCTTCCGACGGACGGGCGCGACTCCAGATACCGGTGGGCGAAACGGAGGGCCGCGCCTCCGCGCGGCCGCACGCTGCCGTGAAGCACGACATCGAGGCCCACCCCGGGGCCGGATCCGAGACCAGGGGGCACGTGCAGTCCGAAGGCCTGGGCCGAGCCGTCGATCCGCGAATAGAAGGCCCGCACCGTGGTCCCCGCCTCCTCCGCCCACGGCACGGGCGCGCCCTCCTCCAGACGGGCGGCGCGCCGCTCCGCTTCGCGCAGCGCCACCTCCATGCGCTCGAGGTCACCCGTGACGAGTTCCGTCTCGTGACGCAGCAGCCAGACGACATGCCTCAGGTGGGCCTCGACCGTCGCGACCTCGTCGCGCCAGGCGCCCGCGTGGACCGACGCCGCCGGTGCCTGACGCAACGCGACGAGTCGCCGGCGGACGGCCTGCGCCGCCGCGACCAGCCGGCCGGCCGACTCCTCGTCCATCCCAGCAGGCCAGGCGCTCAGACCGTAGCGCAGGCGCCGCCCCGCGATGTCGTCCGCCTCGGGGGGCGAAGGCAGCTCCGCCGCCGCGGCGCCGACGGCGAGGCCGACGAGCAGGAGCCAGCTCCAGACCCGCATCATGCATCCGGCCCGCAAGCGCTCCGATGGCTGCACGGATCAGCGGGCGGTCCACCCGCCGTCGATCGGGATCGCGGCCCCGGTGATGGAGCGGGCGGCATCGCTGCAGAGGAAGACCACCAGGGCCGCGACCTCCTCCACCTCGATGAAACGGCGCGTCGGTTGGGCCGCGAGGATCACCTCCCGGATCACCTCGTCGCGCGGCCGGCCGTGGGCGCGCGCCTGGGCATCGATCTGTCCCTCGACCAGCGGGGTCCGGACGTAGCCCGGACAGACCGCGTTGCAGGTCACCCCGCACTCCGCCAGTTCGAGGGCGACGCCGCGCGTGAGTCCGACCTGCCCGTGCTTGGCGGCGACGTAGGCGCTCTTGAACGGCGAGGCCACGAGGCCGTGGGCGGAGACGAGATTGACGATCCGGCCCCGGCCGCGCCGTCTCATGCCCGGCACGGCCGCGCGAATCGTCCGGAAAGAAGCCTGCAGGACGACGTTGAGGATCGCCTCCCAGCGCTCGGGAGGAAACTCGTCGACCGGGGCGACATGCTGGATGCCGGCGTTGTTCACGAGGATGTCAAGCGGGCCGAGCAGCCGCTCCGTCTCCTCCACCAGCCGCTCCGCCTCCGCGGGAACGGTGAGGTCCGCCCCGTGCGCCGCGGCCCGGGCGCCGTGCCGATCCTCCAGTTCCCGCACCAGGCGGCCGATCGCAGCGGGTTCGCCCAGACCGTGGAGCATGAGGTCGCACCCATCGGCGGCGAGGGCTTGGGCGATGCCCCAGCCGATGCCGCTCGTCGAACCGGTGACCAGGGCGATGCGGCGGCTCATGGGGCGCGGGTCCGGGAGACGAGCGGCGGACGTCGCGTCCACCGAACGCGGTCAGGACCGGAGCGGGCCTGACCCGACCGGCTCCCGTCGGAGGTCGGCATGGTTGGTCTCGGCCGCGAGCAGGACCGAGACGATGGTGATGAGGCCGAGGAGCGCCATGTAGACGGCGATCGGCCAAGTGGCCCCACCCGACCAGCTCAGGAGGCCCGAGGCGATGAGCGGCGCGAGGCCTCCGGCGAAGGGAGCGGCGAGCTGATAGCCGAGCGAGGAGCCGGTGTAACGGGTCTGCGTACCGAAGAGCTCCGAGAAGAACGCCGCCTGGGGGCCGTAGAGGGCCGCATGTCCGACCATGCCCGCGACGATCGCGACCCAGACCCAGGCCGTCTCCCGCGTCTCCACCATCCAGAAGAACGGCTGGCAGAGGAGCAGGAGGAAGAGCGTGCCGCCCAGATAGACGGGCTTGCGGCCGATCCGGTCCGATAGCGCCCCGAAGAGGGGAATGGCGACGAGCTGGACCGCGGACCCGAGCAGCACGCCCTGCAAGAGGACGCTGCGCGCCATCCCCAGCTGCTGCGTCGCGTAGCTCAGGACCCAGACGGAGAAGATGTAGAAGAACGCGTTCTCCGCCATGCGCGCCCCCATCGCCAGGAGGACGTTGCGCTTGTGGGCCCGCAGCACCTCGACGATGGGCAGTCGGGGCGGGGCGGCCTCATGCCTCGCCTTCTCGAACACCGGGCTCTCCATGACCTTCATCCGGATGAAGAAACCCAGTCCGGTGAGGACGATCCCCAGGAGAAAAGGGATGCGCCAGCCCCAGATCAGGAACTGGTCCTCAGGCAGGAGCGTGAACAGGCTGAAGATACCGGTCGCCATGAGCAGCCCGACCGGGACTCCGACCTGCACCCAGCTGACGAAGAAGCCGCGGCGGCGGTTGTCGGAATGCTCGGCCACCATCAGGACCGCACCGCCCCACTCCCCTCCGACCGCGAGGCCCTGAACGATCCGGAGGAAGACGAGCAGACCGGGGGCCCACAGGCCGACCTGATCGTAGGTGGGCAGAAGCCCGATCAGGAAGGTCGCGACCCCCATCATGACGAGGGTCGTGACCAGCATGGACTTCCGGCCCACACGGTCTCCGAAATGCCCGAAGACGATGCCGCCGAGCGGACGCGCGAAGAAGCCCACCGCGTAGCTGGCGAACGCCGCCATCGTGCCGGTCAGCGGGTCAAGCGTGGGAAAGAAGAGCCGATTGAAGACCAGCGCTGCCGCGGTGCCATAGAGGAAGAAGTCGTACCACTCGATCGCGGTTCCCAGCATGCTGGAGACGACGACCCGACGGAAGGAGGAGGCCGACACGGGGGAATGGCTCATGGGGTGCGCGGACGGGGGTGGGGCGTCTTCCACCCTAGCGCGGCGGCCCGACACCCGACTACGCCGGTTGCCTCATTCGGTGGCACTATTCGCGCAGGCTGGCCGGCGTGCGGACGATCAGGCTGCGGATCTCGGTCATGTCCTCCATCGCGAAACGCACGCCCTCGCGGCCGAGTCCGCTCTCCTTGACGCCGCCGTAGGGCATGTGGTCGACCCTCCAGGAGGGGACGTCGCCCACGATGACGCCCCCGACCTCGAGTTCGTCCCAGGCCCGCTGGGCCTTGTAGAGGTCGCGGGTGAAGATCCCGGCCTGGAGACCGAAACGGCTCCCGTTGACCAGCCGCAGGGCTTCGGAGAAGTCGGCGTAGGGCTGCAGGACGGCCACCGGACCGAAGGCCTCGTCCGCACAGATGCGCGCGCCCGCCGGAACCCCCTCGAGCAGCGTGGCCTCGAGCACGGCCCCCCGGCGTTGGCCGCCGCAGAGGACCCGCGCCCCGGCCGCGGTCGCGGCCGCGATCCACGACTCGAGGCGCTCCGCCTCGCGTTCCGAGATGACCGGCCCGATGAACGTCTCCTCGAGGCGCGGGTCGCCGGCGACGAGGGCGGCCGTGCGCCGCACCAGGCGGTCGCGGACGTCCGCGTAGATCGAGGCGTGAACCAAGATGCGCTGCACGCTGATGCAGCTCTGTCCCGACTGGTAGAAGGCGCCGAAGACGATCCGCTCGACCGCCTCGTCGAGGTCGGCCCAGTCCGGCTCGACCACGCAGGCGGCGTTGCCGCCGAGCTCGAGCACGACCTTCTTCCGCCCGGCCCGCTCCTTCATCGCCCAGCCCACCTCGGGAGAGCCGGTGAAGCTGAGGAGCTTCAGGCGTTCGTCGGTCACGAAGAGGTCCGCCCCGTCGCGCTGGCACGGCAGGATGGAGAACGCCCCGGGCGGCAGCGAGGTCTCCGCCAGGATCTCGCCGATGAGCAGGGCTCCGATCGGCGTGCGGCTGGCGGGCTTGAGCACGAACGGACAGCCGGCGGCGATCGCCGGCGCGATCTTGTGCGCGGCGAGGTTGAGGGGGAAGTTGAACGGGGAGATGAACGAGCAGGCCCCGACCGGCACCCGCCGGAACATGCCTCGGTAGCCGCGGGTGCGGGGCGAGATCTCCAGGTTCATCACCTCGCCCCCGAGGCGCGTGGCCTCCTCGGCGGCGAGTCGGAACGTGTCGATGAGCCGCGCCACCTCGCCGCGGCTGTCGCGGATCGGCTTGCCGGCCTCGATGCACAGGGCCTCCGCGAGCTCGACCTGGGTCTCCCGGAAGCGCCAGACGCAATGCTCGAGGGCCGCCCTCCGTTCGTACGGCGCGAGCCGGCGCATCGGCTCCTCCGCGGCGACGGCGGCCGCGATGGCGCGGTCGATCAGCGCGGCGTCCGCCGTGGCGACCTCGCTGACGGTCGCGCCGCTGAACTTGTCGGTCACCGCGAGCCGGCCCTCGGTGAGTACCGGCCGGTTGGCGACGTAGAGGGGATAGGAGGCGCGCAGCATGGCGGGGGCCTTCAGATGCAGCGCCCGCCGTCGACCTCGAGACACGTGCCGGTCACGTAGTCCGACGCGCGATCCGCAAAGAACACCGCGGCGTTCGCGACGTCCTCCGGCCGGCAGAAGCGCCCGAGGGGGATGGAACCGAGGAAGCGGGCCCGCACCTCCGGGGTGTCCTGACCGCCGAGGAAGGTCGCGAGCAGCGGCGTCTCGCCGAGCGCCGGGTTGATGGCGTTCACCCGGATGCGGTCGGGCGCGAGTTCGACGGCCATCCCCTTGGTGAGGAGAGCGACGGCCCCCTTCGACCCGCTGTACCAGCAGAGGCCCGGCCGCGGGCGGACGGCGGCGGTCGAGCCGATGTTGATGAAGCACCCCCCCGCGCCCTGGCGCCGGAAGACCGGCACCGCGTGGATCGCGGACAGGTAGATGCTCTTCACGTTGACCGCATACATCCGGTCGAAGAACGCCTCGGTCACCTCCAGCATCGGCTGGTTGGGGTGGCTCATGCCCGCGTTGTTGACGACGACGTCGAGCCGTCCGAAGCGGCCGACCGCGCCGGCCACGAGCGCAGCCATCTGGGCGGAGTCGCCGACATCCGTGCGGATGAACTCGGCCTCCCCCCCGGCGGCCCGAAGGGACTCGACCGACCGGGCGCCGTTTTCGGCGTTGAGGTCGGCGACGACGACCTTCGCGCCCTCGCGCGCGTAGGCGCGGGCGATGGCCGCGCCGAAACCGGAGGAGCCGCCCGTGACGACGGCGACCATGCCGTCCAAACGACCTGTGGAGTTCATGAGCTGGAGGGGGTTCGAATCGGCCTGAACGGTCGGGCCGGTTCCCCATGGTGCCCGAGTTCGCGTCGGGGAACTACGTCCGATGCCTCAATCGCTCACACTTTGGACTCAGCGGCCGGCCGACCGCGCCACCGGACTCACTCGTCCTTCTCCACATAGGGCGTCACGGGGATGCGCATCACGTGGCGACGGATGACAAAGTAGACCATGCCGCACCCGAGCCAGAGCAGCCCGGCGACCTTGGCGACGGAGCCGAGGTTGAACCAGAGGAGGCCGCAGCAGAGGATGCCGAGGACCGGGCACACCGCCCGCCACCACACGCGGCGTTCCGCGCGGACGAAGCCGTGGAGGAGGGCGGACAGATTCACTCCCATGAACGCGAGGAAGGCGCCGAAATTGAGCAGTTCGCAGCCGAGCGCGAAGTCGACGGTGAAGGCGCCGACGAGGGCGACCGCGCCGACGAGCAGCACGTTGTTGAGCGGCAGGCGCCGCCGGGCGTCGATCGCGCCGAAGAAGCGGGCCGGCAGCACGTTCTCGCGGCCCATCGCGTAGAGCAGCCGCGCCGCGCCGAGCTGCGCCCCGGTGCCCGACCCGAGGCTCGCGAGGAGCAGGGCGCCGTTGAAGACGAAGAAGAGCCAGTCCCCGGCCACGCGGCCCGCGACGTAGCTGAAGGCCGTCTCGACGTTGGGGAAGGACGTGTGGTCCGGCCAGACGAGCTGCGCCACGTAGACCTGAACGGCCGCGAGCAGTCCGGTGAAGAGGCAGACCAGCACCGTCGCGAGGAGGATGTTGCGGCGGGGATTCTCGACCTCCTCGGAGAGGGTCGAGACCCCGTCGAACCCGATGTAGGTCAGCGCCGCGATCGAGGCCCCCCCCGCCACCAGCGAGAGGTTGAAGTGCGCGGGATCGTAGAACGGCCGGATGAACGCGACCTCGGTGGGCGCGAGGTAGAGGTAGCGCACGGCGGCGACGAGGAAGATGGCGATGACCACCGAAAGGATCGTCGCGAGGAACTGGTTCACCCGGGCCGAGGTGAGGATGCCCCGCGAGTTGAACCAGGTGAACAGCGCGGCGAAGAAGCAGGCCCAGACCGCGAACGGGACCTCGGGGATGAGGTTGCGCGCCGATACGCTGCAGAAGATCACGCTGATGATCGGGTTCATCAGGTAATCGAGGGCCATCATCCAGCCGGTGGCCTGCCCGGCCAGCGGGTTGACCTCCCGGGCGACGTAGCTGTAGGCGGAGCCGGCCGACGGGTGGGCCTGGGCCATGTGCCCGTAGCTCAGGGCGGTGAAGAGCATCGCGACCATCGCGAGCAGGATGGTGGTCACGACGTGGCCGTCGGCCTTGTCCGCGATCACGCCGAAGATCGGCAGCGGTGCGGTCGGCTGGATGAGGATGATGCCGTACAGCACGACGTCGCGCAGCTTGAGCACGCGGTTGAGGCGTTGGGGAGGGGAGACGCTCATGGGAAGGGGAAGGATCAGCGGCGCAGCTCGCCGTCGAGGACGCCGAGGACGCCCCGCCGCAGGTGCACCTCCGCGGCCGGGGTGAAGGGGGAGGTGCGGACCTCGTAGCCGCCGAACGCGAACTCCTCCTCCGTCGGGAGGTAGCCCAGCCAGCCGTTGGTGTAGCCGAAGTAGAAGGTGTAGCGGAACGGGGAGCGCTCCCGAATCTCGTTCGAAATCTCGCAGAAGAGCTCCAAGGGCGCCCCCCAGATGGCCACCTGGGCGGAGAGCCGGAGGAAACGCACCGGGATGCGGACGCGCGCCGGCCCGCCCTCCTCCTGCAGCAGGTAGTCGCCGAGCTCCTCGGACCAGCCGAGCCCGTCCTTGCGCGGGGTCTCGACGTCGAGGACGAGGGTCCGCAATTCGACCTGCTCCGGACGATGGTCGGCATTCTCCGCGGCCTCGATCACCCGCTGGCCGAGGAGCAGTTCGAACTCGTCGAGGTGGCCCGCGCGCGCATCCGGCTGGACGCTGTAGATGGGCGCGAGATCGCCGGCGGCCCCGTTGACGAAGAGCATGACCGCGCCGGTCTTGGACTCCACGAAGCGGGACACCACCCCGGGAGCGTCCCCGCTGACGAGCAGGTTCTTCGGGCCGAGGACCGTGCCGTGGATCGCGTAATTGGCCACCAGCGCGAGCGGCGTGCCGTCGGGCCGCTCGAAGCGCAGCACCCCGATGCGCCGATCGACCGGGCCGTCGGGATTCATGCCAAGCGTGGTCCGGCCGCCGACGTTGCGGGCACGGCGGTTGATGTTCGCGTTGGAGTGCCCCCAGCCGACCGCCAAGCGCACCGGCTCCAACCGGTCGAGGGCCTCCCGGATGCCCCGCACCAGGGCGTCGTCGACTTGCTGCGTGTAGGCCGTGTCCGGACGATGCTGGTAGCGCTCCGCCATGAAGACCGCCGGCAGGCCCGGAGGGCCGACCTCGGGAGCCGAGTGCGTGTGCGTCAGCGTCCACCAGAAGTCGCGCGGCTCGATGCCCAGCTCGCGCTGCAGTCGCGCGGCCATCCGGTCGTAGTGCGCCGGGGACATCACGCAGAATTCCGAGGACACGAGGAGAAAGCGCTTCCGCCCGTCATCCAGCACGAGGACGCGGTGGTGGATCGGGTCGAGGACCCCGGCCGAAAGCCGCGCCTGGTAACCGAGCAGGTTTCTCGGGGTGTCCGGCGTGACGTCGATCCTCGCCGCCGCCGCCCGCAACCCGCCGGGGGCGGCCGCGCTCCCGGCCAGTGCCGACGCCGCCGCGCACGCGGCGGCGAACAGCGAGACTCCAATCCACAGGCGGCGACTCATCGGGACATCGGGGAGAGGGAACCGGACATGCGGGCGCATCGTCGTCTCGGGCGGCGCAAGGCTTCAAGCTCGGCCGCGTTCACGGCCGACGCGCGGGCTCGGACCGGGCCGGGCTCGCCTCGCCGCGGGGCAGCCAGCGGCGGTGCTCCGCCAGCACCTCCGCGTGCTGCGGATCTCCCGCGAGGTTGGTGCGCTCCCCGGGGTCGTTCCGGTGGTCGTAGAGCTCCTCCGCACCGTCCCGATAGCGGATGTACCGCCAATGCCCGCTGCGCACCGCATGATTGCCCGGCATCCATGTCGTGACCACCGGCCGCTCCCAGTGGGCGTTCGGATTCCGCAGGAGCGGCACGAGGGACCGGCCGTCGAGACCGGGCGGTGCCTCCGCCCCCGTCAGATCCGTCAGGGTGGGAAACAGGTCGAGGAGCGAGACCGGTTGGGCGCAGGTCGCCCCGCGGGCAACCCCGGGACCCGCGATGACGAGGGGCACCCGGGTCGACCGCTCCCAGAGCGTGGTCTTGCCGAAGTGGTCCTTCTCCCCGAGGTGGAAGCCGTGGTCGCTCGTGAGGATGATCCAGGTGTCATCGCGATTCGGGCCGGCCTCGATGGCATCGAGCACGCGGCCGATCTGGCCGTCCACGAAGCTCACGCAGGCGAGGTAGGCCTGCACGATGTCGGGCGCCTTCCCGTTGGCGCGCACCCAGGCCGGCTCGAACGCCGCGATCATGATGCGGGAGCTCGCCGGGAGGTCCCGCAGGTCGTCCGGATCGTCGGGAGGCACCTGTACGGCGTCGCGCGGGTACAGCTCCATCCAGCGGGGAGAGGCATAGAAGGGCACATGGGGGCGGAAGAATCCCACGTTGAGGAAGAACGGCGTGCCCGTCCGTCGTCCGAGGCGCTCGACCGCGTAGGATGCGATCGCGAAGTCCGGCTGCTCCTCGTCCCGGTCCGGGATCGAACCCCAATCGCGGAGCCAATACTGGGAGAGCTGGTAATTCAGCCGCTGCGCCGGACGCGGTCCATAGTTCACCCAGGTGCGCTCCGCGACCTGCTGGTAGTCGGACTTCGGCTGGCCGCCCTCGGCGTGGGTGTGGTACAGCTTGCCGACCCCGATCGTGTCGTAGCCGCCGCGCTGCAGCGCCTGGGGCAGCGAGACCAGGTCCCGGAGGGACGGCACCCGCCGGAACCAATGGTCGTTGTCGTAGATGCCGGTCGACGTCGGCGCCCGGCCGGTCAGCAGCGCGGTCCGCGAAGGGCCGCATAGCGGCGCCGCACAGTGGGCGTTGGCGAAGACCATCCCTCGCGCGGCCAGCCGATCGAGGTGGGGAGTCTTCACCTGGGGGTGTCCGGCGAGGAAGCCGACCCAGTCGTTCAGGTCGTCCACGAGGATCAGCACGACGTTCGGCCGCGTGCGTTCGACCGGCGTCGCGAAGCCGGACACAGCCAAGGACAAGAGCGCGACACCGACGGTGATTCTTCGGCACATAGGGGGTAGCCCGGCTCGGGAGCCGGGTCGGGGAGAGGCTAGCCGCCCGCGGTCTCGGAGCGCTACCCCTTAAGACTCAATCCGTCCCACTTTCGTCGCAGCGGCCGTTCCCCGGGGCATCCGGCCGCGGGGAGCGCCGACCCCGCGCCGCCCGGTTCTCGTGCGAGCCGCGGTCGGCCCCACAAGGCGCACCTTCCCCCTCCTCGGGAGAGGGGCGTCGGGCTAACGGGCGGGAGCCGGCAACTGGGGCGCCACGTGGTCGGCGGAGGGCACCAGTCTCGCCCGGGTGTCGTCCGCCAGCCGACGCAGGGTGCGGACGACTTCCGGGTGCGACGCCGCAATGTCCCGGTGCTCGCCCGGGTCGTGTTCGACGTTGAACAGCAGGGGCGGCTCGTGGGTCGCGACTTCGAGGCCGATCCCGAAGCCCGCCCGCGTCGCGAAATGCGCCTTGAAGGGACCGTGCCGCACCGCCTGCAGGACGGTGCCCCGATAGAAGAGCATCGTGTCACGTGGGCTCGGCCCTGCCCCCCGCCAGACGGGACCGAGGTCGACACCGTCGATCTCCAGCCCCGGCGGCAGCTCGATCCCCGCCGCGGCCGCGATCGACGGCAGAAGGTCGATGCCGGCCCCCATCCCCGTGACGACGCCGGGGGCGATCCTCCCCGGACCCCAGACGATCGCCGGCACGCGATGGCCGCCCTCCCAGGTGCTGCCCTTGCCGTCGCGCAGGGGACCGGCGGAGCCGCCATGGTCGCCGAACACCAGCCAGGGGCCGTTGTCCGACGTGAAGAAGAGGAGCGTGTCGCGCTCCAGTCCTTCGCGGCGCAGGGCGGCGACGATCCGTCCGACGGTGGCGTCGATCTCCTCGACGGCGTCGCCGTAGGGTCCGCGCGGACTGCGTCCCCGGAACGCGGGCGAGGCGAACAGGGGGACGTGCGGCATGTTGGGGGCGAAATAGAGGAAGAACGGGCGCGACGCGTTCGCCGCGATGAACCGTTCGGCCTCGCGCGCGTAGCGCTCCGCCAAGTCCCCCTGCTCGACGGGCCGCTCGATCTCCGCCTCGTCGCGCAGGAGCGGGATGTCCCAGTACTCGCTGCGCGGATCGTAGAACAGCGGGGTGTTCCAATAGTCGCGCCGGGCGAAAGCCTCCCGCCATGCCGGGGCCGGCGCCTCGTCGTTCGAGTACGGTGTCCCGAAGAACGATTGGAATCCCTGCCGGGTGGGAAGGAAGGCGGGCCGATGGCCGAGATGCCACTTGCCGAGGCACGCGGTCGCATAGCCCCGTGCCGCCAGCAGCTCCGCGAGCGTGACCTCCTCCGGGGGCAGCCCCCCTGCAGCGCGCGTCGTCAGGACGAGACGGCGGTCGCTCGCCATGCCGGTGCGGACCGGCCAGCGGCCGGTGAGCAGCGCGGCCCGGCTCGGCGTGCAGACGCTGGCCGCCGCGTAGAAGCTCGTCCATCTCTGGCCTTCCGCCGCCAGCCGGTCCAGGACCGGCGTCCGGATCGTCGGGTTGCCGTAGCAGCCGAGGTCGCCATACCCGAGGTCGTCGGCCACGATCAGCACGACGTTGGGCGGCCGGGCGGACCCGGGGCCGACGGCCGCGCAACCCGCGGCGGCCAACCCGAAGAGGAAGGGGGCGAGGAGCGACTGCATCGGTCCGCAGCATGCCCGGGATTCCGCTGCCGCGCTACCCCTCTTGACTCAATCCGCTGGCTCGGCCTGCGACGATTCGCGCGTCAATTGAGTCATTAGGCGTAGCCGCGCCCCACGGCCGGCGGCATGATTCCGGCCATGCACTGGCGACGAATCCTCGCGCTCGCGTCCGTCCTTCTGGCCGCCGGCGGGGCCGGAGCGGCCCCGGCCGGGCCGGACGAGTGGAAGGCAGGCCTGGCCCGCACCGTCATCACGCCACCGGAGCCGACTCCGCTCGCAGGCTACGCCGGCCGCACCGCACTGTCGCGGGGGGTACTCCAGGACATCCACCTGAAGGTCCTGGCGCTGGAGGACCACGCGGGGGGGCGGGCCCTGCTCATCACATCGGACCACCTCGGCTTCCGCGGCTCCCTCACGGAGCCGCTCTGCGCACGCCTCGCGGAGGCCACGGGCCTCCCGCGGGCCGCCATCCTCGTCAACTCGTCGCACACCCACCACGGACCGGCGCACTTCCAGCCGAGCATGCTGGCCCACCCTCCTCCCCACGTTGACGCCATCGAGCGGTACACGCGGTGGCTGGAGGAGCGCTTCGTCGCGACGGCCGTCGCCGCGCTCGCCGCCCTCGAGCCGGCGCGCCTGGAGTTCTCCAGCGGGATGGTCGATTTCCCGGTCAACCGACGCGCCTACACCGCCCGGGGGGTCGCGCTCGGCTTCAACCCCCGGGGGCCGGTGGACCGCTCGGTGCCCGTGCTGCGCATCGCCGCGCCGGACGGACGGCTGCGGGCCGTCGTCTTCGGCGCCGCCTGCCACAACACGACGCTCCCGCGCCAGGGGCTGGAGGTGGCGGGCGACTACGCCGGATTCGCCCAGGCGGCGCTCGAGTCGCGGTTCCCCGGCGCCCTCGCCCTGTTCGTGCAGGGATGCGGTGGCGACGCGTCGCCCTACCCCACGGGCACGCTCGAACTGGCCCGCCGCCACGGGGAATCCTTGGCCGCCGAGGTCGCGCGCGTGCTGGTGGACGAACCGCGGCGCCCGATCCGGGGTCCGCTGCGGCCCCGCCTGGCGTTCGTGGACCTGCCCCTCGAACCACCCCCGACGCGGGCCGAGATCGAGGCCCTGGCGGCGGAGCGCGATATATGGAAGAAGCAGGTGGCCGCGCAGCTCCTCGCCGCGCTGGCGCGGGAGCCGGTCCCCTCCCCCCACTATCGGGCCCCGCTCGCGCTCTGGCAGTTCGGGTCGGACCTGACCCTCGTCGGCCTGCCCGGAGAGCCCGTCGCCGACTACATTCCGGCCGTGGAGGAGGCCCTCGGCCCGCTCGACCTGTGGATCGCCGGCTACTGCAACGACGTCTGCGGCTACCTCCCCTCCCCGCGCATCCTCCGCGAGGGCGGCTACGAGGCGCGCGGCCTCTACACGGGCCGCCGGTTCGCACCCGCGGTGATCGACGTGGTGACCGACGGACTGCGCCGCCTCGCCGAGGAGGGGGCGCGACCGCTGCCGGTCCGCTGAGAGAATAGTGCCACCGTCTGAGACCCGCGACGGAGCCGCCGACCGCCAACTGCCCTAGGATACGCGGACGCCGGCCGCACGCCGGCGACCGCATGAAGGAATCCCGACTCAACCGCCTGTTCAACGCGAAGTCCGGCCGCTGCTTCGACGTCGCCGTCGACCACGGCTTCTTCAACCAGCCCGGCTTCCTCACCGGCATCGAGGACATGGAGTCGGTGGTCCGCACGCTCGTCGCCGCCGGGCCGGACGCGATCCAACTCACCGTCGGCCAAGCCGGCCACCTGCAGCGCATCCGCGGCCGCACCAAGCCGAGCCTCGTCCTGCGCACGGACGTCGCGAACGTCTACGGACGGGACCTGCCGGACACCCGCTTCAGCCGGATGCTGGCGGAGCCCGTGCTGCAGGCGGTCCGTCTCGACGCCGCCTGCCTGTGCGTGAACCTCTTCCAGATCCCCGGCGCCCCGGAGGTCCACGCGCAGTGCGTGGAGAACATCCTGCGCCTCAAGCCACAGGCCGACCACTACGGCATGCCGATGATGGTCGAGCCGCTGGTCTTCCGGCCGAACCACGAGGCCGGCGGGTACCAGGTGGACGGTGACCCCACGAAGGTCGTCCACCTCGTGCGCCAGGCGGTGGAGCTGGGCGCCGACGTCATCAAGGCCGATCCGACCGATCCCGTGTCGGACTATCCGGAGGTCCTGCGCGTCGCGGGCCGCGTGCCGGTGCTGGTGCGCGGCGGAGGCCGGGTCAGCGACCGGGAGATCCTCGAGCGGACCGAGCGGCTCGTGGCCCTCGGCGTGGCCGGCATCGTCTACGGCCGGAACGTCATCCAGCACCGCGATCCGGCCGGCATCACGCGCGCCCTGATGGCGGTGGTCCACGACGGCGCCTCGGCGGGCGATGCCGCCGCGCTGCTCACGCCTGCCTCGCCATGAAGACGGTCGGCGTCGGCATCATCGGCGGCGGCCTGATGGGCCGGGAAATGGCGAGCGCCTTCGCGCGTTGGTTCGTGCTCGCGGACTTTCCGGTGCGCCCGGTCCTGCGGCGCGTCGCGGACGTCAATCCGGCGGCGCTGCGGTGGTTCGAGGGCCTGCACCCGACCGTGGTCGGCACGACCGACCCCCGGCCCCTGCTCGACGATCCGGCGGTCGAGGTCGTGTACGTGGCCGTGCCCCACGACCAGCACGAGGCGCTGTATCTGGACGTCCTCGCCGCCGGGAAGGACCTGCTGGCCGAGAAGCCGTTCGGCATCGACCTCGCCTCCTCCCGGCGCATCGTCGCCGCGGCCGCTGCGACCCGACGCTTCGTCCGCTGCAGTTCGGAGATGCCCTTCTTCCCGGGGGCGCAGCGGGCCTGGGCCGGCGCGCGCTCCGGACGCTTCGGCCGGGTGCTGGAGGTCAACGCCGCTTTCCTGCACAGCAGCGACCTGGACCCGACGAAGCCGGCGAACTGGAAGCGCCAGAGCGCGCGCTGCGGCGAGGTCGGCGTGCTCGGCGACCTCGGAATGCACGTGTGCCACCTGCCGCTGCGGCTCGGCTGGATGCCCGACCGTGTCTTCGCCCAGCTGCAGAAGGGCCCGTCCGAGCGTCCCGACGGACGCGGCGGCCGCGCCGCCTGCGACACCTGGGACAACGCCACGCTCGCGACTTGGACCAGGATCGGGGACTGGGATGTCCCCATGCGGCTGGAGATGAAGCGGCTGGCGCCCGGAGCCACCAACTCATGGTCGATCGAGATCCTCGGCACGGACGGCGGGGTCCGGTTCTCGACCGCCCAACCCAAGACCCTTTGGACGTTCGAACGCGGGGAGGAGCAGTGGTGGCGCCGCACGGACCTCGGCTTCGGCACCCCGTTCCGGACGATCACCGGAGGCATCTTCGAACCCGGCTTCCCCGACGTGATCCAGCAGATGTGGGCCGCATTCCTGGCCGAACGCCACGGGGCGCTGGAGGACCGGTTCGGCTGCGCCACGCCGGAGGAGGCGGTGCGGACCCACCAGATCCTCGCGGCCGCGCTGCGGTCGCACTCGTCGGGCCGCGCCGAGTCGCCATGACGCCGGCTTCCCACCCGAGCCCGCGAAGGGGCCTGCTCGCCGCGGGCAACTTCATCGTCGATGCGGTCGTCACGGTCGACCGCTTCCCGGAGGAGGAGACGCTCGTCGACATCGTGGCCGAGGCCCGCACGAACGGCGGCGGTCCATTCAACGTCCTCTGCGACCTCGCCGCGATGGACGCCGGATTCCCCCTGGCCGCGCTCGGACTTCTCGGCGACGACGACGACGGACGGTGGGCGCGGGCCCACTGCGTCGAAAGGGGCATCGACGTGGCGCAGTTGCGGACCGCGCCGGACCTCGCGACCTCCCACACCTACGTTGTCTGCGTCGCCGCCACCGGCCGGAGGACGTTCTTCCACCGCCGGGGCGCCAACCAGGCGCTCGGGCCGGAGCACTTCGACTTCCGCGCGTCGAGCGCCCGTCTGTTCCACCTCGGCTACATCATGCTGCTCGACCGGATCGACCGGATCGACGCCGACGGCCGGACGGGAGCGGCCGAGATCCTGGCCGCCGCGCGGACGGCCGGACTCGAGACCTCCGCCGACCTCGTGAGCGTCGAACACCCGGATTTCGCCCGGATCGCCCGCGCCGCCTTGCCCCACCTCGATCACCTCATCCTCAACGAGATCGAGGCCGGCCGGGTCCTGGGCCGGCGCGTCCCGGCCGAGGGCGCGGATGCGGTCGTCGCGGCGGCGCGCGACCTGCTCGGGATGGGCGTCCATCGGTCGGTCGCCCTGCATACGGCCTGCGGCGGGGCGGTTGTCACCGCAGGCGAGACCGCGGTCCTGGGCGCCCTCCGGTTGCCCGCGGAGCGCTGCCGCGGTGCCAACGGAGCCGGCGACGCCTTCGCCGCCGGCTATCTCTACGGGGTCCATGAAGGCTGGTCCGCGTCCGATCGGCTCCGGCTGGCGACCGGAGCCGCCGCCGCGTCGCTGGCCGACCCCTCGCCGTCCGCCGGCCTGCGCCCCGTCGCGGCCTGCCTCGAGCTGACGCAGGCCTTTCCTCCACGTCCGTGGGCCTGATCGCCCCGATTTGACACTCCCCCGGAGCCGGCCCAGCGTGCGCCGCCTTCCATGAACTTGCAGCGCGAGGTCATCCATCTCGGCAAGGGAGACACGTTCCGCATCCTGCGCTGGAGCCAGAGCGTGGCGCGGGTCGAGGTGATCCATGCGCCCGGACGGACCACGCCCCTGCACGGTCAAGGCGACCACTGGCACTACCATCCGGCGGCCGAGCTGACGTTCATCGCGCGTGGCCGGGGCACGCGGCTCGTGGCCGACCACATCGATTCGTTCGACGCCGGGGACCTCGTGCTGATCGGGCCGAACGTCCCGCACTACTGGCACATGCAGGGACTCTCGGCCGGCCTCGCCATCCAGTGGGATTTCCCGCTCGACCACGGCATCTGGAGCTTCGGCGAGGCGGGGACGCTCCGGGGGTTGACCGAATTCTCGCGGCGCGGACTGCAGATCCGCGGCCGGACCGCGGAGCTGACCCGCCAGCGGATGGAGAACCTCGCCAACCGCAGCGGCCTCGACCGGCTGGCGGGCTTCCTCGAGATCATGGCGGGCCTGATCACGGCGCCGCGCGCGGACCTCGTCCCGCTCTCGGCGCAGGCCTTCTCGCTCTCGGGCTCGGCGGAGACGCAGGAGGCCGTCCGCCGGGCGGTCAGCTACATCCTCGCCAGCTACCGCGACAGCGTGACGCTCGCGGACCTGCTGCGGCTCACGGGCATGAGCCGCGCGACCTTCGCGCGGCAGTTTCTCCTGCACGTCGGCAAGTCCTTCTCCGCGTTCCGCAATCAAGTCCGCCTGCAGGCCGTCTGCCAGGCCCTGCGCGAGACCACGGAGCCGGTCGGCACCATCGCGCTCAACCAGGGCTTCAACCAGCTCTCGTTCTTCAACCGGCTTTTCCGGCGGGAGTTCGGCGTCAGTCCCAGCGAGTACCGGGAGCAGATCCGCCGCGGCTCGACCTGAGCGACGGGCGTCAGCGGGGCGGCTTCACCCAGCGCGCGCCGCGGCGGGCCGAGCTGACCACGGCCTGGATGAAGGCCATGCCCTCCACGCCGTCCTCGACGGTGGGGAAGTCGGCGGGCGGCCGCGGAACCCGTCCGGCCGCCGCGGCCGCGATCGCCCGGAAGACCTCCAGGTAGACGTTCGCGAAGGCCTCGAGGAACCCCTCGGGATGACCGGGCGGCACCCGGGTGAACGAGCGGGCCCCCGCGCTCAGGTAGCCGTTGCCGCGGCGCCAGATCTCGCGGGGACGATCGGCGTACTTGACGACGAGCTCGTCGGGGAACTCCTGCCGCCACTCCACGCTGGCCTGCGTGCCGTACACGCGGAGGCTGAGCGGATTCTCATCGCCGAGGCAGACCTGGGAGGCGTGCAGGATGCCCTTCGCCCCGCCCTCGAAACGGAGCAGCACATTGCCGTCGTCGTCCAGCCGCCGTCCGACCACGTGGGTCGAGAGATCGGCGCACAGGCTGGCGATGCGCAGGCCGGTGACGTAACGCACGAGGTTCTCCGCATGGGTGCCGATGTCGCCCATGCAGCCGGCGAGGCCGCTGCGCTTGGGGTCCACGCGCCAGGAGGCCTGCTTGTGGCCGGCGCGTTCGAGCGCGGTGCTCAGCCAGCCCTGCGGGTACTCGACGACCACCTTCCGGATCGCGCCGAGCCGGCCGGCGCGGACGAGGTCGCGGGCCTGCTTGACCATCGCGTTGCCCGTGTAGTTGTGGGTCAGCGCGAAGATCCGACCGGTGCGCCGAACCACCCGGCGCAGCGCCCGCGCCTCGGCGAGCGACAGGGTGACCGGCTTGTCGCAGACGACATGGAAGCCCGCCTCGAGGAAGAGCTTCGCGGGCCGGAAGTGCTGGTCGTTGGGGGTCGCGATGACGACGAAGTCCAGGCGTTCGGCCGCGGGGCGGACGCGTTCCGCCGCCAGCATCGTCTCGTAGTCCGGATAGGTCCGGGTCGGGTCGAGGAAGAGGTCGCGGCCGGACGCCCGGGCGCGGCGGGGGTCGGAGGAGAGGGCGCCGGCGACCAGCGTCGCGCGGCCGTCCATGGTCGCGGCGATCCGGTGGACGGAACCGATGAAGGAACCTCGTCCTCCCCCGATCAGGCCAAAGCGCAGCTTGCGGTTCATGGTGGCAGTTTCCGCCGTCGCGGGAGGGGAGCGCGACCCGAAAGCGCGCGGTCCCGCACCCGGGCGTTCAGCGGCCGAGCAGGTGCTTCAAGGTGTAGAGGTCGAGGGCTTCGTAGTCCCGGGCGTCGCGCATCTGCTGGACCAGGCCGTGGTCGTAGGTCCGGACCTTTTCCAGCAGCCGCAGGAACATCTCCCGGCTGTTGCGCAGGTGGTCCACCACCGGCACCCCGGCCTGCGTGCGCACGGCCTTGACGTCGAGCCCGACGAACTCGCCGTTCCGACCGTAGCCGTGGGTGTCGAGCACCAGCACCTGATTGAAGGCGACGCGAAGGTTGGCGCTCGCGAAGCACTTGTCCTGGTCGTACTTGAGGCCGTTCTGGTCGTTGAGGTGGACCGAGCCCAGCTTGCCGTGGGCCAGGGCGAAGGCCATCTCGTCGCTCGGATCAAGGCCCGCGAGGAGCGCGTGGGCCGACTCGATCAGCGCCTTGACCCGGGAGGGGGAATGCGAGGCGTAGGCGAGCGCGATGGCGTGGCCCGTGGTGGGCACGTAGGCGAGGTCGGTGGGCTCGTTCGGCTTGGGCTCGATCCAGACCTCGATGGTCGGGTCGTAGGCGAGGATGGCGTTGAGGAGTTCGAGGATCCGATCGTAGGCGACCTTCGCGTCCTTCGATTCGCGGATATAGGTGCCCTCGCGCGCGAGCCACAGCACGACGGCGCGCGAGCCGACGATGCGCGCGATGTCGATGCAGCGCTGGGTCCGCTCCCAGGCGTAGGCCCGGTCGGAGGCGCGGTTGGAGGTGTAGGCGCCGTCGACCGTCTCGGGCGCGAACCAGAGGCGCGGGGCGACGAACTCCGCCACCAGCCCCTCGTCGCGGAGCGTCCGGGCGACCCGTTCGGCCGCCTGCGCCACCTGGGGGGCGCCCATCTCCATCAGCCCGGGGACGACATCGTCGTCGTGGAACTGCACGGCGTCGAAACCGAGCGGCTTGTAGAGCGCGAACTTCCTCTCGTGGGGAAAGGCGTCGCGCACGGGGCCGCCGAACGGGTCGGCGCCCTCGCTGATGTTCCAGGGACCGAAGGAAAATCGATAGGAGGTGGGGGAGGACATGACGGAGGAAGACGGAGCCGGGGCGCGGCCGGCGCCCGCCGGCCGCAGGGGACGGTTCAGGACCCGACGAGGGCGCGACGGATCGAGGCCGCGGCGTGGTTCTCGAGGTCGGAGGTCAGGTTGGAGGGAATCGGCAGCAGCACCGAACGGTCGAAGAGGGCATCGCTCTGCGGGCAGGCCCCGAGGTCGTAGCGGTGGACGCTCGCCTGGTTGTCGGGGTGGTTCCATGGGTAGCCCGACGGGGACAGCGGCACCCTGCGCACCAGCGCGGCGATGTTCGAGTACACGTGCAGGCCGTAGTCGGAGAGGAGCATGGCGTTGCCGAAGCCGCCCGCCCGCAGGCCGGAGAAGAGCCGGCGCGCGAGTTCCGGCGTGTCGAGGATCATGATGAGGAACGGACCCGCGTCGCCGTCCTCGTCGTGGATGGTCCGGAAGGCCAGTCCGGGAACGCCCGTCAGCATCGCCTTGATGCGCCGCTTCGAGGTGTTCATGCGGCGGACGATCTCAGGGAGCTTCCTCATCTGGACGCCGGCGACCGCACCGGCCAGCTCGCCCATGCGTCGCCCCTGGCCCCAGGAGAGCGCGTAGTCCTCCGGCTGGGCGAGGCGGCCGTTCCGCCGCACCATGCCCATGTCGTGCGCCGAGAACGCGCGTTCGAAGAGGCGGTCGTCGTTCGTCACGACGAGACCGCCCTCCCCGCAGGTGATGTTCTTGTTCAGCTGGAGGCTGAAGATGGCCATGCGCCCGAGGCTACCGAGACGCCGGCCCTTGTAGCTGCCGCCGTTGGCCTGCGCGCAGTCCTCGAGCACCGGCACGCCGTGCCGGTCGGCGACGCGCAGGATCGCGTCCATGTCGCAGGGCGCGCCGGCCATGTGGATGGCCACGATCGCCGCGGTGCGCCGCGTGATGCACCGCTCGAGCGCCACGGGGTCGAGGTTGAACGAACGGTCGACCTCGCAGACGACCGGGATGGCGCCGGACTGCACGACCGCGCCGACGGAGGCGACCCAGAGGAACGCCGGGATGACGACCTCGCAGCCCGGCCCGACCCCGAGGGCGGACATCGCGCACGTGAGCGCGCCGGTGCCGCTGTTGACCGCGAGCGCGTGCTTCACGCCGTAGTACTCCCGCGCCGCGGCCTCGAGGCCATCCACGTGCCGCGGCTGGCCGATGCCGTAGTAGCGGAAGAGCGAGCCGTGGCGGACCACGTCGAGCAGCGCCTGCTCCTCCTGTTCGTCGAGCCAGTGGACGCCCGGAAATTCCTGGGGCCACCGGAAGGTGGCGCCGTTCTGCGGTGTGGTCATGCTCATGGGTGACGGTCAGTTCGGCGCCTGCCAGACGCAGGTCGTGAGGGAGAGCGGCGGGAGCGTGAGCTCGAGTGACTTGTCCCGCCAGCGCAGGGTGACCTTCGACTCGGCCGGATTGCTGCTCATCACCTGCGTGACGATCCGGCCGTCCGTGTGCCGGAAGGCGATGCAGCGGACACCCTCGACCGCGCCGGGCGAACCGATGCGCGTCGAGGTCGGCCGCACGAAGCGGCTGAAGTGGGCCAGGTAGTAGTAGAGGCCGGTGTACGAGACCTCCTTCGTCTCGCGGTTGATGACCACGACCGGCTGCTGCGCGTTGTTCTCGGGATTGCCGTGGACGATGGAGACGAGCCAGGGTCCGCCGCTCTGGTCGAGGATCATGTTCCAGTAGGTCCAGCCGGACGCGCCCGCCTCGAGGTCGGAGAAGATCTGGTGGCCCCACCAGTCGCCGTCCTCGAACTCGTAGCGCGGCAGCGGCTTCGCCCAGGGCGTGCCGCCGGCGTAGTGGCAGATCTCCGTCATCCACACCGGGAGCGTGCGGTAGCGGCGGCGGAGCTCCGCGATGGCCTTGAACTCGTCGAAGCCGTAGCCGTTCTCCGCGGTCGGGCGGATCGGCTGGCGCCGCCAGTCGTAGCCGTGGTACGCGAGGCCCGCGATGTACTTGAAGACGTCGGGGTCGTTGAGCGCCTCCGGGAAGTCGCGCAGGGCGGTGATGCGGTCGATGTTGTCGCTCAGCTGGAGCCGGGTCGGCAGGCCGCTCTTGTGCAGGAGGGGGCCGAGGTGGTTCTTGATGAGCACGCCGATCTTGCGGTACGGGATCTTGGTGTAGCCCATCGGCTCGTTGAACGGGCTGAGGAAGTCGATCTCGATGCCCTGCTTGCGGTACTCCTCGAGGTAGCGGAGGAAGTAGAGGGACAGGGCGTCGTAGTACTTCTCGTTCACGTCCTGGTTCTTGTTCACGTCGTAGAGCATCCAGTTCGGCGGGTAGTCCATCGTCGCCTGGAGGATGAAGCGGCCGTGCTTCATCGAGCGCTTGATGTACGGCACCAGGCCGTTCGGCTCGAGGTCGCGCGCGATGCTGAAGTGCTTCATCTCCACGTCGCCCTCGACGTCGTTGTAGCTGTAGAAGGGCCCGGCGGACATGAAGTCCGTGCCGGCGATCACGGTCTTCATCGCGGAGAACCCGGCGCCCTTCTCCACGTCGAAGAGCGACTCCAGCACCTGCTCCTGCTGGGCCGGCTCGAGGCTGTTGAGCGCGATCATGCCCGCCTCGTTGAACGAGGCGCCGAATCCGATCATGCGCTGGAACTGCGCGGCTTCGTTGATCGTGAAGTGCGCTCCGGTCGGGGCGGGGGCCTCGGCGAACTTGGCGTCGGGCAGCCGCGTCAGGCGCTCGCCCGCCGCGGAGCTCCGGTGCACGAGGACGTCCTGACCGGCTGCGGTCGGTGCGACGGCGGCGAGGGCCAGCAGTCCGGCGGCGAGGAGGGGAAGTCGAGAGGGGAGGCGCGTGAGCATGGTATCAGAAGGAGAAGGTGTTGGTGACCTGCCAGGTCGCCCCCTCGCGGATGCGGTAGGCACCGGGGACGCCGTCGGGATTGACGTTGAGCGGCACGAGCGAGAGGTCGCCGAAGGCGTTCTGCACGTTGAGCTGGATGCGCCAGGTGAAGTTCTTGTTGATCCGGCGCGCGTAGGCGACCCAAAGGTCGACGGCCTCGTCGGTCGGCCCCTTGTAGGGACTCGTGATGTCGAAGCTGTCCGTCGCGACCCCGTTGACCGTCTTGCGCACGGAGCGGTAGCCGATGGTCACCTCATCCTGCCAGCGGTAGGCGCCGCCGAAGCTGAAGCCCCGGAGCCGCCCGGTCGTGATCCGGTACCGCGTGGCGAGGTTGAAGCGCCAGGGACGGACCTCGGGGACCGCGCTGCCGTCGAGGAGCGTCTGCGCCAGGAACGGATTGTAGAGCAGGTTGTTCCAGCCGACGCCGACGCCCGTGGTCGCGTTCGTCGGCGTCTGGCGGAGGTCGCCGCCCAGCCCGCCCCAGACCTTGTGCCGCTCCTCGATGTACTGCCGCAGGTAGCCGCCGATGTTGGTGCGGGACGCCTCGGTCTTGGCGACGTTGAGCGCGATGTCCCAGGTCGGCAGCGGGCGGAGGTTGAGCTCGGCCTCGTAGCCCTTCGAGAGCGTGTCGGCCGTGCCGGTGAAGCCGGCGGGGACTACGTAGCGCTCCGCTTGGTTGAGCTGCCACCGCGTCGCGTCGTTCACGTCGACGGACCAGGCGGCGAGCGTCGTGTAGTCCAGGTTCGCGAGCACGTAGTCGACGTGCTGCTGCTGGAGTTGGCGGTCGGCCGCGGTCTGGACGAACACGCCGTTGACGTTCGTGCCGTAGTTGTAGACCGCGCCCACGTAGGCGGGGTCGCCGCTCAGGCCGGCCTGCAGGCGCTTGGCGGCGACCCACGCGCGGTTCTCCACGGCCCCGATCATGTAGGCGTTGCCGATGCCGAGGGAGGCGCTGGCGGCGGTGCTCTCGTACTTGTTCACCCGCAGCGAGACCCGGTCGTCGAAGGCGGAGATCGCGACGCCGTAGTCCTCGGTCTCGCCCTTCGGCGGGGCGATCGGACGACCGTACATGTCCGATCGGCCGGCGGCGGGCTCGAAGTTCGAGGACTTGTTGTAGAAGACGCTGAGTCCGGTGCCCTTCGGCAGGAGGTCGCGGACGAACTTGGGCGCGTGGACCACGACGCTGTAGGACTTGCTCGTGCCGACGACGACGTTGTTGGGCGTGGCCCCGAACGCGTAGCGCGGGTCCTCGCGGTCGGCGTAGCCGCCGGTGGCGCTGGTGGGCGCGATGACGCTGAAGCTGTCCGCCTCGTCGCGACGGTAGCCGAACATCGGCACCACGGTGCCGTCGAAGAGGTACCCCTGCCAGACCAGCACGGAGGACCGCACCTCGTCGCGGCTCTTGCTCGCGATCCGGGTGAGCAGCTCCTTGTTGTTGCCCTGGCGCGAGTCCAGCACCTGCACCTGGCGGTCAACCCAGCCGACATAGTTGGCGGGATTCTCGGCCTGGGTGAGCGTCTGGTTGTTGAACGGATTCACCCACGGGGCGGCCGGATTCACGTAGCCCGGGGCGGAGGGAGTCGTCGGCCGGTTCCAGGTGGAATCGAAGCCGCGCAGGACCATGTTCGTCGGAATCTGCGGCGCGGTGATGGCCGAAAGGTTGAGACCGGACGCGGACGGCTGGCCGCGCAGGTCGGGGCCCAGGAAGCTGACGATCTGCAGGCCGCGGTCGGGCAGCAGGTTGTTGCTGCGCAGCAGGCCGTTGCCATTGTCGCTCAGTCCGAAGGTGGACCAGACCCGGTCCTCCCGCTCGTAGCGGTCGTCGGTGTAGGCGCCGGTGAAGACGTGCCGGCCCAGCGCGCGGGTGAGCCATGAGCGGCGCAGGAAGTCCTCGGCCCGCACCTCGGCGAAGGCCGTCGCCCGCAGCGCGGTGCGGTCGCTGTCGATGCCGTCCGCGCCGAACTCCGACCGCGTGACGACCATCGGCCGGCCGGCGTAGGGGTTCGGGGTCTGGTCGGGAAGCAGCGAGTCGATGTTGACCTGGATGAAGCCCGCGGTCTCGCCGCGACCGGGGAAGTTCAGCGCCCAGCTGGAGTCCTCGTAGTTCTGCCGGTCGAAGGCGAGTTCGTAGCCGACGCGGTCCTGCAGGAAGGTCTGGCTCAGCACGGCATTGATGGCGTCGAACGCGCGCGCCTCGTTCTTGTTCGGGCCGTCGATCAGCTTGTTGTAGAAGTCGAAGATGGTCGGGTCGGTGATGACCTTGTTC
Organism: uncultured Opitutaceae bacterium; assembly: GCA_964460895.1. Taxonomy (GTDB): domain Bacteria; phylum Verrucomicrobiota; class Verrucomicrobiia; order Opitutales; family Opitutaceae; genus Didemnitutus. Next base: position 67,553 of record CAYWTK010000001.1, read on the forward strand.
TTGTACGCCGCGGCGAAGGGCAGGCCGAGGCGCTGCGCGATCTCGACGGAGTTCGCCACATGGCCCCAGCGGGTGCCGCCGAAGAGGCCGCGCACGTTGCCGTCGACCGCACCCGTCGGACCGATGCCGCGGTGTTCGGTGAAGAGCGACTGCGACACGTAGAGCGGACCGGCCTGGGCGCCGGAGGCCGGGTCGGGGAAGAAGGCGTAGCTGCCGCCGAAGAGCAGGATCGGGCCGAGGTACGGGTTGAAGTTGGGGCTGGTCGCGACGTTCGTGCCGCTGTTCGGGATGCTGGCGAAATAGCTGTTGTAGTAGCGCCAGTCGAAGACCCGCTGGTTGAAGTTCTGGTAGACGGTGCCGTTGGCCGCGGTGGTGGTGCCGGTCATGAACCAGGGCGTGAGGCGGTCGCCGGGCGGCAGCGTCCGCGGGCGGTTGGCGTCGATGTCGCCCCGCTCGTAGCTCAGCCGCAGCGAGGTCTTCATGCCCCGCTTCTCCAGCCACGACGGCTCGTACTTCAGCGCCGCGAAGAAGCGCGCGTCACGGTTGTACGTCGGCTCCTGGCGGTACTGCGCGCGGTCGCGCAGCGCCTCGAAGCGCACCGCCAGCTCGTTGGGCACGAGCACGTGGTTCAGGTCGATGGCGCCGCGGTAGCTGCCGAAGCTGCCCACCCGCGTCTGCACGGTGTAGGAGTTGCGGAAGATCGCCTGGTCGATCGTGGCGTTGATGATGCCGCCCGGCTTGCCGAGGCCGAAGAGGATGGCGTTCGGGCCGCGCTGGAGGTCGACGCGGTCGACGATGTAGGAATCCCAGGGGATGTCCGTGAGGAAGAAGTCGCGGGTGTTGTCCGCCGGGCTCAGTCCGCGCACGCGGGTGAGCGCGTTCGGCCGCAGCAGCGAGCCGGCCTCGCTGGGCGTCGGCCCGTCGCCCAGACCGCCGAAGTTGCCGCGCAACCCGCCGACCTCCGTGCCGAGCGTGTAGACCAGCAGGTCCTCCGAGTTGCGGGAGCCGGTGTCGCGCAGGAACTCCTCGGTGACGACCGAGATGGACGACGCGACGTCCCGCAGGCTGGTCTTGAGCCGCGTGCCCGCGAGCGTGCTCGTGGCCCGGTAGCCGTCGGCGTCGTCGCCGGTGACGACGAAGGGCGACAGCCGGACGAGGTCCCTCTTCTCGGGCTCCTCGTCGGTCGCGGCGACGGCTTGGGCGTGGACGAGGGAGGGCGAGACCGCGACGGCGGCGAGGAGCGCGAGCCGGTGAAGGAGTCTGCTCAAGCGATGCGAATCCATGGGGCAACGGGGTTCGGAGGGGAGGTCGGGGGTTCGCCAGACGCGGGGGCGGTGAGCGAACCAAGGGTATCTGCAAACGACAATAGCGGTTGCGCCGGAAGGCCCGCTACGCCCCGCGGCTCAACGATTGGCACTAATGGCTCAGGAATCCGGAAGGGCGAACGGCGCCTCGGTGCGCACGAGCTCCTCGGCGGCGCGACGCCGCAGGCGGGCAAGCGTCTCCGCCTGCGCCGGCTCGCCGGCCAGGTTCGTCAGCTCCGCGGGATCGCGCGCGAGGTTGTAGAGCTCCTCCGCGCCGTCGGCGCCGAGCGTGCGGATGTACTTCCAGCTTCCATCCCGGAGCATCGCGTACCAGGGCACCCCGGTGGCGCGGCCGTGCCCGTCGAGACCGTCGGCCGGCACCGCAGCGGTCGCTCGCCCGAAGGTCCAGCCCGTGTACGTCAGCAGCACGGGCCGCTCCGCGGCGGCGGTCTCCGTCTCGATCAGCGGATGCAGGTCGCGGCCGTGCAGGGGCCAGGCCGGCTCGACCCGCGCGGCCCGCAGCAGCGTCGGCACGAGGTCGACTCCGGAAACCGCTCCGCGCACCACCCGGCCCGCCGGCCAGCGTCCGGGCCACGCGACGACCAGCGGGGCCCGCAGGTTCGCATCGTAGGGCGCGACCTTCAGGCTGAAGCCGTGCTCGCCCCAGGCGAAGCCCTGGTCGGAGGTGAACACGATGACGGTGTTCCGCAGCTGGCCGCTCGCCTCAAGGCACGCCAGCAGGGCGCCGACGCCCTCGTCGACCGCGGCCACCGTCTGGTGGTACCGGCGCACGCCCTCGTCGAGGGTGTCCCCGTCGACGTGCGCCGACCGCAGCCGCCCCTCCGCGTCGGGCGTCCAGCTGCGCACGCGCTGCATGTAGGCGGGCTTGCCGGGACGCGGCGGATGAACGTCGACGGGCACCGGAACCCGCGCGCCGGCGTAGAGCCCGCGGTGCCGCTCGGCCGGGACGTAAGGACCGTGCGGTGCCGTGTAGCAGAGCCAGAGCATCCACGGCCGTCCCGGCGCCCGGTTGCGGCCCGCGATGAACTCGCAGGCCCAGCGGGTGTAGTTGTCCGTCGCGTAGCCGTCGACCAGCCGCGGCGGACTGCCGTCGATGGAGACGCGCTGCTGCTCGTAGTAGCCGCTGTTGTCGGTGCGGTGCCTCTGCTCGGGGCGCTCCCAGGAGATCTGGTGGTCCCAGTCCCGGCCGAAGCCCGTGTCGCCGCCGAGATGCCATTTGCCGATGTGCGCGGTCACGTAGCCCGCCGCCCGCAGCAGGCGCGGCCAGAAGGGCGCCTGGGCCGGATCGTAGGCGGCCCCCGGATAGTTGCCCGTCATGCGCAGCGACTCCACCGCGTGCGGAAGCCGCCCGGTCAGGAGCGACGCCCGGGCCGGCATGCACCACGTCCCCACGTAGGCCTGCTCGAAGCGCACGCCCATCGCCGCGAGGCGGTCGATCTGGGGCGTCCGGGCCCACGGATCGGCCTCCCGATAGCCGCCCACGGTGCGGGGAGACTGGTCGTCGGTGAGGACGAAGAGGATGTTCGGTCGAGCATCCTCCCCGGCGGTGACCGCGACGCGGGGCAGGAGGACGAGGCACGCGGCGAGGAGAGGCAGTCGGGATGGCATGGAGCGGGAAGGATGGGTCGGAAGCGGGGCGTCGAGCCGATGCGGGGGCCCCCGCGCGGGGACCGCGGGGGCTCAACGCGTCGTCGCGCCTCCGACCGGGGCCAGGAGCGAGCGCGCCTGCTCCAGGAGGATCCGCTCCGCCTCGGGCGCGAATCGCGCCGGCAGTCCGTAGCTGCGCCTCGACCCATCCACCTCGAAGCCACCCTCCGACAAGGCGCCTGCCGTCGGAATGTAGCCCGGCATGGCGTTCGCGTAGGCCACCACCCACAGGTCGCCCGCGGGACGTTCCCGCTTCAGCCGCCGGGCGTAGTCGGCGAATACCTCGCCGGCGAGGAACAGTATCGTGAGATCTCGTCCGAAGGCCCAGCTCTGCGCGACGTAGGGCACCTCCGGAGGAGGAGGCGAACCGGCCGCCCAGCGCTCGCGCATGTGCTGCGCGAACCAGTCGTCGGGTTTGGCCCACGCGTCTGGACCCGGGACGGGGTCGAGCGGCAGCGGAAACCGGACGAGGCGGGTCTCCGGCACGCGGCTCACGGGACGGGCCGGCAGCGCGAGCAGGCGCGAGACCTCGAGCGCGAGGGCGCGTCCCGGCGTCTCGGGATCGTTCGACTCGGCCTCCGCCGGATTCTGGTCGCCCGCGCACCCGATCGTGATCCACGCGAGCGTCCCGGGGTGGTCCTTTTCGAGGTGGCGCTGCGCCACCCCCATCCAATCGCCATGGACGCTCGGCCGGCGCCAGCAGACCCCGTGGCAGGCGTAGCTGGCCCAGATGCCCCGCAGCCGCCCGTCCGGTTCCCGCACCGTCAGGACCGGCAGGTCGTGGTCGACCGGACCGGCGGGATTGCGCCCGAAACCCGTCCACTTGCCGCCCTCGATCACCCGACGATTGACGGCGAAATCCACGTGGCCCTGCGCGGCGTGGAGCTGGGCGGGACGACGGTCGCGGAGCGCCGCGAGCACAAGCTCCTCCAGCCGGTCGAGCAGCCAGGCGCCGTAGCGCGCGATGTTCGCCGCGGCCTCGGGCGTCGGCCGCTCGCGGAAGACGAAAGGGGCGACCGACGCGAGCGCCGGGGCGCTGTGGTTGTGCGTGGCGGTGAAGGCGAGGCGGGCGCGGTCCTTCAGTCCGGCGCGGAGGGCGAGGCGGCGGGCCAGTTCGGCGCTCATCTCCTCGCTGAAGCCGAGGAGGTCGGCCGCCACGAGCACGACCGGGGCCTCGTCGTCCCGGCCGATGGCCATCGCCTTGGCGTGGATGCGCTGGGCGACCTCGGACGTCTCCGGCACGCGGTCGCCGCGGGGAAACGCGTGCAGGCGCACGGGATGGGCCGGCGTGAGGTCGATCCGCGCCAGGCCGACCTCCACCAGGCCGGCGGACCCGACCGGCGGCCGCCACGGCTCGTCGAGCGTGCGGAGCGCGTGCAGCAGCACCCACTGGCGCATCAGCGCGAGGTCTCCGTGCGGCTTGAGCGCCGCGACGCGGCGCAGGACCGCTTCGATCGGTCGCGCCGCCTGCCCGGCCCGGTCGGCGACGTTGGCCGCGGCGAGCGCCTCGAGGTCCCGGCCGGTCTCCAGCCAGCGGGCCACCACCGGCAGGGCCGGCTCAGGCCGGCCCAAGCGGATGAGGGACTCGGCCGCCGCGAGCGCGACCTCCGCGTGGACGTCCCGCAGCAGCGGTTCGAGGGCGGAAGCCGCGGCGTCATCCGTGCCGACGATTCCCAGGCCCACGGCGGCCCAGTAGCGGACCGGTCCGTAGTCGCTCCGCAGGGCCGCGACGAGCGCCGGCACGGCCGCCCCTCCCTGCTCCACCAGCCGCGCCGTCGCGAGGCACTCCTCCAGCCGATAGGCCGCGCTGCGCGCGTAGCCGTGCTCGCTCGAGCCGGCGGCGAAGTCGCGCAGCATCTGCTCGGGAATGAAGCCGGTATCCCGGGTCGCGCGCACCCAGGCGACGTGCGCCTCCCGGAGTCGCGCGAGTTCCGCGGCATAGGCGGGATCCGAGGAGAGGTCGCGGGTCTCGTCCGGATCGGCCGCCACGTCGTAGAGCTCCTCCATCGGCTTGTTCCCGGCGAGGAACGGCCGCAGGTGCGCGGGCAGCGCGCCCTCGCGGGCCAGGCGCCGGAACTCGCGCGACGTCCCGAGCTGGTCCATGTAGTCCAGCCAAGGGAAGGGCGGCAGGTCCGGACGGTAGTTGCGCTGGTAGCGGAAGCGCCCGTCCCGCACCGTGCGGGTGAAGTCGATCCGCTCGTCCATGCGGTCGCGGATGCCATGGACGGTCGCCCTCGCGGGTCGGTCGGGCCCGCCGAGGAAGGACCGGGCCTCCATCGTCGCCGGCACCGCCACGCCCGCGAGCGTCAAGGTGGTCGGCGCGAGGTCGAAGAGGCTCACCAGCCGGTCGTCGCCCGGACCGGCGGGCAGCAGGTGCCGCCAGCGCGGCGGGCAGCGCACGATGAGCGGCACGCGCGTGCCCGCTTCGGTCAGGAACTGCTTCGCCCGGGGGAGCCCCGGGCCATGGTCGCTGAAGAACACCACGATGGTGTCGTCGGCCAACCCGTCCGCCTCCAGTTGCTCCAGCAGGTCGGCCACCTGCCGATCCATCGCGGTGACCATCTCGTGGTACCGCGCCCATTCCTGGCGCACCACCGGCGTGTCCGGCAGCCAGCCCGGCAGCACCACCTTCGCGGGGTCGCGCCGCTGCTCCGGCGGGACCCGGCGCGTCACCCGCGCGAAGGCCTCGGGCTCCGACCGCAGGTGCTGCTCGTGGGTCGTCATGAAGTTGAAGACGCTGAAGAACGGCCGGCCCGGGGGGCGGTTGCGCCAGTGGGCCGTGCGGCTCGATTCGTCCCACGTGTCCGCCGGCGCCGGAAAATTGTAGTCCTGCTTGAAGTTGTTCGAGCAATAGTAGCCCGCCGCCCGGAGCAGGGCCGGAAAGGGACGGACCTCCGCCGGCAGCGTCGCGGCGCACCGCATGTGCTGGGTCCCGATCGAGGACGCGTACATGCCGGTGATCAGGCTCGACCGCGACGGCGCGCAGACGCCCGCGACCGCGAAGGCGCGGGTGAAGCGGACCCCCTCGGCGGCGAGCCGGTCGAGCGCCGGGGTGACCGCGTCCGGGTCGCCGTAGGCGCCGAGGCTCGGTCCCATGTCCTCCGCGACCAGCCAGAGGATGTTGGGCCGGTCGGCCGCCGCCAGCACCGGCGCCAGCCCGAGGCCCAACAGGCAGGTCAGCCGGCGCATCATGGCGTCGCCGGAACCACCGGCGGTCGCGCCGCCTGCCAGCCCCGCCGCATCTGCGCGTCCAGCTCGCGCACGACCGCGGCGTACTCGGGGCGGCCGGCCAGGTTCGCGCTCTCCTGCGGGTCCGCCACGTAGTCGTAGAGCTCGGTCGCCAGGATGCGCGCGGGGTCCTTGACCGGGTGCCAGATCGTGTAGCGGTAGCGGTCCGTCCGCATCGAGTAACCCATCGTGTCCTCCTCCGGATAGCGCTCGTAGCCCGGGGGGTTCGGAATCGCCAGCGGCACCGTGCGGTAGACCTTGTAGCCGCGCCGCCAGTACTGGCTGAAGGCCGCCGTCTTCCACGGGCGCCGGGGATCGGCGAACAGCGGGGCGAAGCTCGTGCCCTCGAGTCCGGCGGGCACGGGCAGGCCCGCCAGTTCGCACAGCGACGGGTACACGTCCACGAACTCGACCAGCGCGTCCGTCCGCGCGCCCGGACGGTCGGTCCGGGGGTCGTGGACGATGAGCGGCGAGCGCGTCGCCCCCTCGAAGTTCGTCAGCTTCGCCCAGAGGCTGTGCTCGCCGAGGTGGTAGCCATGGTCGCCCCAGAGCACGACGATCGTGTTCTCCGCCAACCCGGTGCGCTCGAGCTCCGCGAGCAGCCGCCCGACCTGCGCGTCGATGAAGCTGATGCACGCGTAGTAGCCGTGGACGAACTCTCGGGCCATCGCCTCCGTCAGCGGGCCGTCGTCCGGGATGTCGGACTGCGCGCGCATCTCGTTCCAGAAGACCTGCAGGGCGATCGGCGGCGCGTCCTGCGGCGGCCGGTTGTTGGCCGCCAGCGTGAGCTTCCGCCGGTCGTAGAGGTCCCAGTACCTCTTGGGGGCGACGAACGGCATGTGCGGCTTCAGGAAGCCCACCGCGAGGAAGAAGGGCTCGTTGTTGCCGACCCCGAAGCGCTGCCGCTCGCTCAGCTCGTACAGGGCGCGGATCGCGCGGTCCGCCAGCTCGCCGTCGTGGAGCACGTTGTCGGGCACGTCCGGCGCCTCCGTGGCCAGTCCCCGCACCAGGTAGCCGGTCCACTCGTCCACCTCGGCCCCGGTCTTCCGCCGCGTCGCCGCGAAGACCCGCCGGGCCTCCGCGATGCCCGCGTCGGTGTAGTAGTACCTCGGCTCGCCCCGCCAGGCCGGCACGCTCCAGGACGGTGGATCGTCCAGACGGCCGCGGTCGCCGTCCCCGCGCTGCCCGGACCCGCTGAAGGCCGCGTGATAGACCTTGCCGAGGCTCCGCGTGTGGTAGCCGTGGTTCTTGAAATGCTGCGGCAGCGTCACGATGTCCGGGAGCTTGTCGCGGAAGTGGGCGGCGAGGTCGTACACGCCGATGGTGTCGGGCCGGAGACCGGTCAGGAGGCTCGCCCGCGAGGGATTGCAGATCGCCTGCTGGCAGTAGGCGCGGTCGAACTGCAGGCTCCGCGCCGCCAGGCGGTCGATGTGGGGCGTGAGGACCTCGCGATGGCCGTAGGAACCGAGCATCGGCCCGAGGTCGTCGGCCACGATGAAGAGGACGTTCGGCCGGTCGGAGCGCGCGGCGGCGCCTCCGGCGAGCGACAGCAGGAGGGCAAGGCTGAGCGAAAGGACGCGGGGCATGGCGAGGAGGCGGGGACGGCCCAGCCGGCACGGCTGGAGGAAGGGGCGCGGGCAACCTAGCGCAGGCGCGCACGGCGACGCTACCTCTAAGCGCTCAACCGTTGGCACTATCTCCCGCCGCGGCCCGGCTCGTTTCGTCCCAGCACCGGATGACCTTCACGGTGAAGGGCGGTCAGCGTCCGGCGCTCAGTCCCCCGTCGATCACCAGGGCCGAACCCGTGATGAACGCGGCGGCGTCGCTCGCGAGGTAGAGGGCCGCCGCGGCGATCTCCTCCGGACGTCCCATGCGCCCGAGCGGCTGGCTCTGGGACATCTCGCGGTAGGCGCGCTCCGGATCGGGGTACTCGCGCAGCCGGGCGGCTACGAAGGGGGTCTCGACCCGCGCCGGACAGATGCAGTTCACCCTCACCCGGTCGGCGGCGTGGTCCAACGCCATCGCCTTGGTCAGCCCCACAACCGCGAACTTCGTCGTGCAGTAGGCCGCCCGTTCCCGCAGGCCGACCACCCCGCCGATCGAGGCGAGGTTGACGATGCTGCCGCCGCGCCGGGCCACCATCGCCGGCAGGAAGCGACGGCAGAGCCGGTAGACGGCGGTCACGTTCACGGCCAGCAGCCGCTCCAGTTCCTCCGGCGGCGTCTGCAGGACCGTGCCCACCGCGCCAATGCCCGCGTTGTTCACGAGGACATCCAGGCCGCCCACATGGGCGGCCTGGACATGCGTCGCCAAGGCGGAGCACGCCGCGGGGTCCGCCAACTCCACCACGCACTCGCGCATCCGGTCCCGGGCGGGTACGGTCGCCCGCAGCCTGGCCAGCGCGGCGCCGTCGCGATCGACCGCCCAGACCACGGCTCCGGCCCGGAGGAATTGGTCGGTGATCGCGGCGCCGATGCCCGACGCGGCGCCCGTGACCAGCGTGATCCTGCCTTCGAGCGAGAACATGGCGCGCGGGTCAGGGGAGAGGTCGGCCCGGCCAGCCGGCCCGCAACCGGGTGAGCAGCCGCGCCGTCAGCTCCTCGTGTCCGGGGCGGTCCGCGAGGTTGACCGACTCGCCCGGATCGACGTCGTGGTCGTACAGCTCGAGCGCGAGCACCCGTCCCGGCTCCGCCGCGCTTTCCCACGCGGTGAAGCGGTACCGCTCCGTGCGCATGGATCGGCCCATCGCGCCCGGACGCGGGTACTGGCTGAAGGCCGCCGCCTTCACCGCGCGTGCCGGGTCGTCGAGCACGGGGGCGACGCTGACGCCTTCGAGGTGGGGCGGCAGCGGCAAGCCCGCCAACTCGCAGAGGGTCGGGTAGACGTCGACCAGCTCCACCAGCGCGGAGGTCGCCTGACCGGCGGCCCGCCGGTCCGGCGCGGCGATCAGCAAGGGCGCGCGCACCGACTCCTCGAAGTTGGTCAGCTTGCCCCACAGGCCGTGATGCCCGAGGTGGAAGCCGTGGTCGCCGAGGACGACGACGATCGTGTTCTCCGCCAACCCCCGCCGCTCGAGCTCGGCCATGATGCGCCCGAACTGCGCGTCTACGAAGCTGACGCAGGCGTAGTAGCCGCGGAGGAGGTTGACCTGCTGTTCCGGCGTGAGCGGCGCGCCGCGGGGCAGCGGATACGCCTCGGCGTCGGGGTCGGCCGGCACCCCGGGAGGCGGTACGCGCACGTCGAGCGGGTAGGTGTCGCGCAACTCGTCCAGCGCGACCGCCAGGGCCACCGGCGGCGCGCCTTCCGGCGGCTTCCGCTGCGCCGGGAGCTGCAGCTTCTCCGGGTCGTAGAGGTCCCAATAGCGGCGTGGGGCGACGAAGGGCAGGTGCGGCTTGAGGAAGCCGACCGCGAGGAAGAAGGGTTGGCCGGTGGTCGCGCGCCGCTGATGCAGCGCACCGAGCGCCGCGACGGCCCGATCCGCGACCTCGCCGTCATACAGCGCGTTGTCCGGCACCTCGGGCGCCTCGGTCGCGAGCACCCGGACGTTCACCCGGGTCCAGTCATCCTCGGCCTCCGGCTCGTCCGGCCGGGCCGCGCGTCGCGCGATCGCCTCCCGGATCCAGTTGGGCGCCCCGGTCCCGGCGCGCAGCGCCTCCTCATACTTCGCGCGCGCCAACCGCACCCCCGGGGGAGAATGGTAGTAGCGCGGACCGCCCAGCCAGGCCGGCTCGCTCCATGAGGGCTCGTCCCCCAGGTCGCTGCCGATGCCGAATCCCGGAAACGCCGGATGGTAGACCTTCCCGATCGCGAGGGTGTGGTAGCCCCCGTCCTTGAAATGCTGGGGCAGCGTGACGACATCCGGCATCCGACGGCGGAAATGGGTCACCAGGTCGTACACGCCGGTCGAGTCCGGCCTCGACCCGGTCATGAAGCTCGCCCGCGAGGGGTTGCAGACGGCCTGCTGGGCGTAGGCGCGCAGGAAGGTCGTTCCGCGCCGGGCCAGCGCATCGAAGTGCGGGGTGACGACGTCGGCATGCCCGTAGCATCCGAGCGCCGGCCGCAGGTCGTCGACGGTGACGAACAAGACGTTGGGGCGTTCCCGCGCGGCTGCCGCCGCGGCGAGCCCGACGGCGGCCAGCAGGATCGTGCGGCGAAGGCGGTGCGTCATCGCAGCTCAGAAGAGACGGGCGCCGCCCGCGTACTTGGCGACCGCGTCGCGGTCCAGCTTCAGTCCCAGGCCGGGGCCGGTCGGGATCGCGAGCATGCCCTCGTCATCGAGCGCCCAACCGCCTTCCGTGATCTCGTCGATGAAGGGCGATCCGGTGAGGTACTCGACGAGATCGGTGCCGGGCACCGCCGCCGCGAGATGCAGGTCCGCCGCCAGTCCGACGGCGGTGTTCCAGCCGTGCGGGATGAAGCGGATGCCGTGGTCCTCCGCCGTCCACGCGATCCGCCGCTCCTCGCTGAGGCCGCCGACCTTGGTGACGTCGGGCTGCACGACGTCGAACGCGCCGCGCTCGAGGAAGGGCTGGAAGGCCTGACGCCGGGTCAACACCTCCCCGCCGGCGATCGGCACGGGGGAATGCTCCCGCAGCCGCACGAAATCGTCGAGCGCGTCGGGCGCCAGCGCCTCCTCGAACCAATGGACGTCGTAGTCGGCCAGCATCCGCGCCGTGTTCAGCGCCCAGCGGTAGCCGTTGCGCCAATAGGCGTCGCTGCCCCCCGCATCCACCATCAGCCGGCAGTCGGGACCGATCGCCTCGCGGGCCGCCGCGACGATCGCGCGATCCGTCCGGGCGTCCCGCCGGCCGAACGGTCCCCAGCCGATCTTGAAGGCCCGGAAGCCCTGCGCCTTCACCGCGAGCAGGCGGTCGCGCAGACGCGCGGGCTCCTCCATCAGGAGCGAGGCGTAGGGCTGCACGCGCTCCCGGTACCGCCCGCCCAGCAGGCGGCTGATCGGCTGCCCGGTCGCCTGGCCGAGGAGGTCCCAGAGGGCGATATCCACGCCGCTGATCGCGTGGGTCACCGACCCGCCCCGTCCGAGCCAGAACATGTGCTGGTGGAGCTTCTCGCTCACGCGCTCGGGCTCGAGGGCGTTCTCGCCCCGATAGAGGGGCTCGAGGACCGCGAGGGCGGCCCGCACGAGCGCATCGTTGGTGAACACGCTGCCGAGCCCCACCGCGCCGTCGTCGGTGTGGACAGTCACGAGCGTGTGCACGCAGTCCTCGGGGCGGAGCTCGTTGCTCCACCCGCCTTCGGGAGTGGCGCCGCGCAGGCCGGCGCAGCGGATTTCGCGGATCTTCATGGCAAGGGTCCTTGGGCGCGGTGTCGCGGGCGCTGGAACAGGCGCACGACGGGGGCGAACTCCACCCCCTCGTCGAGGGGGAAGATCGGCCTCGGGCACCGGCGGTGCCCGAGGCTCCGCAGGTTCGCGCTCGTCGCGCCGGGCGCATCGACGTTGATCATCCGCGCGCACCAGGCGGCGTACATGTGGTGCTGGCAGTGCGGCGACTTGATCACCACCGCGTCGAAGTTCCGCGGGTCCTGGCCGTGGGCGAGGAAGAGGGAGCGGTCGTACAGGCTGACGGCCCGGGAGCTGACCACGAGGGTGAGCGTGCCGGCTTCGAGCACGGCGGTCGGCCCGGAATACCAGTGGCCGCCGAACGACTCGCTGCGGAAACTGCCGTCGGACAGAAGGCGGATCCGGGCCGTGACCTCCATGGGCCGAAATCGGCCTGGATCGAGGGTGCCGCCCACCGACAGCGTGACGGTGGCCCCGACGCCCGCGGCGAACGCGCGCTGCACGGCTGGCGCATCGACGAGGGGGGCCAGCAGACGCCCACGGTAGCCGGCCGCCAGGAGAGCGCGTACGACGGCGTTGCTGTCGCCCGACGCCCCGGAACTCGTCGCATCGGCCGCGTCGACCAGCCCGAGCGTGCCGCCGACCTGCGCGCACGCGAGCCGGGCCGTCTCGTCCAAGCTCGTCAGCGGGACCTGCATGCGCTCGTGGTTGGCCCAGAACTCCTCCGCCATCGCCCGCGCCGCTTCGGCCGCCCAGTCGGCCGCGCCGTCGGCGACGACGACACTGCAGGTCCTCAGCTCGGGCACGTCCGTGAACGGATTCCCGATGAACATGCCCGCCGCCAGCCCCCCCGCGGAACCCTCGAACGCCCGCGCCGCCCGCATGTTGCGGCCGAAGAGGCCGGTTTCGGTGATGAGTTCGTCGCCCCGGACGAGGGCCGGGATGTCGACCTTCGCGGTGACCGGCCGGGCGCCCTCCCGCAGGATGCGCAGGAGGAGCCGCGCCGCCCGCTGCCCGGTCTCGAAGAAGTCCACGTGCGGGTAGGTGTGGTAGGGCACGACCGCGTCGCTGTGCTCGAGCATCCGGTTCGTGAGCACCCCGTGGAGGTCGAGCGAGACGACGATGGGCACGTCGTCGCCGAGGATCCTCCTCGCCTCGGCCAGCAAGTACCCCTCGGGATCCGCCTCCGTCTCCGCGCACATCGCTCCGTGCATGCAGAAGTACACCCCGTCGACCGGTGGCGCGGCCCGCAACGCGGCGAGGAACTCGCCGGCGATGCGCGCCCACGCGTCCGCGGCAAGCGTGCCGCCGCAGGTGATGAGCAGCGCGCTGTAGGTCGGCACCAGCTCGATGTCGGGCGCCGACGTGAACACCTCCACGGCCCCGCCGACCTCGTAGCGCACTTCCCGGTGGTAATCCAGCAGCGCGGCCCCGTGCCGGACGACGAAGTCGTCGTAGCCGCTGGGGTCCGGATTGAAGGTCGAGACCTCCTGCTTGCACTCGGCGATGAGGATGCGGGTCATGGCGGGACGCGGGTCAGTGGACGCGGGCGTAGTCGCGCGGGAACAGGAAGCGAATCGTCAGCAGCAGGATCGCGGCGCCGAGGAGGTAGCCGGCCGCCGTGTAGGAGAAGAGCCGTTCCATCCCGACGGACTGCTTCCACGTGCCGCCCACGAGGGGCGCCAACCCCGAGAGCAGGCTGCCGCAGAAGTTGAGCACGCCCACCGCGGAGGCCCGCGTGTCCGCCGGCACGACCTCGAAGGCCGCCGGAAAGATGTTCCCCATGAGGAAGCCGCTGAACAGCCCGAAGCCCGCCGCCGCCCAGCAGGTGCCGACCAGCGTCGCGGCGTTGCCCAGCAGGTGCAGGCAAGGCGCGCAGAGCACGAACGTCGCGGTCAGGAGCCACAGCCGCGCGCTGCGGCTGGCCCGGTAGAGGCGGTCCGCCGCCACGCCCCCGACCAGCATCCCGACCAGGGTGGCCCCCTGCAGATAGGCGGTCGCGGTCAGCGCCGCTTCGGCGAGGCCCAGCCCGAACTTCTCATGCAGGAAATTGGGCAGCCAGCTGTAGATCAGCCACAGGCCGAACAGGAAGAGCGGGAAGACGACGCAGAGCATGCCGAACGTCGGCACGCGGAACAGCGCCGCGACGGCGAACCGCGCCCCGGCGGCCTTGGTTTCGACCAGCGCGGTCTCGTCCACCCTCCGGAGCAGCCAGCGGTAGGGCACCGCATAGACCAGCCCGATGATCCCGAGGATGACGAACGCCTCCCGCCAGCGGCCCTGCTGCGCCATCCACCCGCCGAACCAGGAGCCTCCCACCGTGCCGAAGATCTGCGCCGTGGTCAGGATCGAGACGGCGCGCGACCGTTGCTGCGGCGCATGGGCGTTGGCCGTGAGGGCGATCGCCGCCGGCATGTAGAGGCCCTCCGATACGCCCATCGCCGCGCGCAGCAGCAGGAGCATCGCCGCTCCACTGGCGAACCCCGTCGCGAGCGTCACCACGCTCCAGAGCACGAGGCTCAGCACCACCAGCAGACGCTTCGACACCCGGTCGGCGACCTGCCCGGCGATGGGACAGGCCACGCCATAGACCCAGAGGAAGATCGAGCCCGTGAGTCCAAGCTGGGTGTCCGACAGACCGAGCTCCCCGCGCAGCACCGGGAACATGGCGAACACCGCCTGCCGGTCGCAGTAGTTCAGGAAGTAGGCCCCCCACATCAGCACCAGCAACTGCCACGAGGGAAGCGCCCGGGCCGGCGGCGGATCGCGGTCCATGGCGGAATCGATCAACCCCGGGCGGCACGGCCGACGCGACGGCGGCGCGACGCGCGCGGCAGGTGGCGTTTCGCCAGGGGGTTCGGGCTCGTGGACATCGGGCGACGGACGCGAGCCTAGCCACCCCGATTCATGCGAGCTACGCCTAACCGCCCATTCAATCCCACTAATCTCCCGCGGCGCCCCGATCCGCCCCGCGCCTCCGCCGCAGTCCGTGTGACGGCGCGACGCCCGCATCACCCGCGACAAGCACGACCCCTGACGCCCGCACCTGACCGGCGCGAGGGCGCGTCACCGCAGGCCGGTCGCCGCGTCCTGGACGCAGCGGAAGCCGACGTGGTTGCTGGCGGAGCGGACTTCGCCGCGGCCGAGGGTGCCGACGAGGTAGCGGGTGCAGTACTGCGCGGTGCAGAGGAACGAGCCGCCGCGCTGCACGCGCTTCTTCGCGCCGGGCTCCTCGGGGTCCCAGGAGTCGGACGGCCCCTGCGGGTTGACCGCCACCCCGCCGGCCGCGGCGCGGCGCGCGTAGGTGTCGGGGCGGTACCAGTCCGCCACCCATTCCCAGACGTTGCCGGCGACGTCGAAGAGGCCGAAGGGATTCGGCGCGTACCGCCCGACCGGCGCGATCCCCACGAAGCCGTCCTCGCCCGTGTCCTGCCCCGCCACCGGGAAACGCCCCTGGTGGATGTTCGCCTGGTAGCGGCCGCCGGGCTTGAGCTCGTCGCCCCACGCGTAGCGCTCGCCCGCGCGGCCGCCGCGCGCGGCGAACTCCCACTCCGCCGAGGTCGGCAGGCGCTTCCCCGCCCAGCGGGCGTAGGCGGCGGCGTCCTCCCAGCAGACGTGCACGACGGGGTGGTTCTCCCGGCCCGTCAGGTCGCTGCCCGGCCCCTCGGGACGGCGCCAGCTCGCGCCCGGCACCCAGCGCCACCACCGCAGGTGCTGGTCGAGCGGCACGGGCTCGGGCGTGGGCGTGAACACGATCGAGCCCGCGACCAGCGCCTCGGGCGGGGCGCCGGGGAACTCCTCGGGCGTGGGCTTGCGCTCGGCGACCGTGACGTAGCCCGTCGCCGCCACGAACGCGGCGAACTGCGCGTTGGTCACCTCGGTCGCGTCCATCCAAAAGCCGTCCACCCGCACGCGGTGGATCGGCGCGGCGTCGCGCGTCGTGCCCGGCAGCGCGCAGAGATAATCGTCCGCCGCGTCGCTCCCCATCGAGAACTCCCCGCCCGGGATCCACACCATGCCCGCCGGCGCCGGCCCGGGCGGTCCGCCCGCGTTCACCACCGTGGGCCCGAACGCGGGATTCGCGGCCGCCGCCGCGAGGACGGCGGTGAGCGCGGCGAGGGCGAGGGCGAGGGGGCGGAGCGTCATGGGAAAGCGGCCGCCGTGGTGGCGGTCCGCGGGTCACGATGCCGCGGACGCCGCCGCCGTCGAGCTGTCACTGCGCGCGCCCGACCCGCGCCTCCCGCGCCAGCCGGCGCTCCCAGTACCAGGTGTAGAAGACCGGGACGGAGAAGAGGGACACGATGTCGAAGACCATGCCGCCCACCACGGGCAGCACCATCGGGACCATCAGCTCCGAACCGCGGCCCGCCGCCCACAGCACGGGCACGAGCGAGAGCAGCGTCGTCGCGTTGGTCATGATCGCCGGCCGCCGCCGCCGCAGGCCGGCCTCGAACACGCGCCGGTGCACCTCGTCCATCGTGCCGGGATGGGTCCGGAACTTCTCCTGCAGGTAGGTGCCGAGCAGAATGCCGTCGTTGAACATCACGCCGAGGAGCACGAGGAAGCCGATGGCCACCGCGGTCGTGAGCTCCGCACCCCAGAGCCAGACGAAGAAGAACCCGCCGGCCGTCGTCACGGTGGCGTTGGCGAAGAGGATGACCCCCGTGATGAGCCACGAGCGCGTGCCGACGTAGATGAGCACGACCATGACCGCGAACGAACCGGCGATGATGCCGCGGAGCGCGGCGTCGGCCTTCACCTTCTGCTCGTAGCGCCCGACCCAGCGGAAGGTCGCGCCCGGCGGCAGCTCGAGCCGGCCCTCGGCCAGCGCGGCGCGCAGGCGCGCGTCCGCCGCCGCCACGACCTCCATCTCGCCGCGGCCGCGCACGTTCATCATCACGTACTGCGTGCGGCGCCCGCCCTCGGAGCGGATGGCCATCGGGCCGATGACGTACGTCAGGCCCTCCGCGGCGGGACGGCGCGCGGCGACGCGGATGGTGCCCGCGGCCACCGCCCGCGCCAGTTCCGCGGGCAGCCCTTCGCCGGCGGGCACGGTCAGCTCCGCCCGGCGCGCGTCCAGTGGCGCGAAGTTGCGCTGCGCCTCCAGCGGCAGGCGCGCGCCCAGTTCGGCCGCGTCGGGGGCGTCGGGCCCGAGCTCGAGCACGTGCACGGTCGGCGCCGCCAGCAGGCTGGAGAGAGGGACCGAGCCCTTGCCGTCCGGCAGCGGCACGCGCAGCCCGACGAGTTCGTCGGCGTCGTCCCTCCGCTCGCGCGCGTAGCGGATGCGGACCGGGTAGCGCAGGGCGCCCTCGACGGAATAGGTCAGCGCCATGCCGCCGAGCCCGGTCTCGACGGCCTCCATCACGCGCTCGGTCGTGAGCCCGAACCGCGCGACGCGCGCGGGGTCGAGCCGGACCTCCGCGTAGGGCTTGCCGCCCTCGCGCTGCATCTGCACGTCCACCGCGCCGGGCACGCCCTGCAGGACCTTCTCCGCGGCCTCGGCGAAACGCTCGAGCGCGGCGCCGTCGTCGCCCAATACCTGGAGCGCGAGGAGGCTGCGGATGCCGGTGGAGAGCATGACCACGCGGGTCTCGATCGGCTGCAGCCAGCTCGGGGCCACGCCGGGGATGTCGCTGATCGCCGCCAGCGCGGCCCGCACCTCGGCCAGCGTCCGCGGCCGGCGCTCGACGGTGCCGTCCGGCGCCGACACCTCCTGCACGGGCCACTCCGCGTACGGCTTCAGCACGACGACGGTCTCGATCATCCCGAGCGGCGCCGGGTCGAGCGCCGTCTCGGCGCGGCCGAGCTTGCCCATGACGCCCGCCACCTCGGGCACGGAGGCGATGAGGCGGTTCTGCTCGAGCATGACGCGCTGCGTCTCGCCCAGGCCCGCCGTCGCCGGCAGCGAGGGCATGAAGAGCAGGCTGCCCTCGTCGAGCGGCGGCAGGAAGCTCGAGCCCGCGCCGGGGAAGAGCCGCGTGAGCTCGCGGTCGAGCGTCGTCCGCCCGAGGTCCGCCCCCGCCAGCGCGAACGCCTGCCGCAGCGGCCAGCTGACCGCCGGCCACCCGGCGCCGAGCAGGTAGCCGCCGAGGGCCATCGTCGCGATGGCGGCGGTGAAGAGGCCCTTGCGGCGGACGATGCGCGCGTACGCCCACTCGTAGGCCACGTGGATCGCCCGGCTGGCCGGGTTCTCCTCGTAGTCCACCAGCCGCTCGCGGCCGAGCTTCCAGACGGCGGAGCCGACCAGCGCGGCGAACAGCGGCGCGAAGATCCAGCCCGGCACCGTCAGCGCCCAACGGCCGTGGTCCAGCGGCAGCGACCACCCGTCGCGCACGCTCCACCCGAAGGCCGCGCCGGCGGCGAGGCCGGCCAGGGCCACCAGCAGCGGCCGGCGCACGTGCCACGGCGGCAGGAGCAGGCGGCAGAGGACGGGGACGAGGAACAGGCCGACGAGCACGGCGCCGCTGATCGCGAGCGTCTTGGTCAGCGCCAGCGGCTCGAACAGGCGTCCGGCCTGGTCGGTCAGCGCGAAGACCGGCAGGAACCCGATGACGGTCGTCGCCGCCGACGTCAGCAGCGGCCGCGCGACCTCCTGCGCGCCGCCCACGACGGCTTCGGTCACCTCGGGGTCGAACGGCGACACCGGCATCGCCCGGCCCGCCGCCCGGCAGCGCCGCTGCAGGTCGAGGAGGTGCTGCGTGATGTTCTCCGTCATGATGATGCCGAAATCCACCATCACGCCGATCGCGATCGCGATGCCGGCGAGGCTCATGATGTTCGCGCCCACACCGGCGAGGTGCATGACGAGGAACGTGAAGAGCATGCCGAGCGGCAGGCTGACCGCGACGGCGAGGCTGGCGCGCGCGTGCAGGAGGAACGCCAGCACGACGACGACGGTGGTGATGACCGCCTCGCGCAGGGTCTCGGTCACGGTCGCCGTCGTCTCGTGGATGAGCTGCGAGCGGTCGTAGAACGGCACGGCCGCCAGCCCCTCGCGGGCGAGGGCGGGCTGGAGGTCGACGAGGCGGCGCTTGACCGCATCGATCACCGACTTGGGGTCCGCGTGCACGCGGAGCGCGACGATGGCGCCAACCTGCTCGCGGTGCTCGTCCGCCAGCAGGCCCTGGCGGAACTGGCCGCCGAGCCGGACGGTCGCCACGTCGCCCAGCCGGAGGCCGGCGCCGCGCGCCCGGTCGCCGCGGAGGACGACCGACTCGACGTCCTCGACCGAGCGGATGAAGCCGGCGCCGCGGATCATCGTCTCCACGCCGCTGCGCTCGACGCTCATCGCCCCGACGTCGCGGCCGGCCGCCCGCACCGCCATCATCAGCTCGTCGAGGCCGAGCCCGAGCGCCGCGAGGCGCTGCGGATCGACGTCGATCTGGTACTCGCGCACGACGCCGCCCGCCGGCGCGACCTCGGCCACGTCGGGCACGCCGCGCAGCGCGGGGAGCACGACCTGGTCGAGGACGTACCGCTTGCGCTCGACGTCCGCCGGACCCTGCAGGGTGAACGCGTACACCTGGCCCATCGCCGTCGCGTCCGGCCCGAGCCGCGCCTCCACGCCCTCGGGCAGAAGGCCGCGCAGCTGCGCCAGCCGCTCGAGCACCCGCGTGCGGCACTCGTAGAGGTCCCGGCCCTCCTCGAAGATGAGGTACAGGTAGCTGGCGCCGTAGAGCGAGAGGCCGCGCACGGTCTGGATGCCGGGCAGGCCCTGCAGCTCGCGCGCGAGGCGCGCGGTGACCTGGCGGTCCATGTCCTGCGGATTCCGGCCGGGCCACTCCGCCCACACGATGACTTGGTTGTCGCTCAGGTCCGGAATGGCGTCCACGGGCACCTGCCGCCACGCCCAGAAGCCGGCGAGGGCGAGGGCCGCCGCCGCGGCGAGCGCGAGCAGGGGCTGGCGGATGAAGAACGGGATCATCGCGCGGCGCCTCAGTGGCCGTGACCGCCCGCCGGGGCGGCCGCGCCGTGCGGGAAGAGCAGGCTGGGCGTGCCCGCGAGCTGCGCCTGGCTGTCGATGAGGAAGGCGCCCTGCGCGGCGACCTCGTCGCCGGGCCGGAGGCCCGCGCGGACGACGTACACGTCGCGCCCGCCCGCGTCCTCGATGCGCGGCCCGAGCGCGAGCGTCACGGGCTCGAACCGGAGGCGGCCGTCGGACATCCGCTCGGCCACGCGCCACGCCACGTGGCGCACGCCGGTCGAGAGCACGGCGTCGCGCGGCACGAGCGGGAAGACGCCCGCGGCCGCCGGATCGCCCGGGTCGGCCGGCGCGAGGTCCGCGCCGAGCACGCCCTGGATGCGGGCGGCGACGAGCGAGCCGGGCTGGACGAGGTGCGCGGCGTCCTCGAGGTAGAGCCGCACCTCGCGCGTGCGCAGGTCCGGGCTGATCTCGCGGCCGAGCCGGGCCACGGTCGCCCGCACCTCCGGCAGCGGACCGCGGTCGTCGCTCTCCAGCTCGACCGCCTGCCCCTCGCGCAGGAAGCGCGCGGCCTGCTCCGGGACCTGCAGCACGACGGTGAGGCGCACGGGGTCCACGAGCGTGATCAACGGAGTGTCGGCCGCGACCTCGCGGCCGAGGGCGACGGCCTGGTTGACCGCCTCGAAGTCGCGCAGGAAGACCACGCCGCCGGAGGGCGCGCGGATCGTGACGGTGTCGGTCGGCGGCTCGCCCGCGAGGACGGCATCGGCGACGTCGGCGAGGTTCCACCGCCCGAAGCGCTCGCGCAGCGCGCGCACGGCCGCCTCGTCGCCCAGCCGCTGCGCGGCGAGCAGCTCGCCCTGCGCGGCGAAGGCCTCGGGACTGTAGAGGTCCACGATGGCCGCGCCGGGCGCGACGTCCTCGCAGCAGCCCCACGTGGGGTCGTAGCGCTTCACGATGCGTCCCGCGACGCGCGGCACGACGATGGTCGTGAAGCGATGGTCGTAGTCGGCGAGGCCGTGCGCCCGCACCTGCACGGCGGCGGGACCGGCGGCGACCCTGACCGTCTCCAGCCCCATGCGGCGCTGCTGCTCGCGCGTGAGCTCGCCGGCGGTGACCTTCGCCATGTCCATGCCGCACACCGGGCAGGTGCCCGGGGCCTGGCCGATGAAGTCCATCATCGGGCACGCGTAGCGGGCGCCTGGCTCGCCCGTGGAGGCGGTCGGCGCCTCGGGCGCGGTGAACAGCAGCCGGGCCGGCAGCAGCGCGACGGTGGCGGCTCCGGCCGCGAGGCCGGCGAGCGCGAGGAGGAACAGGGGGATTCGGTTCATGGCGCGGCGTTCTTCGTAGCGGAAGCCGTCAGGCTTTCGTCAGTTGGGCTGCCGAACGCTCCCGCGTTCGGCCACCGGGGATTCAGCGGGTCACGACCTCGTTGCGGAGGTAGGCCGGGCCCCAGCGGTCCGGGTCCTTGGCGAACTTCGGCGGGCACATGCGGCAGCCGAAGCCGATCACCTTGCCCTGGTACACGGCGGTGGGGAGCTTCGGGTCCACGTCCATGCCGCAGATGGCGCAGACGGTGTTGACCGGCTTCGCGTCGGCGGCGGGCGCCGGCGCGGTCGCGCGGGCGTGCCCGGCGTGCGGGTCGGCCG
>CAYWTK010000002.1:0-74794 GCA_964460895.1 uncultured Opitutaceae bacterium
GGCGTGGTGCGGGGCGTCGAACCCGACGCCGAGGCGGCCTTCCTCGCCCCGCAGCCGCTGGCCGCGCTCGGTCCCGAGCCCGCGCTGGCCGACGTGCTGGCGGGCTGGGGCCTCCGCACCTGCGGCGAGCTGACGGCGCTCCCGCGCGACGACGTCGGCCGCCGCCTCGGCGCGGCGGGCACCGCGCTCTGGGACCGCGCCCGCGGCGGCGACCCGCGGCCGCTGCGGCGGGAGGCGGCCCCGCCGGAGTTCGAGGCGGCGCTGGAGCTGGAGGACGCCGTGGAGACGCTCGAGCCCCTGCTCTTCCTGCTCCGGCGCCTCCTCGACCGCCTCGTGCTCGGGCTCGAGACCGCCGCCCTCGCCGCCGCCGACCTGCGGCTGCGGCTCGACCTGGCCGACGCGACGGCACACGCGCGCGACTTCCGCCTGCCGGAGCCGACCCGCGACGCGGCGGTCCTCCTCCGCACCCTCCACACCCACCTCGAGGGCCTGCGCACCGCGGCGCCCGTCGTCGGCATCGCGCTCCGCCTCGAGCCGGTGCGTCCGCCCGTGCGCCAGACCGGTCTGTTCGAGACGGGCCTGCGCGACCCGCACGGCTTCGCCGAGACCCTGGCGCGGGTCGTCGCGGTCGTCGGCTCCGGCCGGGTCGGCCGGCCCGAGCTCGAGGACACGCACCGGCCCGACGCCGTGCGCCTCGTCGCCCCGCCCCCGGTCGTGGCGCCGCCGGCGGCGCCGTCCGCGGCCCCTCCCCCCGTCGGACGCCCGCTCCGCCGGTTCCGTCCGCCCCTGCCCGCCCGGCTGGAGCTGACGGACGGCGAGCCCACTTACCTGTGGACCGAGCGCTTCCACGGCGCGCTCGCCGGGCGGCGCGGCGCGTGGGTGGCGAGCGGGGACTGGTGGCAGGAGGACCGCGCGTGGCGACGGACCGAGTGGGACGTCGCGCTGGCCGGCGGCGGCGTCTACCTCCTCGCGCGCACGGCCGACGGCTGGTTCGTCGAGGGCGAGTACGACTGAGCGGCCATGGCGGACTACGTCGAACTCCACGCGCGCAGCGCGTTCAGCTTCCTGCGCGGGGCCTCGGATCCCGAGGCGCTGGCGGAGGCCGCCGCGTCGGCCGGCCTCGCCGGCCTCGCCCTGCTCGACCGCGACGGCGTCTACGGCGCGCCCCGCCTGCACCAGGCGGCGCGGGCGCGCGGCCAGCGGGCGCTCGTCGGGGCGGAGGTCACGCTGGCGGACGGGTCCGTCCTGCCCCTGCTGGCCCTCTCGCGCGAGGGCTACCGCAACCTCTGCGGCCTGCTGACGGAGGCGAAGATGACGGAGCGGACGGAGGCGCCGCCGGGCGACCGTCCGGCGGACCTCGCGCCGCCGGACGAGCGCAAGCGGCCCTGCTACGCGACGTGGGAGGAGGTCGGGCGCTTCTCCGCCGGGCTGGCGGCGCTGACCGGGGACGAGGACGGTCCCGTGCGGCGGGCCTGGCGCGCGGGCGGCGCGGCCGCGGCGGCGCAGGCGCTCGCGCCGCTCCGGCGGATCTTCGGTCCCGACCGGCTGCACGTCGAGCTGCAGCGGCACCGCCGGCGCGGCGAGGAGCGCGAGCTGCGGTTCCTGCGCGACCTCGCGGCCGCGCACGGCCTCCCGACCGTCGCGACCGGCGGCGTCGCCTACGCGGTCCGGGAGGACCGGGAGGTGGCCGACGTGTTCGCCTGCCTCCGCCACCACGTCACGCTCGACGCCGCGGGCCGGCGGCTGGCGGCGAACGACCAGCGGCACGTGAAGTCGGGCGCGGAGATGCGGGCGCTGTTCGCCGACGACCCCGGTGCGCTCGACCGGGCCGCGGCGCTGGCCGCGCGGGCGGAGTTCACGCTCGCGGACCTCGGCTACGAGTTCCCGTCCTTCCCCGTGCCGGCGGGGCGCACGATGGACGACTACCTGCACGAGGTGGCGTTCGGCGCCGCGCGCCGCCGCTACGGCAACCTCCCGGCGGGGCTGCGGGCGCAGCTGGACCGGGAGCTCGGGCTCATCGCCGAGCTCGGGTTCGCCGGGTACTTCCTCATCGTCTGGGACATCTGCCGCTGGGCCCGCGAGGAGCGCGGCATCCTCGTGCAGGGGCGCGGCAGCGCGGCGAACAGCGCGGTCTGCTACGTCCTCGGCATCACCGCGGTGGACCCGCTCCGCCACCGCCTGCTCTTCGAGCGCTTCCTCAGCCGCGGCCGGGTCGGGAGCGACGGGCGGCCCTCGTGGCCGGACATCGACCTCGACTTCCCCAGCGGGGAGCGGCGCGAGGCCGTGATCCAGGAGGTGTACCGCCGGTACGGCCGGCTCGGGGCGGCGATGACGGCGAACGTCATCACGTACCGCGGCCGCAGCACCGTGCGCGAGGTGGGCAAGGTGCTCGGCTTCGGCGAGGACGCGCTCGACCGGTTCTCGGGGCTCTACGCGAGCGGCGACTTCCCGCCGACCCTCGAGCTGCGGCGCCAGCTGGAGCTCGCCGGCATCCCGCCCGACCACCCGCGGGCCGCCGCCCTCGCCCGGCTCCACGCGCGCGTGCGGCGCCTGCCCCGGCACCTCGGCCAGCATTCGGGCGGCATGGTCATCGCCCAGGGCCGGCTGAGCGCCGTCGTGCCCCTCGAACCGGCCACCATGCCCGGCCGCAGCGTCTGCCAGTGGGACAAGGACGACTGCGAGGACCTCGGCATCGTGAAGATCGACTTCCTCGGGCTCGGCATGATGGCGGTGCTGCAGGACACGCTCGAGCTCTGCGCGGCCCGCGGCGGCCCGCGCAGCTTCGACGAGATCCCGAAGGACGACGCCTTCGTCTTCGAGCGCATCCGCGCCGCGGACACGGTCGGCGTCTTCCAGATCGAGAGCCGCGCGCAGATGGCGACGCTGCCGCGCTTCCGGCCGCGCGACCTCTACGACCTCGCCATGCAGGTCGCGCTCGTGCGCCCCGGCCCCATCACGGGCCAGCTCGTGCACCCGCTCATCCGCCGCCGGGCGGGGCTCGAGCCCCCGGACTACATCGACCCCTCCGTGGAGGCGCGGGTGAAGCCCATCCTCGAGCGCACGCTCGGCGTGATCCTCTTCCAGGAGCAGATGCTGGAGCTCTCGATGGCGCTGGCCGGGTTCACCGGCGGCGAGGCCGAGGAGCTGCGGCGCGCGATGGGCTTCACCAAGGACCCGCGCCGGCTGGAGCGCGCGCTGGAGAAGCTCTGCGTCGCGCTGCGCCGCGCCGGGCACAACGAGACCGTCGTCGCGCGCATCACGCGCTCCGCCGTCTCGTTCGCCGCCTACGGCTTCCCCGAGTCGCACGCCATCGGCTTCGGGCTGCTGGCCTACCTCAGCACCTGGCTCAAGTTCCGCCGCCCGGCCGAGTTCCTCGCCAGCCTGCTCAACAACCAGCCGATGGGCTTCTACGGCCCGGCGACGCTCGTGCAGGACGCGCGGCGCGGCGCCGCGGGCGTCCGCACGCGGCCGGTCTGCGTGGTCCGCTCGTCCTGGGACTGCACGGTGGAGGACGAGCGGACCGTCCGCCTCGGCCTCCGCTACGTCAAGGGCCTGCGCGCGGAGGCCGGCCGCGCGCTCGTGGCCGCGCGGGCGGAGGCGCCGTTCGCGTCGCTCGAGGACCTCGTCGCGCGCGTCCGGCTCGCCCCCGCCGAGCGCCGGGCGCTGGCGCGGCTCGGGGCCTGCAACGCCCTCGCCGGCCACCGGCGCGCGGCGCTCTGGCGGGTCGAGGGCGGCTGGACCGCCGACGAGGAGCTCCTGCGGCGCGCCGAGCCCGCGGCCGCCGCGGACGCGCCGGTGCCGCTCGGCCCGATGGACCCGGGGGAGCGCCTGGCCGAGGACTTCGCCGGGACCGGCGTGACCACCGGCGCGCACCCGATGGCGCTGGCGCGCCCGGACCTGCCGGGCGTCGTGCGCGCCGCCGACCTCGCGCGCGTCCCCGACGGCGCGCGCGTCGCCATCGCCGGAGCCGTCATCTGCCGCCAGCGTCCGGGCACCGCGGCGGGCGTCGTCTTCGTCAGCCTCGAGGACGAGACCGGCATCGCCAACGCGGTGCTGAACGCCGCCTTCTTCGAGCGCCACCGTCTCGTCGTCGCCACCGAGCCCGCCCTGCGCATCGCCGGCCCGGTGCAGAACGTCGCGGGCGTCGTCCACGTGCGCGCCGACGCGGTCGAGGCCCTGCGGCATCCCGCGCTCCCGGCGCAGGCGTCGCACGACTTCCACTGAGCCGGCTCAGCCGGTGTTCTTCAACCCGGCGGCGATGCCGCTCACCGTCAGCTCGACGACGCGGCGCACCGCGGCCCGTTCCGCCGCGGGCAGACGGCCGGAGCGGAGCCGGCGGATCATCTCCACCTGCAGGTGGTTCAGCGGGTCGATGTACGGGTTGCGCTGCCGGATGGAGTTGGCGAGCACGGGCTCGGCGCCGAGCAGCTCCCTCTGTCCGCAGACGGTGAGTACGAGCCGCTCCGCCCGGCGGAACTCCGCCGCGATCGCGCCGAAGACACGCGCGCGCAGCGCGGGAGGCTCGACCAGGCCGGCGTAGACGCGGGCGATGCCGAGGTCGGCCTTGCCGAGCGTCAGCTGGGTGTTGTCGAGCAGCAGCCGGAAGAACGGCCACCCGCGGTACATCGCCCGGAGCGTCGCCAGGCCCTCCGCCGTCGCCGCCTGCGCCTCGAGCGCGGAGCCGAGCCCGTACCAGCCGGGCAGGTTGAAGCGGCTCTGCATCCAGGAGAAGACCCACGGGATGGCGCGCAGGTCCGCCAGCGTGCGCGGGCCCTCCTTCCGGTAGGACGGGCGCGACCCCAGCTTGAGCTCGCCGATCTCGTCGATCGGCGTGGCCTGCTGCCAGAAGGCGAGGAAATCGGGATCCTGCACGAGCGCGCGGTACACCGCGGTGCTGCGCTCCGCCATCGCGTCCATCGCGGACCGCCACGCCGCGGGCGGCGCCGTGCGGCCGTCCCGGGCGCGGTGGGCGCCGAGGATCACCCCGTAGGCCATCTGCTCGAGCACGCGGTGGGCGACGTCGGGGTCGTGGTAGCGGGTGGAGAGCACCTCGCCCTGCTCGGTCACCCGGATGCCGCCGTCGCGCAGCCCGACGGGCTGCGCCAGCACGGCCTTCGCGGCCGGTCCGCCGCCGCGCGCGATGCTGCCGCCGCGGCCGTGGAAGAGCGTCAGCCGCACGCCGTGCGCGCGCGCCGTCGCCGCGATCGTCTCCTGGGCCTCGTGCAGGGCCCAGTTCGCGGCGAGGAAACCGGCGTCCTTGTTGCTGTCGGAGTACCCGAGCATGACGTGCTGCCGCCCGCCCTGCGCCTTGAGCCAGCGCCGGTAGGCCGGGTCGGCGAAGAGCCGGGCGAGCACGTCGGGGGCGCGGCGCAGGTCGTCGAGCGTCTCGAAGAGCGGGGCCACCGGCAGCGCCGTGCCCGCCACGCGCTGGAGCAGCAGCACCTCCAGCACGTCGGAGACGTCGGCCGTCATGCTGATGATGAAGAGGCCGACCGCCCCGGGATCGGCCGCGCGCACCGCCTCGAGGGCCTCGAGCGCGCCGCGCAGGTCGGCGTCGGGGGCGGTCGGCGGGGGCGGCGGCCGCCGCAGGGCGCGGGCGAGCAGGTCGCGCTTCTCCTCCTCCGGCCGGTCCGGGTAGTCGGGCCGCCCGAGCAGGGAGGCCACGGCGCGGGCGTGCACCGCGGAATGCTGGCGCAGGTCGAGGCGGGCGGTGTGGAGGCCGAACACCGCCGCGCGCGCGCGGGCGTCGCGCAGGCTGCCGTCCGCCAGCGGCGCGGCTCGTCCGGCGCGGAGGCTGGCGTCGATCACCTCGAGCGCGGCGCGGATCTCCGGCGCGGTGAGCGGGCGCTGCGGGTCCTGCAGGCGCGCCCGGAGCACGTAGACGAGCAGGCGGTAGGGCTCGAACTCGTGGCGGCGGCGGATGTCCTCCCAGTCGGCCGCGTGCCGGCCGAGGCGCTCGGCGAGCCGGACGACGGCCGGGGCCGCCGGCTCGCGCAGCGCCGAGACGGAGAGCGACCAGGCGAGGCGCTGGAGGCTGCGGCGCATGGCGGCGACGGCGAGGTCCCGCTGCAGGCCGAGGACGCGGCGGGTGACGGTCCCGGTCACGAAGGGGTTGCCGTCGCGGTCCCCGCCGATCCACGAGCCGAAGCGCAGCCAGCCGAGCGGCGGCCGCACCGTCGGGTAGTGGCGCGCGAGCGCCTCCGCCAGGTCGCGCTGCAGCGCGGGCAGCACGTGGTAGAGCGTGCGCTCGAAGTACCAGAGGCCGGTGCGCGCCTCGTCGACCACCGTCGGCGGCGCGGGACGGCCGCGGTCGGTCAGCCAGAGGGAGACGATCTCGCGCTCGACCTCGGGGCTGGCCGCGAGCTCCGCGGCCGTCTGGCCGCGGAGCACCTCGGCGAGGGAGGCGAGCTTGGTGAGCAGGGTGCGCCGCTTCGCCTCGGTCGGATGGGCCGTCAAGACGAGCTCGATCGCGAGGTCGTCGAGGATCGCCTGGACCTGAGCCGCCGGGACCCGCGCCTGCCGGAGCTCGGCGATCGCGGCCGCGATGGATTCCTTGCGGCGCTCGGCGTCGGCCCGCCGCGCGCGGAGGAGCCGGATGCGGAAATTCTCCTCCGCGAGGTTGACCAGCTCGAAGAAGAGGGTGAATGCCATCGCTTGGTTGAGGGCGTCCCGGGGCGAGAGGCCGCGCACGCGGGCGGCGAGGCGCGCCGCGGCCCGGGGCTGCCCGGCGCGGCTGGCCTTGGCGAGGGCCCGCAGCTCCTCGACGAGCCGGAACGCGCGCCTCCCCTCCAGCCGGGCGATGATCGCGCCGAGCCGGGCGCCGAGGACGCGGACCTCCTCGCGGAGCCGGGGCAGCTCGTCGACGGCTTGGCGGGACGGCGGAGGGGACGGGGCGCGACGGGGGCTCATGCTCGTCCCCCTAGTGCCCGCCCGCGACCGCCGCCTCAACGCCGTTCGTCGTCATAGCGTCGGCT
Organism: uncultured Opitutaceae bacterium; assembly: GCA_964460895.1. Classification (GTDB taxonomy): domain Bacteria; phylum Verrucomicrobiota; class Verrucomicrobiia; order Opitutales; family Opitutaceae; genus Didemnitutus. The sequence continues at coordinate 6,975 of CAYWTK010000002.1, forward strand.
CAGCGCCACTCGTGCCGCGGGTAGCGGCGGGACAGCTCGGGCTTGAGGCGCGGGTAGACCTCGCGCCAGAAGTTGGTCAGGTCGTCCGTCACCTGGATCGGACGCTGGTTGGGCGCCAGCACCTCGATGCGCACCGTCACGCGCCCGTGCCCGAGGGTGAAGCGGCCCGGCACGCCGTAGAGCTCCTGGATGCGGGCGCTCAGCACCGGCGGGCCCTCCGCGTGGTAGGTCACGCGGGCGCGCCGGCCGTTGGCCATCTCGATCCGCTCCGGCAGGTAGTCGTCGAGCACGGCCAGCTGCTCCGGCAGCAGCCAGTCGCGGAGGACGGGCATCACCGGCTTGTCCTTGAGCTCGCGCGCCCCGTAGCTGCCGTAGCAGACCTGCTCGATGAGGGTGGCCCGGTCGGCGGGGGTGATCGGGTTGACCTCGAGCTCCGGCCACCACTTCGCGAGGCAGTTCACGCGGGTGATCCAGTGCTCGACGGCCTCGCTCCATTCGCCGAGGACGATGCGGCCCGCGAGGACCTCCTGCGTGAGCAGGGCCGCGGCCTCGCCGGGCGACGGCTCGTCCGCCGTCAACCGCGACTCGAGCACGAGGTCGCGGAAGCGGCGCTCCCGCCGGGCGACGACCCGCCGCTGCGTCGCGTCGTAGACCACCCCGCCTCCGTCCTGGAAGTCGCCCGGGAAGAGCTCCCGCAGCCAGGCCTCCTCGACCGCCGTGTTCAGGTTGAGGAGGGTGTTCACCTCGCCGCGGCTCTCGACCTCGGTGATGTCGGCGGAGACGAACAGCGGCGCCTCCTGGATGCAGCTCTCGCGGGCGACGACGCCGCGGCGGCCGTGCACGAGCTCGCAGCGCAGCGTGCCGCGGTCGAGCCGCCGCGCGAGGTGGTCGCTGAAGCCCAGCAGGACGCAGCGGCGGACCGCCTCGCCGTCGATCCTCCGTTCCGCGACGTCGAGGCCCTCCGCCTCCGCGATCTCGAGGAACTGGGCGAAGAGCGGACCGACCTGCCGCGCCGCCTGGACGTGCAGGCCGAGGCGGCGGCACGCGTCGCCGTTGAAGCCCGCCTTCTCCGCGTAGCGCCAGGCGCGCATGAGGAGGAAGAAATCGGACTCGTTCTCCGCGCCGAAGAGGTCGTCGCGCGCCTCCTGCGTCCGCTTGTCCACTCCCCGCAGGAGGAAGGTCCGGCCCTGCGTCAGGGCCGCCATCAGCGCGACGGCGCGCGCGCATCCGTACTGTTCCGCCGCGAGGAACATGCGCGCGTAGCGCGGATGCAGCGGGAAGCGCAGCATGCGCCGACCGACGTCGGTGATGGACTTCGCTCGGGCCGCGGCGCCGTCGCCGCGGTCGTTCCGCGCCGGGGGCGGCGCGGCTCCAGGGGCCGCGTCGCTCGGCGCCGGGGGCGGCGCGGTTCCGATGGCGCCGAGGTCCTCCAGCAGGGTCTCGGCGCGCTCGAGCGACTTCGGGTCGGGCTTCTCGAGCCAGGGAAAGGCGTGGATGTCGTCGATGCCGGCCGACTTCAGCGTCAGGACGACCTCCGCGAGGTCGAGCCGCTTGACCTCGGGCAGTTCCTGCAGCGGCCGCTGTCCGTGTTCGCGCTCGGTCCAGAGGCGGAGGCAGACGCCGGGCGCGGTGCGGCCCGCGCGTCCGGCGCGCTGGTCGGCGGAGGCGACGGAGACCTTCTCGATGAGCAGCGTGTTGATGCCGCGGTGCGGATCGTAGCGGGCGATGCGGGCGAGGCCGGAATCGACGACCGCGGTCACGCCGTCGATCGTGAGCGAGGTCTCGGCCACGTTGGTGGAGACGATGATCTTGCGGGTGTCGAGCCGGGCCACCGCGCGGTCCTGCTGCTCGGGCGGGAGTTCGCCGTGCAGGGGGAAGCACGCGAAGCCGCGCAGGGCGTGGGAGCCCTGGACCTCCTGCACCGTGCGGGCGATCTCGAAGGCGCCGGGCAGGAAGACGAGGATGTCGCCGTCGGTGGACGCCGCGACCTGCTCGCAAGCCCGGGCCGCGACGGCCCACACGGGGTCGTGCTCGAAGTTCACCGGCTTCGGCAGGTAGTCGATGCGCACCGGGAACGTCCGTCCCTCCGAGACCAGCACCTCGCACGGCGCGAGGTAGTCGCGCAGCATCCCGGCGTCGAGGGTCGCTGACATCACGACGATCCGGAGGTCGGGCCGCTGGGTGCGCTGGATCTGCAGCGCGCGCGCGAGGGAGATGTCGCCGTAGAGGTGCCGCTCGTGGAACTCGTCGAAGACGATCGCGCGGATGCCGCGCAGCGTCGGGTCGAACGACATCTGCCGCAGGAGGATGCCCTCCGTGACGAAGCGGATGCGGGTCGCCGCGCTCACCCGCGAATCGAGCCGGATCTGGTAGCCGACGACCTCGCCGAGGCGGGTGCCCACCTCGTCGGCGACCCGGCGCGCCAGCATGCGGGCCGCGAGGCGGCGCGGCTGGAGGACGACCACCTCGCCCCGGTCTCCGAGCAATCCAGCGCGCAGGAGCATCTGCGGGACCTGGGTGGACTTGCCGGAGCCGGTGGGTGCCTGCACGACGACCCGGCCCTCGCCCTGGACGGCGGCGAGGAGGCGGGATTCGAGCTCGTAGATCGGAAGCTGGCGCGGATCGGGCATGGGGCCGGAGCGGTGACGATTGGGTCACGGCCGGGGGTTGAGAAGTCCCGATTTTCGGCGGACCCGTCCGTCCGCAACTCGCGGGACCCCGGCCCATGCCGCTGGCGGCGAGCGGTTTCGGCACGTCGCCCGAACGGCGAGGCGCGCGTGAACAAGCGGTGAACAACTTTCCGCGCCGTCGGCGGCGCCGGCGCTGTTCACGCCGCGCGGTGAACATCTTGGGAGGAACAACCGATGGACATTTCGGAGGGGAAATCGGAGAGTCGGCCCGTTCCTTGATAGAACAGTCGAAAGCGCGGCGGCCTGAAAAATCCGCCGAGGGCGCGACTGGGATACGCCCGGGCAACCGGGGAAAGGACGGAGGCGACTGGTGCTTCCGTCCCCTGCGGGGCGCGAGCCGCGACAGGCATGTCTCACCAGTTCCTCTGGACGGTGTCGCAACCGATCCAGTCCTGCGACAAAGGAACTGTGCGGCGAGGCGCGAACTCAGAAACCGCGTCCGAGCCGAGTCAGGTCCAGGGCCAGTTTCGGGCCCTGCACCGATGCAGTTACCCAGAGGGTTACGGCTGCTACTGCACGACCAGTACGCAGCGGTCCGCTCGGGAGGGTCTCCGACCCTCCGAAAGGCCCGGCTGGAGCATCCGGCTGGGCGCGCAAAGGGTGGACCGCAGCGGGGAGTGGCGCGGGATGGCAACAACCCGCCAGCCTTCCGAGCTTGGGGCGGTTCCGCAAACCGGGATCACCCAACTGCAAGTCGAACGCAGCCTGAGAGGTAAGAGGTCAGACCCGTCGCACGGGGCCAACGCACCGCCACAAGCGGTGGCCGTCCCCGTGGTCAAGGTGCCGGAGCGAATGTTTCTTGCAGGCGTCCCAGCACCCGTCCGGCGCGCGTGCCACCGGCAGGTGGCCGCCGAACCGGGCGTAGAGGCCTCACTCGACAGATCCTGCGCCTGAAAGGGCCGGGACGGTCCCGCTATGAGACCGAAAGCACCGCCTGCCGCGGTGAGTAGCGTCGGGAAGCACCTGGCCCGCCAACCGGCGAGGGCGCCAAACAGGTGTGAATGGGAAAGAGCGCGTGGCGAACGCCCACCCCCGAATTTGGCCCGGATTCCGCAAGGAGTCCGGGCCTTATTCTTTTCCTAGGATAGAACCCTTTGGCAACGCGCCGGGCCGATCACTGCCCGGAACCACGAGCACCCGTTTCGCTCGGCGCGTTGTCCGAGGGTTCGTCCTTTTCCGGCCGCCGTCCCGCGGGACGCCGGACGCGCGGCGGACGGGCGACCAGCTTCGGACTTGCCAGCGCCGGGACCGGGGCGCACCGTCGGCCTCTTTTATCCGTCGCAGTGCCCTCCGGCCCCATGAACCAGAACATCCGCAACATCGCCATCATCGCCCACGTCGACCACGGGAAGACCACCCTCGTCGACAAGCTCCTCAAGGAGGGCGGCGCCTACCGCGCCAACCAGCAGGTCGAGGAACGCGCCATGGATTCCATGGACCTCGAGCGCGAGAAGGGCATCACCATCAAGGCGAAGAACACGTCGGTCCACTGGAAGGACAAGACGATCAACATCGTCGACACCCCCGGCCACGCCGACTTCGGCGGCGAGGTCGAGCGCGCGCTCCGCATGGTGGACGGCGTGCTCCTGCTGGTGGACGCCTACGACGGGCCCCAGGCGCAGACCCGCTTCGTCCTGCGCAAGGCCCTCCAGCACGGCCTCAAGGTCGTCATCGTCATCAACAAGATCGACCGCGACAACGCCGACCCGGCCAAGATGTACGACAAGGTCCTCGAGCTCCTGATGGAGCTGCACGCCACCGAGGAGCAGTTCGACGCCCCGGTGGTCTACGGGTCGGGCCGCGACGGCTACATGATGTACCGCCTCGGCGACGAGAAGAAGGACATGACCCCCCTCTTCGAGACGATCCTCGAGCACGTCCCGCCCCCGTTCGCCAAGCCCAACGAGCCGTTCCACATGCTCGTCTCCAACATCGACTGGAGCGACTACGTCGGCCGCATCGCCATCGGCAAGATCCTCGGCGGCTTGGGCAAGATCGGCGACACCGTCCACGTCATCCGTCACGGCACCGGCCAGCGCGTGAAGGCGAAGATCACCAAGATCTTCGAGTACTCCGGCCTGGGCACGAGCGAGTCGGCCTCCGCCACCGCGGGCAACATCGTCGGGCTCTCCGGCTTCGAGGACATCGACATCGGCGACACCATCACCGCCGACGAGAACGGCCACGCCCTCCCCTTCACCCAGATCGATCCGCCGACGCTCGAGATGCAGATCGGCGTGAACGACGGCCCGCTCGTCGGCACCGAGGGCAAGCTCGTCACTTCCCGCCAGGTCCGCGAGCGCCTCTTCCGCGAGGTGAAGACCAACGTCTCCATCTCCGTCGAGGACTCCGAGCGCGCCGGCGTGTTCAACCTCAAGGCGCGCGGCGCCATGCAGGTCGCCGTGCTCGTCGAGACGATGCGGCGCGAGGGCTTCGAGATCACCGTCTCCCGCCCCACCGTCATCGAGCGGATCGTCGACGGGAAGCGCCACGAGCCGTACGAGAGCGTCTGGATCGAGGTGCCCGACGAGTGCGTCGGCGCCATCATGCAGAACCTCGCCAACCGCAAGGGCCAGATCACGAACATGGAGAAGCACCACTCCACGACGATGATCGAGGCGGTCATCACGACCCGCGGCCTCATCGGCCTGGAGATCGACATCGTCAACGCCACCAGCGGCCGCGGCGTCATGTCCCACCTCTTCAAGGAGTACGGCCCCTACGCCGGCGAGGTCCTCACCCGCCTGACCGGCACGCTCATCGCGACCGAGGGCGGCGAGACGACCGCCTACGCCCTGGTGATGTGCCAGGAGCGCGGCAAGCTGTTCGTCGGTCCCGGCGAGCGCGTGTACGAGGGCATGATCATCGGCGAGAACCCGCGCAACGAGGACATCGCGGTCAACGCGGTGCGCGAGAAGAAGCTCACCAACTTCCGCTCCCAGGGCGAGGGCGTCGCCGACTCCCTCACTCCGGCCACCAAGCTCTCGCTCGAGCGCGCGATCGAGTACATCGCCGCCGACGAGCTGGTCGAGGTCACCCCGCAGAACATCCGCCTCCGCAAGCGGGTGCTGAAGGAGACCGAGCGCCGCAAGCTGGAGCGCGCCGCGCGCAAGGCGTCCGACGACTGACACCCAAGGCCTTCCGCTCTTGGATTCTCGAGCGGGCTCGACCTGCAGCCTGCAGGGGGAGCGCCTCCTGACCGCGCCGAGGGCGGGTCAACCCTGCAGGCACGCAATGCTCACGTGGAGCCCCCTGGGGCCTCCGTCTTCGCCTCCGTCGGCGATGAGGGAATCGGCGACGGGCTCGGTCCCGCCGCGCCCCGGTCACGGTACCCGGCACGACAGGGCCAACGCCACGTGGGTGGCCGGCGCTCTCCGAGCGCCGGGAATCGGGAAGGGAGCGAGCGATCGCCGCGCCGCGTCCGACCCGTCCTCGGAGAGGCCGGGCTACCCACGCGGGCGCCCCGCCGGCGCCGCTCAGCCTCAGCGTCCGCCCGCGGCCGCCGCGATCTCCTCGCGCAATCCGACGATCCGGGGATGGTTGTCCCCGAGCCGGGCGACGAGGTGGTCGTGTTCGGCCCGGAGCAGGCGCAGCGGCAGCGGATCGACCGACGGCCCCAGCAGGTGGCGGTCGTACGCGGTCACCTTGGCCTCGAGGTCGACCAGGCGCGGGTGACGCTCGGCCCAGCGCAGCCGTCCGGCCGCGAGGTCGGCGTGGGCCAGGAGGAGCTCCGGGGGCGCGTCGGCCTGCCGCGCCAGCACGGCCGCCATCGCCGCGGTGCGGGCCTCGAGTTCGCGCAGCCGCGGGCTGTTCTCGAGGTGGCGCGCGCGCAGCACCTCGAGCTCGACCCGCGACTCCTGGTAGACGTCAGGCGCGCCGGGAATCTCCGCCACCACCCGGCGCCAGGCCGCCACCCTCGCCTCCTGCTCCTGCAGGCGCGGATGCGCCTCGAGGTGGCGCTCGCGCAGGGCCGCGAGCGCCTGCTCGGCGGCGCGCAGGCCGCGGTCGGCGAAGCCGGCGGTCGCGCCCGCGGACGTCGCGAGGCCCGCCAACAGGACGAGACCGGCGGCGAGACGCGGGCTCATGCGGCGGATTCGCGGGCGGACTCCGTCTCCCGGGCGATCTCCTCCGCCTTGATGAGCCCGTGGGCGCTGTTGCGCCCGGTCACCAGCACGCAGAGGCGGTCCATCAGCAGGTACACGATGGGCACGACGTAGAGCGTGATGAGGGTCGAGAGCATGAGGCCGCCCACGATGACGATGCCCATCGGATTGCGCGTCTCCGCGCCCGCGCCGGACGCGAAGGCGATGGGCACGGCCCCGAGCACGGTCGAGATGGACGTCATGAGGATCGGCCGGAAGCGCAGCGTCGCGGCCTCGAAGGCCGCCTGCGCGGCGCCGATGCCCTTCGTCACCTGGAGCTGGTTGGCGAACTCCACGATGAGGATGCCGTTCTTGGCGACGAGGCCGATGAGCATGATGAGCCCGAAGCGCGAGAACAGGTTGTCGGTCATCGCCGGCCCCCAGAAGCGGGTGCAGTAGAGCACCGTGAGGCCGCCCGCGATCGCGATGAAGACGCCGCTGAAGATCGTCACCGGATGGATCCAGGACTCGAACTGGGCGGCGAGGATCAGGAAGGTGAACACGAGCGCGAGGAGGAAGAGGACGAGCGTCTCGTTGCCGCTCTCGACGAACTCCCGGGTCTCGCCGTCCCACGCGTAGGTGTAGCCCGGCGGCAGCCGGTCCGCCGCGGTCTCCTGGAGGAAGGCGACGCCGTCGCCGATCGTCCTCCCCTCGCCCATCTGGGCCGAGACCGTGACGGAGCGCAGCCGGTTGAAGTGCGGGTAGCTCTCGGGCACGGTGTTCTCGGACCAGCTGACGAGGTTGCTCAGCTGGATGAGCACGCCGTCGGACGAGCGCACGTAGAGCCGGGCGAGGTCGGCCGGGGTCGCGCGGTTCTCGTCGGTCACCTGCACCATCACGTAGTACTGCTGGTTGCCGCGCTGGAACTCGGTCACGCGGCGGCCGCCGAGCAGCGACTCGAGCGTGGCCGCGACCGCGCTGACCGGGACCTTGAGGTCGGCGGCCTTGGCCCGGTCGATGTTCACGTCGAGCTGGGGCTTGGTGGGCGACGGGTCCACGCGCGGCAGGATGAACTGCCCGCTCTCGCGCATGGCCGCGGCGATCTCGCCGCCGATGCGCTGGAGCTCGTTGAAGTCGCTGCCGAGCAGGACGAGGCTGACTCCGCCGCCGCCGCCGAAGCGCCCGCCGCGTCCGAACGGCCGCACCGGGCTGGCGCTCGCCTGGCCGCCGGTGATCGCGGCGGCGAACTGCCGCCGCACGTCCGCGACGACGTCCTGGGTCTTGCGCTCGCGCTCCTCCCAGGGCTTGAGGGTGGCGAACACGAAGGCGCGGCCGCCGTCGCCGGTGCGGTGGAAGGTGCGCTCCATCTCGGGCACGCGGAGGATGAGCTGCTCCATGTCGGTCGAGTACAGCCGCAGGTACTCCGGCGTGGCGCCGACGGGGGCGATCAGGTTGGCGGTGAAGACGCCGCGGTCCTCCTGCGGCGTGAGCTCGCGCTGCAGCTGGGTGTAGAGCGCGAGGCCGCCCGCGGTGAAGGCGAGGGTCGCGAGCAGGACCGCCGCCTTGAGACGCAGCGCCGCCCGCAGGGTGCGCTCGAAGAAGTCGTTCAACCGGACGAAGAGCGGTTCGGTGCGCTCGTAGAACCAGCCGTGGACCGGACGTCCGTCGACCCGCTTGCTGTTGAGCACGCGGGAGCAGAGCATCGGCGTCAGCGTGAGGGCGACGAAGGCCGAGATCAGGACGGCGACCGCCAGCGTGATGCCGAACTCGAAGAAGAGGCGCCCGGTCTGGCCGCGCTGGAACGCGACGGGCAGGAAGACGGCCGCCAGCGTCAGGGTCGTGGCGATGACGGCGAAGGCGACCTGCCGCGCGCCGAAGACCGCGGCGTGGATCGGCCCCTCCCCCTCCTCGATCCGCCGGTAGATGTTCTCGAGCATCACGATGGCGTCGTCCACCACCAGCCCGACGGCCAGCACGAGCGCGAGCAGCGTGAGGATGTTGAGCGAGAAGCCCAGCCAGCTCATCGCGGCGAAGGTGCCGATGAGCGAGACCGGGATGGCGACCAGGGGCACGAGGGTCGCCCGCCAGTCGCGGAGGAAGAGGAAGATGACGAGGACGACGAGGACGGACGCCTCCCAGAGGGTCTTGTAGACCTCGCGGACGGAGCGGTCGACGAAGACGGAGCTGTCGAAGCCGATCTCGACGTTCACGCCCTCGGGCAGGTCGGCCTTGATCGAGGGCAGCAGCGCCTTCACGGCGTTCGCCACGTCGAGCAGGTTCGCCTGCGTCTGGCGCAGCACCTGCACGCCGACGGTCGGCCGGCCCTTGAAGTAGCTCTCCGAGCGGTACTCCTCCGCCCCGAGCTCGACCCGGCCGATGTCGGCGAACTTCACCTGGTGGCCGCCGCGGGTCGCGAGCACGAGGTTCTCGAACTCCGCGACCTCCGCCATGCGGCCCTCGATGCGCACGGGGAACTCGCGGGCGCTCGACTCGATGCGTCCGCCCGGGACCTCGACGTTCTGCTGGCGGAGGGCCGCCTCGACGTCGCCGATCGTCAGCTCGTGGGCCGCGAGGCGGTCGCTGTCGACCCACAGCCGCATGGCGTAGCGCGGGCCGCGGATGTTGACCGACCCGACGCCGGGGATGGTCTGCACGCGCTGGAGCACGAGCCGCTCGACCATCTCGCGCAGCTCGAGGCGCGAGAAGCGCTCGGAGTTGATCGCGATGGTGATGACGGGCGAGGCGTCGGAATCGGCCTTCGACACCTGGGGCTCGTCGATCTCGTTGGGCAGCCGCCCGCGGGCGCGCCCCACCCGGTCGCGCACGTCGTTCGCGGCCTCGTCGATGTTGCGGCCGAGCTCGAACTCCACCGTGATGCGCGACTGCTCCTCCTGGGAGTCGGAGCGGATGACGCGGATGCCGTCGATCGACGCGATCTCGCGCTCGAGCGGCTCGGTCACGCGGGTCTCGACGACCTCCGCGGACGCGCCGCGGTACGAGGTCTCGACGGTGACGACGGGCGAGTCGGTCAGCGGGTACTCGCGGACCGGCAGGCGGGCGAAGCTGAGGAGGCCGACGAGGACGACGAGGATCGACGCCACGAGCGCGACGACCGGCCGGCGGATGGAGATGTCGGACAGGACCATGGCTCAGCCTCCCACCCGGAATTCCGCCCGCAGCGGCCGCGGCGCGAGCTTGGCCCCGGGGAAGAGGGCGAGTCCGCCCACGCCCGAGGCGACGACCGACTGGCCCTCGGCGAGCGCGCCGGCGGCGACGGGCGCGACCTCGACCAGGCCGCGCTCGCGCAGCCCGAGCGTCACGGGCACGAACTCGGCCACGGCGTCGGCCCCCTGCGTCCGCACCGCGACGATCTGCGGTCCGCGGGGCGTGACGAGCACCGCGCCCTCGGGCACCGTGAGGGTGCCGGCGCGGACCTGGAGGACGATCTCGATGTTGGCGAACATGCCCGGCTTGAGTCCCGGCGTGGGCGCGCCGAGCAGGCCCTTGACCTGGGTGGAGCGCGTGGCGCGCTCGATCACGGAGGAGACGAAGTAGACCTCGCCCGGCGCGACGACCTCGCCGGCCGGGGTGCGGGCGCGGACGGTGAACGTCGAGCCCGACCGGACCTTGCTGGCGAACAGCTCGGGCACCTGGAAGTCGATCTTGAGGCGGCTGAGGTCGTTGAGGGTGGTGATCGCAGTCGCGGCGGTCACGTAGTCGCCCGGCGAGACGGACCGGGCGCCGATGATGCCGTCGAACGGCGCCTTGATCTCCATCTTGTCCACGCGCACCCGCAGCAGCCGCAGCTCGGCCTCGGCGGAGGCGAACTCGGAGCGCGTGCGGTCGAGCTCGGCCTGCGACATGGACCGCGCCTGGGCGAGGTCCTCGCTGCGCTTGAGGTTGAGCTCGGCGAGGCGGAAGCGGGACTCGGCCTGGGCGAGCTGCGCGCGCAGCTCGGAGTCGTCGATGCGCACGAGCACGTCGCCCCGGCGGACGGCCTGACCCTCCTCGAAGTTGACCGCGCGGACCTGCCCGGCGATCTCGGCCCGGATCTGGGCGGACTCGTTGGCCGCCAGGGAACCCACCAGCGAGAGCGACTCGGCGAGGTCGCGGCGCTCGACGGCGGCGACCTCGACGGGCTGCGGCGGGCGGGCGGGCGGGCCACCGGCGGCCGAGCCCGCCGCCTTCTGGCGGGAGCAACCGGACGACCAGACGGCCGCGGCGAGCAAGATGCAGGGAATCAGGCGGAACGGGACGCGCATCGCGCCGACTCTCCCCAGAATCCCCGCCCGCGCAAGGGAGGATTCTACGCCATCGGGCCGGACCGTCAGCCCGTCGCCTTGCCGTAGTCCTCGGGGCTGAGCAGCGAGCCGGCGTCCGCGGGATTCGCGAGGCGAAGCTTGAGCAGCCAGCCGTCGTCGTAGGGCGACTGGTTGAGCTTCTCCGGGTTGCCCTCGAGCGCGCCGTTGACCTCGAGGACCGTGCCCGCGACGGGCGCGTAGACGTCGGACGCGGCCTTGACCGACTCGACCACGCCGAACGAATCGCCGGCCCGGAGCACGGTGCCGACCTTGGGCAGCTGGACGAACGTGATGTCGCCGAGGCTGCTCTGGGCGTAGTCGGTGATGCCGACGAGCGCGGTGCCGTCGCCGGCGGGCTTCAGCCATTCATGGGACTTCGCGTAGCGGAGGTCGGACGGGATGTTGCTCATGGCGAGGGTCAGGATTTCTTTAGCGGCACGAAGGGAGGCTTGACCAGCTGCAAGTTGACCGCGGTGCCGCGGAGGTCCACGTGCAGCGGCGCGGCGAGCGCGGCCGCGTCGACGAGAACCGAACCGATGGCCTCGTTGAGGATCGGGGAGAGCGTGCCGGAGAGCACGCGACCGACGGTCGCGCCGCCCGCGTCGAGCACCGCGGTGTCGGGCCGGACGATGCGCCGGTCGCCCGTGCGGAAGTAGGCCACGCGGCGGGCCGGGCCGCGCTGCTTCTCGGCGAGCAGCACGTCGGAGCCGAGGAACGGCCCCTTGTCGAACTTCACCACCCAGCCGAGCCCCGCCGCGATCGGGTTGATCTCGGCGGTGATCTCGTGGCCGTAGAGCGGGAAGCCCGCCTCGAGCCGGAGCGAGTCGCGCGCGCCCAGCCCGGCGAGCTCGAGGCCGACGGACGCGCCGGCGGCCAGCACCGTCTCGGCGAGCCGCTCGCCGTCGGCGGCGGGACAGTAGAGCTCGAAGCCGTCCTCGCCCGTGTAGCCGGTCCGGGAGACCAGGCAGGGGACGCCGGCGACCACGCCCTCGGCGAAATGGTAGTACTTGATGCCGTCGAGCGGCACGGCCGTGAGCGTCTGCACCAGCCCGGCCGCGCGGGGGCCCTGGATGGCGAGCTGGGCGTAGTCGGCCGAGCGGTCGGTCACCGTCACCGCGAAGCCGCGGGCCTGTTCCCGCATCCACGCGAGGTCCTTGGCGATGTTGCCGGCGTTGAAGCAGAGGAAGTAGTCGTCCGCGCCGCGCATGTACACGAGCAGGTCGTCCACCACCCCGCCGTCGGGCTGGCACATCACGGTGTAGAGCACGCGCCCGGGGAAGAGCTTGGCGCAGTCGTTGGTCACGAGGCGCTGGAGGAAGCGCAGGGCGTCCGGTCCGCGCACGTCCGCCTCGCCCATGTGGCTCACGTCGAACAGCCCGGCCCGCTGGCGCACCGCCCGGTGCTCCTCGAGGATGCTGCGGTACTGCACCGGCATGTCCCAGCCGGCGAACTCGACCATGCGGCCGCCGTGGCGACGGTGGAAGGCGTTGAGGGGGGTCTGCTGGGCGGCGCTCATGCGGGGACGAAACGGCGCCGCCCGGGACGCCGCAAGGCTGTTCCCGGCGCCGGCTCGGGAATAACTTCCGGAGTCGACGCCAAAAGGAACCGTTGTCGGGCGTCCGCGCCCCGCGGCAACTGAGGGCTTGGACAACCGGACCGCCGGGCTACTGTGCCCCGCCATGGTGACCTTCATCACCGCCGTCGTCCTGACGATGGCGCTCTCCTTCCTCTGCTCGCTGACCGAGGCGCTCATCCTCAGCTCCACCACGGCCGAGATCGAGGCGCTGAAGCGCGCCCGGCCGCGGCGCGGCGAGCTGCTCGAGGCGTTCCGCCACAACCTCGACCGGACGATCTCGACCATCCTCACGCTCAACACGATCGCGAACACCCTCGGCGCCACCATCATCGGCGCGATCGGCGCCGAGCTGTTCGGCAACGCCGCCATCGGCATCATCTCCGCGGCGCTGACGCTGGGCATCCTCATCTTCTCCGAGGTCATCCCGAAGAACCTCGGCGTCGTGCACCGCGTGCACCTGCAGCCCCACGTCGTCTATCCGCTCTACTGGGCCGAGCGCGCGCTGCTGCCCATCATCTGGCTCTGCCAGCTGGCCGTGCGCCTCGCGGTCGGCAAGTCGGCCACCGTCCACGCCGCGGACCGCGAGATCATCCTCCTCGCGGAGAAGGGCGCGCAGGAGGGCACGCTCTCGCGCAGCGAGTCGAACATCATCGCCAACGCCCTCTCGCTCGACGACGTGCGCGTGGGCGAGATCATGACCCCGCGCATCGTCGTCACCGCCCTGCCCCGCAACGCCACCGTCGGCGAGGTCTTCCGCGACCACCCCAACATCCCCTTCGCGCGCATCCCGGTGTACGGGCGGAACCTCGACGACATCGTCGGCCTCGTGCGCCGCCGCGACCTGCTCAAGGCCAAGGCGAGCGACCAGGACTTCGACACCGTCGAGAAGCTGATGCAGGAGGTGCAGTTCGTCCCCGAGACCGTCACCGTCGCGCAGGCGCTGCAGCAGTTCCTCCGCACGCACCAGCAGATCGCGGTGGTGGTGGACGAGTTCGGGGCGACGACGGGCGTGCTCTCGATGGAGGACGTGATGGAGCACATCCTCGGCCGCGAGATCTTCGAGAAGGACGACGTCGCCGTGGACATGCGCGAGCTCGCCCGGACGCAGTCGCAGCGCCTCGGCCGCACGCGGCGCGGCGAGGCGCCGAAGCCCGGCCCCGCCGTGCCATGAGCGCGACCCCGCCCGCCCACTGGGTCCACGACCTCGACCCGTTCCTCGTCCGCTTCTCCGAGCACGTCGGCATCCGCTACTACGGGCTCGCCTATGTCGTGGGCTTCGCCGCCGCGGCCTGGCTGCTCCACCGCTACGCCCGCGCCGGCCGCACCACCCTGCCCCCGGCGGCGGCGGCGGACCTCGTCTTCTGGCTCGTGGCCGGCGTCTTCGTCGGGGGCCGGCTCGGCTACTTCCTCCTCTACCGCCTCGGGGAATTCCTGCGCGACCCGCTCGTGCTCGTCCGGGTCTGGGAAGGCGGCATGGCCAGCCACGGCGGCTTCCTCGGCGTGGCGGTCGTGCTGGCGTGGTTCGCGCGGAACCAGCGGCAGCCGTTCTGGCACGTGGCCGACCTCGTCGTCTCGGCCGCGCCGGTCGGCCTCTTCTTCGGCCGCCTCGCGAACTTCATCAACGGCGAGCTCTGGGGCCGCGTCTCCGACGTCCCGTGGGCGGTCGTCTTTCCCCAGAGCGCGCCGCCGGGCACGCCGCTGCTGCTGATCGAGCCGCGCCACCCGTCGCAGCTCTACGCCGCCGGCCTCGAGGGACTCGTCCTCCTCGCGTGGATGCAGCTGCGCGTGTGGCGCGGGCGGGTGCTGCAGGATTCCCCCGGGAGGCTCACCGGCGAATTCCTCGTCGGCTACGCGGTCCTGCGGTCCCTCGGCGAGGTCTTCCGCGAGCCGGACGCCGCGCTCATCCTCGGGCTGAGCCGCGGGACGTTCTACTCGCTCTTCGTGGCGGCGGTCGGCGTCGTCATCCTGCGGCGCGCGCGGCACGGGAATCCGGCCTGATACCAATTACGGCGCGCATGGATACTCTTGGGGCGTTTCGGGCGACGGCTGGGTGCCATCCTCCGATTCATCCGGCACCGGTCGTTTCCTTTTCCCACGGATAGGACGGATTATCCGGATCGGAAGGATTCCATCCGTCTCCATCCGACAAATCCGTGGCCAAGAGAACGGTCGGGCGCGGCAGATGCCCATGACGGTGTTGGGGTTCGCGTGCAGAGGCGTGGCGTGAGCCAGGTCCTAGCGGGGGAATCGAGGTGCGGCCCTGCAGCCCACCACGGTCTCATTCCGAGCCATGACTGGTATTTGATCGGAGCGGTCGGCGAAAGTTGGCGCGACGGGCGGCGGTCGGCGGGCTGGCGCGCCGAGGGCGGCGCGTCTCCAGTTGCCGGCGCGGCGGGCGGGCTAGTGGCGGAAATGGCGGATGCCGGTGAAGACCATCGCCATGCCGCGGGCGTCGGCGGCGGCGATGACCTCCTCGTCGCGGAGCGCGCCGCCGGGCTGGATGGCCGCCGTGGCGCCGGCGTCGGCGGCGGCGATGAGGCCGTCCGGGAACGGGAAGAGCGCCTCGCTCGCGACGGCGGAGCCGCGGAGGTCGAGGCCGGCCTCGCCGGCCTTCCAGACGGCGATGCGCGAGCTGTCGACGCGCGCCATCTGCCCGGCGCCAACGCCGAGCGTGCGCTCGCCGCGGCAATAGACGATGGCGTTCGACTTGACGTGCTTGCCGACCTTCCAGCCGAAGAGCAGCGAATCCCACTCCTCCGCCGTCGGCTGCCGCTTCGTCACGACCCGGAACTCGCGCACGTTGCCGAGCGTCCGGTCGCGGTCCTGCACGAGCACGCCGCCGACCACGGAGCGGACCTCCTGGAGCGAGTCGGCGCCGATGCCCTCCTTGGCGACCATGAGGCGCAGGTTCTTCTTCTTCTGGAGCAGGGCCAGCGCCTCGTCGCTGAAGCGCGGGGCGATGATGACCTCGGTGAAGATGTCCTTGATCCGCTCGGCCACGTCGGCGCCGAGCGTCTGGTTGACGACGATGATCCCGCCGAACGGCGCCTGCCGGTCGGTGGCGTAGGCGTCCTCCCACGCCTGCAGCAGCGTCGCGCCGCTCGCGACGCCGCAGGGATTCGTGTGCTTGAGAATCGCGACGGTCGGCTTCTCGAACTCGCCGATGAGGTAGGTGGCCGCGGTGATATCGAGGATGTTGTTGTAGCTGAGCTCCTTCCCCTGCAGCTGCTCGAAGTGGTCGTGGAAGGTGCCGTAGAGCGCCGCCTTCTGGTGCGGATTCTCGCCGTAGCGCAGCGTCTGGGCCCGCCGGACCGACAGCGTGTACGTCGAAGGGAAGCCGCTCAGCGCGTCGAGGTCGGGCTCGTCGCGCTGGCTCTCCAAGTAGCGCGCGATGGCGCCGTCGTAGGCCGCCGTGCGCTGGAAGACCTTGAGCGCGAGCCGGCGCCTCAGGGGCGCGAGCCGCGCCTCGTCGCCGAGGGCGCCGAGCACCTCCGCGTAGTCCGCCGGGTCGCACACCACCGCCACGCTGGCGTGGTTCTTGGCGGCGCTGCGCAGCATGGAGGGTCCGCCGATGTCGATGTTCTCGATCGCCTCCTCGAACTCCACGTGCGGCTTCGCGACGGTCTCCTCGAACGGATAGAGGTTCACGACCACGAGGTCGATGAGGTCGATGCCGTTGCGCCGGGCCTGTTCGAGGTGGTCGGGCTTGTCGCGCCGGCAGAGCAGTCCGCCGTGCACCTTGGGGTGGAGCGTCTTCACCCGGCCCTCCATGATCTCGGGGAAGCCCGTGTGCGTCCCGACCTCGGTGACCGGCAGGCCCGCCTCGGCGAGCAGCCGGGCGGTGCCCCCGGTCGAGAGCAGGGTGTAGCCGTGCTGCCGGACGAGGGCGGTCGCGAAGTCGGCCAGGCCGCGTTTGTCGCTGACGGAAAGGAGGGCGAGCTTGGGCATGACGCTAGACACCCGTCGCGCCGGAGGGAGGCAAGCGGGATTCCGCCGCGGCGCGGCCCTGTGACACATGCCGGCCGCGGCCGTCGGTCCGGCCCGGCCGTCAGGTGCCGGAGATGCCGGTGATCGCGCCCGACGGGTCGACGTCGATGCCCTCGGCCGCGGGGACCTTGGGCAGCGCCGGCATGCGCATCATCTGGCCCGTCAGGGCGACGATGAAGCCCGCGCCGGCGGCGAGCTCGAAGTCGCGGACGGTGATGCGGAAGCCCTGCGGCCGTCCGACCTTCTCCGGGTCGTCGCTGAGGGAATTCTGCGTCTTGGCCATGCAGACCGGCAGCCGGCCGAAGCCCGCGTGCTCCAGCAGGCTCAGCTTGGCCTCCGCCTCCGGCAGGAGGTCCACGCCGTCGGCGCCGTAGAACCGGCGCGCGATGCGCTCCATCTTCTCCCGCACCGGCACGTCGTCCGGATAGGTCGGCACCAGCGGCGCCGCGCGCTCGGGCAGGCTGCGCAGCACCGCCTCGGCCAGCTCGACCCCGCCCTCGCCGCCGCGGGCGAAGACCTCGGAGTTCGCGCAGCCGACGCCCAGTCCGGCGCAGAAGGCGCGCACGCGCGCGAGCTCGTCCGGCGTGTCGCTGGGGAAGCGGTTGAGCGCGACCGTCACCGGCCGGCCGAAGTCGCGGGCCGCGGTGACGTGGGCCTCGAGGTTCCCCAGTCCCCGCTCGAGGGCGGCGAAGTCGGGACGCGTCAGCTCCTTGGGGTCGGCCCCGCCGTGGAGCTTGAGGGCGCGGACGGTGGCGACGAGGACGATGGCGTCGGGGCTGAGCCCGGACTGCCGGCACTTGATGTCGATGAACTTCTCGCCGCCGAGGTCGAAGGCGAAGCCCGCCTCCGTCACGGCGAAGTCCGCGTGCGCCAGGGCCAGGCGCGTGGCGAGGACCGAATTGCAGCCGTGCGCGATGTTGGCGAAGGGCCCGCCGTGGACGAAGGCCGGCACGCCCTCGACGGTCTGGACGAGGTTGGGCTGGAGGGCGTCGCGCAGCAGCGCGAGCAACGCGCCGGTGGCGCGGAACTCGGCCGCGCGGACCGGGACGCCCTCGGTGGTGAACCCGACCACGATGCGGTCGAGCCGCGCGCGGAGGTCGGCCATCGAGTCGGCGAGGCAGAGGATGGCCATGATCTCGGACGCCGCCGTGATGTCGAAGCCGCTGCGGCGCTCGCCGGCCTTGGCGCCGGCGTTGAGGACGACGCTGCGGAGGGCGCGGTCGTTGACGTCGAGCACGCGCTTCCACAGCACCTGCGCGGGCGCGAGGGGCGCGGTGCGCTGGTGGAGCCGGTTGTCGATGATCGACGCCAGCAGGTTGTGCGCGGAGGTGACGGCGTGGAAGTCGCCCGTGAAGTGGAGGTTGATCTCGGTCGCGGGCTGCACCGTGCTGCGGCCGCCGCCGGTGGCGCCGCCCTTGCGGCCGAAGACCGGGCCCATCGAGGGCTGCCGGAGCGCGAGCGCCGTGCGCCGGCCGAGGCGGGCGAGGCCCTGGGCGAGGCCGATCGACGTGACCGTCTTGCCCTCGCCGGCGGGGGTCGGCGTGATGGCCGACACGAGGATGAGCCGGCCGCGGGACGGCCGGTGCTCGAGCGCGCGGAGCGCAACCTTCGCCTTGTCTCGCCCGTAGAGGGTCAGATGCTCCTCCGCGATGCCGAGCCCCCGGGCGACTTCCAGAATGGGTTTCATGCGTGCCTCCGTTTTCCGGAGTAAACGGGCCGTCCCTCCGGCGCACAAATCCCGATGACCGACGCCCCGCTGGAATTACCCGGCCTCCGCGTGCGATTAGACAAACTCGTCTACCAGCACGGCGGACCGCACCTGCCGCCCGACCGGCCGCACGCGTTCGTCTATTTTCTGACCATCCGCAACGGCTCCGACCGGACGGTCACGCTGCTCGGCCGCAAGTGGGTGATCGCGCACGCCGACGGCACGCGGCTGGTGGTCGAGGGCGACCGCATCGTCGGCGAGACCCCGCGGCTCGCGCCCGGCGAGGAGTTCTCGTACAACAGCTACCACGTCACCGCCTGCGACGCCCGCGCGGGCGGCAGCTTCCACGGCGTGGACGAGCACGGCGCGCGCGTCTTCGTGCGCATCCCGGCGTTCGACCTCGAGATCCCGCCGGACGCGCGCTGAGCGCGCGGCCAGCTTTGCCTTGCGGTCGCCGGCGGCGTCCGTCTCCCTCGCCCAGCCCGCTCCATGAAGCTCATCGACCTCAACCGGGACGGCGGCATCGGCGCCAATTCCCTCTACTGCCAGCTCGGTGACTTCCACCTCGTGGTCGACAGCGGCCTGCACCCGAAGCAGACCGGGCGTCAGGCCGCGCCCGACCCGCGGCCCCTGCAGGGCGTGGAGCTGGACTTGGTCGTCGTCACGCACTGCCACCTCGACCACATCGGCTCCCTGCCCCTCCTCCTGCGCGACCAGCCGCGGGTGCCGGCCGTGATGACCCCGCCGAGCCGGATGCTGATCGAGCGGATGCTGCACAACTCCGCCAACGTCATGGTGCGCGAGCGCGAGGAGAAGGGCGTGGCCGACTACCCGCTCTTCCGCCACGAGGACATCGACCGCATCGCCCCGCGCCTCCACCCGCATCCCTTCTCCCACCCCAAGCGCTTCACCGGCGCCCGCGACGAGATCGAGTTCACCTTCCACCCCGCCGGCCACATCGCCGGCGCGGCCGGCCTCGAGGTCGTGCACAAGCACCGGCGGATATTCTTCACCGGCGACGTGCTCTTCGAGGCGCAGCGCACGCTCGGGCCGGCGAAGTTCCCCGCCGGACCGTTCGACACCCTCGTGCTCGAGACCACCCGCGGCGCGACCGAGCGTCCGGCCGGCCGCACGCGCGGCTCGGAGGTCCGCCGGCTGGTCGAGACCATCAACGCCACCATCCAGCGCGGCGGCTCCGTGCTCATCCCGGTGTTCGCCCTCGGACGGATGCAGGAGGTGCTCGCCATCCTCCACGACGCCCGGAAGTTCAACCGGCTGGTGGACGCGCCGATCTTCGCCACCGGGCTGGGCCTCGACCTCTGCGACCATTTCGACGAGATCGCCCGCAAGACCGGGCTGGTCCACTTCACGCGCACCATCCTGAAGGAGCTCAAGGTGCGCAAGTCGCCGCGGGACCTCGTGCCCGGCAAGGCGCCCGCGCTGCCCGGCATCTACGTCGTGAGCTCGGGCATGGTCGTGGAGAACACGCCCTCCTACACCGTCGCCTCCTGCCTGCTCGGCGGGGCGAAGAACGCCATCTGCTTCGTGGGCTACGCCGACCCCGACACGCCCGGCGGCCAGCTGCAGGCCGCGCGTTCGGGCGAGGATTTCCTCTTCGCCGCGGCCAACGTGAAGGTGCGGATCCGCGCGCACCTCGAGAAGTTCGAGCTGTCCGGCCACGCCGACCGCGAGGAACTCCTGGACTTCGCCGTGCAGGCGAAGCCCCGCTCCATCGTCCTCACGCACGGCGACCCGCCCGCCCGCGCCTGGTTCGCCGAGCAGCTCCGCACCCGCCTGCCCCACGCCAAGGTGCTCGATCCGGTGCCGCTGCAGGAATACCGCGTCTAGCGATGCCGAGTGCCCTGGGGGCGGGCCGGCCGCCCTTGCGGTCCGGCGGCGCCGGCGCCGCGGCCAGCTGGCCCGACCCCGGCTCGGCGTCGGCGACCTGGTCGCGACGCGTCACCCGCTCTGCACGGAAGTGGACGGACGGACCCCGCGTTCACCCGCGCGACTCCGTGCGCCAGAGCCGCGCGCGGAGACCGCGGCCGTCGTCCACCGTCCCGTCGCGCCGCGGTCGCTAGCCCTTGCCCTGATCGTGGGGGACCGAGACGACCAGCGTGCCGGTTGACGAGTTGCCCGACGCATCGGACGCCTCGACCGTGATGGTGTAATGTCGTCCCCCTCCGGCGCCCGCCCGCGTCGCGCGCAACTGCAGCGTCCGGCTGCCGGTGACGACCCAATCCCCGGCCGACGGCTCGTTGCAGGTCACCCCGACGATCCGGAGCGTCGGCGCGGGGTCGACGAGATCCACGGCAGTTCCCGTAACCGCGACGGAGACCAGCTTGCCGTTGGCCGGCCACAGCACACTCGGCGACGCCGCCAGCTCCCCGATCGCCGGGGCCGTCGTGTCCCGGACGGTCACCGTGAAGGAACCGGTGGAGACATTGTCGGACCCGTCCGTGGCGGAAACCGTGACGACGGTCGTTCCGAGCGGAAACACCGCGCCCGGCGGATGGTTGTAGACCACGGGCACGGGGCCGTCGACATCGTCGACCGCGCTGGCCCCAAAAGTCACGGTGGCACCGGAAGCCGAGGTCGCCTCCGCCGTGATGGGGGCAGGCAACGTGAGGACGGGCGGGGTGACGTCGGTTCGGTACTCCGCGAGGTAGCCGACCGGAAGCTCGGCGACGAAGCCTTCACGGACTCCGTTCCTGACCCCGTAGCCGAAAAGCAGCGTGGTGTCCCACGAGCAGCCCAGCGTGACGAACTGCGACCAGCCCGTCAGGTCGACGCCGGCATCCCCCAGGAGGTCGATGATCCGATGCCAGCCGTACTGGTTCCGAACGAATCCATCGAAGACGCCGCCCGCACCGGCGTTGGCGACCACCACCTGACCGTCGGCGGAGACGCCGGCGATGTTGCTCGTCGCCGTCCGGCCGCCGGGCATTCCCAGCGACTCGAATCCACCCGTCGGCGACCAACGGAAGTACTCCCCCAGAGGGCTTGCGCCGGCATAAGCCGCCGAGTTCCCGCGGAGGATCACCGTGCTCCCGTCCGGCACGACCGCTTCCGCCGCGCTCCAAGTCCCGCCGGGGGCGTAAGGAATGACGCTCATACCCGCACCGTGCACGTACCGATACGCCTGTTGCTGCCCCCCGGGGGCGGCGCTCGATCCCACCATGATGCCGCCGTCGGACGAGGTTCCCCTGGCGGCGGGAGTGGAATCGATGTCGCCGGCGCGGGCGAACCCGAGCGGCACCATGCCGGTCGCCGCGGTCCACCGAAACGCGACGGCCCCCAGCGGAACGGGATTCAGGTCGTAGGCCGCGAATCCATAGACGACACCGCCGTCCCGGGATACCGCATTGGTGGCTGAGATGAAGTTCGCGTTCGGCAGGTAGCCGAGGTCGTTGCGGGTCGCGCCATTGTTCGTGTAGGTCACCGCCATGCGGGCCGGCGGAAATCCCGTGGACGTGCGGGAGCGCGCGGCGATCACGCCGCCGTCGGCCGAAACCGCCGAGGCCGAGATGAAGACGTGCGCCGAGGTGGCCACGACGTGGGGCGGCAGAATCTGCAATCCCCCCGCCGGTGTCCAACGCACCGCCGTGTCGGAATTGGGGGAGAACGGCAGCCGCACCGAACCGCCGACCGCGACGATGCCGTCCACCGTCCGGGTCGCATCGCGCACCTCACTGTAGCTCAAGCCACCCGCGAGGTCGCCGATCGCATGGAGAATCACGCGGTCAGGCAGCGGAATGGCGCTGACCTCCAGGAGGTAGGGAGTCGTCGTCGCCGCGGCGACCCAGGTCGCCCCTCCGTCGGTCGAGCGGGCAAACTCGCCGACCGGATTCCACACGGCGACGGAGTACGAATCCGCCCCGATGCGCCAGCGATGGTTGCCGGAACCGCCGCGCTGGCTGGCCGCGAGCCAGTACTTCCGGCCCGCCCGCAGGACGACGGGGGCGGCGGGCTTGTACGTGTAGACCCCCGCCATCGTCGGCCGGGGGTGGCCGACGAGCAGGCCGCCCGGGAGGACGGCGCCGGGACCGGCGTCATCCTCGTGGATACGGAGTTCGAAATCCCCCGTCGGCGCCAGCGCGCTGGATTCCATGCTGACCCTGACCGCTTCGAGGAGGTAGTCCGCGCCCGCGGCGACCTGGAAGGCCTGGGCCTTGAAATCGGCGGCGGCGATCCGGAAATGATTGGTCGCGGGCCCCAGGTTGCTCAGGACGACGCCGGCCGGTGGCGGCCCGAGGTCGAACTCGAGGCGCGCGACGAACGCGTGCGCCCCGCCGGCATCGATGGCGGTGAACGCGAACAGGTTCTCCCCCGGCACGAGGTAGCGGGAGATGTCGTGGTTGAGGTAGTTCGTCACCGCGCCGCTGCGTTCCGAGATCACGAGCTGACCGTTGACGTACATGTCGACGTCGTCGTCGACCGCGAGGTCGACCCTTCCCTGCAGCGTGGCCCCGCCCGGCAGATTCACCAGTTTGCGGATGTAGATCGTGGCGGCCCCTTGGCTGATGTCCGGATGGTTCCAGATCTGGTGGATGTGGTCGCCGTCGAACACCAGTCCTCCGCTGACCGACGCCGGCACGAAGGAAGGATCGGCATGGACCGGGTTCGACTGCCATCCGGATGCCGGCTGGGCCGAAACCTGCCACGTGGAGTCAGTCTCGACGACGAGGGAAGCGGCAGGCGCGATGATCGGCGTGACTACCGCGACCAAGCACCAGGCAACAAAGCGGATGCATGTCTTCATGACAGTGATGGGGTTCAGACGGCCGGCGTGGCAGGGGAGGTGGCGCCGTCGAGACCCATGGTAGCAGGCCCCGCCTCCTTCCGGAAATACGGCGGATTACTTATTCCCCGGCACGGGGCGTCTGCTACTCTGACCGGGTGAAGATCAGCTGCGATCTGGCTCGCGTCTACTCCGACTGCCTGGAGCGGCTGCATGCAGCGGTTTCTGAGGGAGAAGTGGCTCTGGCGTGGATCCACGCCCGACGCGCCCTGCTCGCACCGCCCGGCCAGGGCGCGACACCGGCATCGAACGCTCGCCATCGCGCCGCTGAGGCCAAATGGCTCTATGAGCTCTTCGTCGAGCAACTCCGGCGGAAGGAATCCCGACTTGCGGCCGAACATCCGTCGCCGAGGCAGGAGGAGGACCAACTCCGGGTTTTGACTCGTCGCGAACGCGAGGTGCTGCACCATGTCGCGCTCGGACAAACCAACACGGTCATCGCCCGTGCCTTGAGAATTTCGCCCCGGACCGCGAACAAGCATGTGGAGAACATTCTCCAGAAGCTCCGAGTTGAAACCCGCACGGCGGCCGCGGGCATTTGGCTTTCCCGGCCCAAGGATTGAGCCGGCGTGTCCCGCGGGGGAGGGATCGTGAGCCTGGCCTCCGAGGATCTGCGTTGGCTCACGGACCTGAGCTGGCGCCTCCACGGCGCCCGCAGTTCGGCGCGGCTCTTCGACGAGGCGGTGCAGGCGGTGCATGTCCGGTTCCGCGGTGTCGGGTCGCAGGCCGACGAGGCGCTGCTGGACTACAGCGCCTTCCAGTGCCACCGCCTGATCAGCGAGGTGACGGTGCCGAGCGACTATTTTCCGCTCGTGCAGGACAGCCCGATCGTGGTCGCCGTGCCGCAGCGGCGGAGAAGCGAGGTCCTGCACATGCGGGAACTCGCGGCTCCGCGGGAATACCAGCGCACCGCGTACTACAACGAACTGGCCCGGCCGCTGGGCGTGGAGGAGCAGCTCATGGGGCTCGTGATCTTCGACGGGGTCAAAGGATGCGGAATCGGAGTCAACCGCGCCGAACGCTTCGACGACCGGGAGTTGGCGCTGTTCGGCCTGGTTCACCGGCAGTTCGAGTCCGCCCTGCGGCGCATGCGCCGGACCGAACGCGACGACGCCCTGTCCGGCCTGCCGGGAGGCGGTTGGGTGCAGCTTGACGCGGGCCTTCGGCCCTCGCCCTGCCCAACCTGGCTGCGCCCCCTCCTGGAGCGGTTCCTGCCCAGCCGAATCGTCCCCGGTGCCGAATGGCGATGGCCGGAAGAGGTCACCCTCTGGTTGCGCGCGGTCGCGCGGCAGTCCCCCCTCGGCCTGCCGCCCGAACACGTGCTTGTCGGCCGACAGGGATCGAAACTGGCGCTCCGCTTTTTCCCCAACGCAGCGGGCACGGGCGCCGCGCTCAAACTCGTCGAGTACCGCACCGCCGCCGCGCCGCCGCTGGCGCGCCTGTCGAAACGCGAGCGCGAGGTGCTGCACTGGCTCGTCCAAGGGAAACGCGATGGCGAGATCGCCCTCATCCTGGGCCGCTCGCCGAAGACGGTGAGCAAGCACGTCGAACATATCCTGCAGAAGCTGGGGGTCGGGGCCCGCACGGCGGCCGCGCGCCTGGCCTTGGGTTGAGGATCGGATGTCCCGCCCGGCCGTCGCTCGCCGAGCGGTCCGTGCCGGCCGCCGCCCCCCTCCGGCCGCGGCCGTCGCGCGGTCGGTCAATCCGTCGATCGACCATCCGACCCCGGAGACACCCCTGCAGGGAACCTGCGCTTTTGAACGACGCGCCGTCCTCCCTCGGCGCACTCGGAACTCGCCCCTTCGACCACCGTCCGACTGCGCGAAGCACAGGACCTCGCCTGGCTCAACCGACCTCTCAAGGGATTCGATTTCGCCGCTGGTCGCCCCGACGCCGCTTGCCCGGCTGGGCGAACGCAGAGACGAGACCGTTGCGGTCCCGGCCCGTGCCGTCACCCGAGTTCGTGCGAGCGGACTGGATTCCGACACGACGTGCGCCGCCGCCAGGCGAGCAGGCCGAGCAGGCCGACGCCGAGCAGCGCGACGCCCGCCGGTTCGGGCACGGCGGTCACGGTGAGGCTCAGGCTGCCGGTGTTGTCGAAATACCAGCCAGGCTGACCGGTGACCGAACTCTCGTTCCACGCGTCGGCGAAACCCAGGTAGAGGCGCGTGGCGCCGCTGGGCACGGCGAAGGACTGCAGGGCCGACGAGGCGTCGAGTCCGTCGCCGACGAAGAAGACCTGGCGCAGCAGCGGACTGTGGCTCGGACTGCCGGCGGTCGTGTCGCTGTAGCTGAGCGCGGCCGGTTCCATTCCGCTGGGCGTCGACGCATCGAGGAACACGCCTACGAGGAACACGGTGCGGCCGGCATAGTTGATGCCCGAGAGGCTGTTGAACGCTGAGACCTGCGTGTTGGCCCCCAAGCTCGTGCCGCCGTCCGCCCCGTTGAAGTTCGAGCCGTTGAACGACACCGTACCGGTGACGTTGGAAAAAGTGACAACGGTCGCGCCAGCCGGCAGCGTGACCAGCGTGGGCAACACGCCGCCCCCCGACCCGCCGGGTTGGGGGGCGGTGCCGAAGCCCGCTCCGTAGATGTTGGCGGTGGCGGGCACCGTCACGACCGTTTGGGCCGATGCCTTCAGGACCGCCAGCAGCAGGAAGGCGAGCGTCGCCCGGCGGACTGAACACGTGGGGCGGGGTTTCATGGCGGCGCGGACGAGCGCTGATGCACCCGGTGCCAAGAGGGAGCAAGGGATTATTCTCCACCGGGACGCGCGACACACCCGGGGGAGCCCATCGGGAACAAAGGACCGATGTCGGCGTCGTGGCTCCGCACGACTCCACCGACCCGCACGAAGTAACCCGACGTGAGTGACCGACCGCGGCGCGGGCGACAGTCCATCCGCCCCGCCGCCTTCCCCGACCGGGCTATGGCGGATGCCGTTTTCCTGTCGCCGGCAGCGCGGAGCCCGGACGGACATTCTCCGCCCTCCGGACGCCCTCTGGGGGTCCACCAACCCTGTCTACCTTGCAGCCTGATTCAGGCCTGGGGCACCCAGTCCGGCAGGCGCTCCTTCAGCAGGCGAACGAAGCGGTGAAACTCCTCGTCGCTCGCACCGCCATACGGCGGCAGCAGCCGGAGCGGCATCTCGGGCAGGTACATCTTTTCGAAGAGCTTGTCGTAGCTGCCGTCGATGCGGGTGTCGGGAACGGCCTCGAACAGGGTCCGCAGCACGATGTCCGCCTCCCTCTGGATCGCGACCATCGTCGCCACATCGCGGCGCCGGCCCGCCTCGAACAACGCGTGGAGCTTCGGCCAGTTCATGATCAGCGAGGCGAGCAGGCCGCACTCCCCGAACAGCGAGCCGTAGACGTAGCCGGATTCGGACAGGAAATGCTGCAGCTGGGGCGCGTCCTCGACCAGGCTCCGCAGGTGGGTCTGGGCATCGCCGCAGTTCTTCGTCGCCACGAGGTTCGGATGGTTCTCCGCGAGACGCCCGTATTCCCGGCCGGTCACGAGACGCTTGGCCCGCGGCAGGTTGTAGTGCATGAACTGGCACTCGGGAAATCGCCCGCAGACCTGCGCGAAGAAGGTGAAAAGCTCCTTCTCGCCGAGCGCCGCCCAACTGGGCAGCGAGATCTGGAACCGCTCCACGCCGAGGTCCCGGCCCCGCTGGATCCGCTCCAGGATGCGACCGAGGGACAAGTCGATGATTCCGACCATCGGATCGGCCTCTCCCCGCCGCATCTCGTCGACGAAGGCCGTGACGATCTCATCGAACTGGCGGTCCGTCACGGCGTAGCCCTCGCCGGCCGTGCCGAACACGTAGAGGAGCTTCGTGCCCCGCAGGGCGAGCTGGACGTTGCGCCGGAAGATCGTCTCGGCGAAGCGACCGTCCGCATCCCAGGGGATACAGCAGGTGCTCATGACTCCGGAAGGGAAGCGCTTGCTCGTCATGGGGTATGGCCTCTGGACCAGTGCGTCGTTCGCCGCGGCGGTCCGATGGGCGCGGAGGAATGACTCGATCGCGCGGGTTGTCGATCCCGGAACGAACGGACGGGGCGGACGACGGATGACGACCATCGCCCGCGATGCCCGCGCCATCGCAGCGGTGTCCCGTCGAGGGCGGGCTTCCCGCAGACGAGGACGTGTCTTCAAATCCTCCTCGTTGGAACACAGGAGGCAGAGAGACACCGCTCCCTCTTCGTGGCGGAGCCGAGGAGGCGGAGCTGCTCTCGGTGGCATCGCCGGGAGGCGAGGCAATCCGCGGTCGATCGTTCCGAAGGGATGAGAACAGGACCTACCGCCCCAGGACCTCGTGCAGCCGCGCGACCATCGCGGGATTGCCGGCGACGTACTGCACGCGGGGGGATTTGAGCCAGAAGGCGCGCAGCGGGAACGGATTGCCCGTGAGGTAGTCGATGCGGCCGCCGCCCTCCTCGATCAGCGCCGCGGCGGCAGCGACGTCCCAGAGGCGGTTGTTGTGCTCCACGACGCCGTCGAGGTGGCCGACGGCGGCGTAGGCGAGGTGCAGCGCGCTGCTGCCGAGGCCGCGGATCTTGAAGGCCTCGATGACCCGCTGCGCCTCCGGCACGAAGGCCTTCTCGACCGGCGAATGGAATCCCACGAGGCTGTTCGTGTGCGGCGGCTCGGGCCGCACCCGCGCGGGCTCGTCGCCGTCCCAGAGCCCGCGGCCGGGTCCGCCGTGCACCGTCACGCGACGCGCCATGTCGTAGATGACCCCGTACACCGGACGGCCGTCCTCCAGCAGCGCGAGGGAGATGGAGACGTGGATGATGCCGTTCGCGTAGTTGTTGGTGCCGTCGATCGGGTCGAGCACCCAGCAGAAGCGCGACGTCACGGGCACCGGCGCTTCCGTGACCGCCAGCTCCTCGCTGAAGAACTGGTCCTCCGGGAACCGCGCGCCGATCGCCCGCTGGATGGCTTCGGAGATGGCGATGTCGACGGCCGTCACGCGCGTGCCGTCGTACTTCAGCTCCGCCCGCGCCCGGCCGAAGCCCTCGTGGAGGCGGGGAACCTCGGCCTGCACGGCTTCGAGGGCGGCGGCGATGCGCGGAGCGACGGGATCGGTCATGGGCCGGGCATTCGGAACGAAGTCCGGCGCGGAACCAAGCCGGGAATGGCGCGAGTGGGGCCGGGACGCCCTCGTCCCGGTGCGCGGGCCTGACGCGGCGGGGCGCCGCATCCCCAAGTCGTCACCGGCCGATTACTCGTAGTCGTAAAGCTTCGGATCCCGGGTCGGCGGGCGGCGGCGGATCTTGAACCGCATGCGGCCCTCCTTGGGCTCGGGCGCCTTTCCCTCGGCCGGTGCGGGACCGTCGCCGTAGGGATCGTCGGCCCCCCCACCCTCCGGTCCGAAGGCGTCGCCGAGCTGCTCCTCGAGCGCGTCGGGGTCGGCGCCCTCCTCCAGCTTGCGCACGGCCTCCTCCATCGGGCCGTCGAGGCTCTCGCCCGAAAGCTCCGCCATCCGCCGCATCATCCGCGCCATGGCCCTCGGGTCGTTCTCGTCGACGCTGGAGAACTCCCGCTCCATCGCGTCGAGCGCGGCGTCCATGCGCGGATCGTCGCCCGCGCCGCCGCCTTCGCCGGGGCCGGGTGCCGCCGGCGCGGCCTCCGCGTCCTTCGATCTGCCGCCGGAGCCGATGGCGAAGCCGGAGATGAGCTTCACCATCCGCGCCTTCGGGTCGTCCGGGCATTTCGGCACGGTCCGACCCTGGGCCAGGGTCTTGGCGAAGAACGAGTAGATGCGGTGCGTGTCGGGACTGTAGTACTCGTAGATCGGCATGGGAGACCTCCTTCCACGGAGGCGATTGTCGTGAAGCAACCCGCGCCCGCCGGTCAATCCGGTTCTAGCTTCGAAGCCGGTCGGTCGAGCTGATGCCCGCGCCGGACCGCCGCTGCCCCGCTGGCGTTGAGCCGGTCGAGGACCGAGGCGAGCCGGCGCTTCCGCTCCTCGCCCTGCGCGAACATCTCCAGTTGCGCGGCGGGACCCTCGATGCCGGAGAGGCGCACGGCGACGAGCCGGATCGGCCGCCGCTGCGTCCAGGCGGCCCGCAGCAGCGGGCCGACGAGGCCGTAGAACGGAGCCTCGAGGTCGGTCGCCTCCGGCAGGCTCCGCCCGCAGGCGCTGTCCTCCATGCCGGGGTACCGGACCTTGACCGTGAGCGTGCGCGCCCGCTTCCCGTCCGCGCGGACGGCGGGCAGCAGTTCGTCGATCATCCGCTTGGCGATGCGCTCGGCCGCCGCGAAATCCCGCAGGTCCGCGCCGAAGGTCTCCTGCTGCGAGTACGATTTCGCGTCCTCGCGGTCGGTCTCCACGGGCCGGTCGTCCTCCCCGCGCGCCATGCGCAGGACGTCCGCCGCGAAGCGCCCGAAATGCGGCTCCAGGCCCGCCTCGCCGCGCGCGAGCAGGTCGCGCACGTGGGTCAGGCCGGCGTCCCGCAGGCGGGCCTCGGTCTTCTTCCCGACGCCGGGGAGCACGCCCAACGGCAGCGGGGCGAGGAAGGCCGCCTCGCCGCCGGGCGGCACGACCGTGAAGCCGCGCGGCTTGCTGGTCTTGCTCGCGATGGCGGCCACGAGCTTGTTGGTGGCCAGGCCGAACGAGGCCGTGATGCCGAGTTCGTCGGTGATCCGCCGCTGCAGGCCGCGGACGCGGGCGACGAGGTCGTCGGCGTCGCGGCAGCCGGCGGGCGCGAGGTCGAGGTAGCCCTCGTCGATCGAGTTGCGCTGCACGAGCGGCGTCAGCGTCTCGCACAGGTCGAACATGCGGCGCGAGACGCGCCCGTAGAGTCCGGGCGTGTGCGGCAGCAGCACCAGGTCGGGACACACGCGCAGCGCCTGCTTCGTCGGCATCGGCGTGTACACCCCGCAGGCCCGGGCCTCGTAGCTGGCGGAGGAGATGATGCCCCGTTCGCGGCCGCCGACCGCGACCTTGCGGCCGCGCAGCTCCGGACGGGAGGCCAGCTCGCAGCCGACGAAGAAGGCGTCGGCGTCGAGGTGGACGAGCGAGGGCAGCGCGCGGGACACGCGGTCATTGTTGCGGGCGGCGCAGGCGGCGCAATCCCGCGTCCTCGGCACGGAGGGCGCCGTGCCACCCTCGACGAGGAACGTCTCGGTCCGCGTCGCGCCGACCCCGACACGGCCGAGGAGAAATGCAAAAGGCCGACCCGCTAAGCGGACCGGCCTCATTACACACACGCGGGACATTACCCCTAACGCCTCGCGTTGCTAAATTTGTCGGGGCCCCCAAAGGCCCGAAAGAACTGCCGTGATGATGCCACACGAAGCGCGGGTGCGCCATGGGCCGTTGGACCAAGGCGATGCCGCGCGCCAAGGGGAAGGCCGGATGCGGCCACCGGAGCCGGGACACGCGGCCGCGGTTGCATCGTCCACGGTCGAATGGGGCGGCTCGGGCCAGCCGGCACTCTCCTCCACCGATTGCGCGGCGCGGCCAATTCCCGCCGCTCGATTCCGGGCACGCGTCCGGGCTACGCCTTCCGGATCGGCAGGCGGGCGAACTGGGTCTTCAGCTCCTCGCCGGCGTGGCGGGCGACGAGGTCGTGGAGCGCGTCGGGGGCGACGCTGGTCGAGACGATGACGAGTTCCCGGCGGCCGATGACCGCGAGGCACAACTCGACCGGCCCGTCGGGGTCGAGGTCGTCGCTCACGTAGATGAGCACGGTCTCGTCCTTCTCCGCGACGCCGACGAGGCGGGTCCAGCCGCGGGCGCGCATCCGGTCGTCGGTCGCGACCATCAGGCGCTCGCGGTCGACCGCCCCCGCCGGGGTCGCGCGCTCGTAGACGCCGACGCTGGCGTGCCGGACCGCGGCGAGCGCGAGGCGGGCATCCTCCACCTCCGGCGTGCGGACGAAGAAGAGCGTCGAGCGCGCGGCGCCGAGCACGAGGCCGCCGACGCTGACCTGCACCTTGGTGTCCCAGTCGGAGCCGCTCGCGGCCATCGCCTCGCGGCGGAGCGCCGCGGCGTCGCGGTCGAGCGTCAGGAGGCTGGCGGCGGCGAGGCCGACGAGCACGAAGGGCGTCAGCGCGACGCCGAGGATCCAGGGCCAGATCCGCCGGCGAGGACGGACGGGCGCGGGGGTGGAGGTCGGGGCGGGCGACGGGTCGGCGGGATTCATGGCGGCGGAGGGAAGGCCGGCCCGGCGCGGGAGGGCGACGGACCGGCGGTGGGAGGAATCAGGACTTCTTGACCTCGGCCTTCACCTTCACGTGGCGGAGGGGCTCGATGTCGTACTTCTCGGCGAGGGCGGCGATCTTGTCGGGATCGATGGTGCCGACGACGTTGACGAAGACGGCCTCGCCCTTGCCGCTGATGACCGTGACGACGATGCCGTCGATGGCGTCCTCGCCGCGCATCTTGGCGAAGATCGCGACGTTGTCGCCGTCCTTGGCCTCGCGGACTGTGACCATGCGGGTCCAGCCCTGGCCCTCGAGCTTGGTGCGGACGGCCTCGATGCGCTCGATGGTCGCGGCGCGATTCGAGTCGTCGAGACCGACGACGTTGATGCGCACGCGCTTGATGTCGCCGACGATCTCGGCGGCGTCCGGCTCGTGGTGCTTGGCGATGCGGGCGGCGAACTTGAGCAGCGCCGGGGAGAGGTTGACCTCGACGAACTGGCCGCCGGCGGCGGGCGCCAGCTGGCCGATGTCGACGTAGCCGGGCTCGTCGGACGCGTGGAGGGCGATGGCGCCGGCGAACGCGGCGGCGGCGAGGGAGGAGCGGAACAGGTGTTTCATGGGGACGATGCGGATCTTTGGGTTGGAGTTGGGTGGCCGGATGTCCCCAGCACACGCCACCGCGCCGGAAAGTTGCAGCCAACCGCGGCGCCCCGCCGGCCTACCCCTGGGGAATGCCTCTCCCCTCGCCTCTCCTAGGTTGGGGATGCGGCGCCCTCGCCGCGTCCGATCGTCGACCGGGACGGGGGCGTCCCGGCTCCAGCTCGGTCCCGAGTTTCGCGCGGTCCCGAAGCCACTTCGTGGGGATGCGGCGCCCTCGCCGCGTCGGGTCGTCGGCCGGTACGGGGGCGTCCCGGCTCCACTGTCAGCGCTCCGGACGCGGGGACGGCCGGGCGGCGCGCCAGGCGGCCAGCGCGGCGCCGGTCGCGGAGGCGGTGTTGCGCGCGAGCGAGGCGACGTCGCCGGCGTGCACCAGCCGGCCGCCCTCCGGACCGCCGCCGGGGCCGAGGTCGAGGACCCAGTCCGCCAGGGCGATGAGGTCGAGGTTGTGCTCGATGACGACGATGGTGTTGCCCGCGTCGCGCAGGCGGAAAAGCAGGTCGGTCAGGCGCTGGATGTCGGTCCAGTGCAGGCCGGTCGTCGGTTCGTCGAGGATGTAGAGCGTCCGGCCCTGCTCCCGCTTGCTGAGCTCCAGCGAGAGCTTGAGCCGCTGCGCCTCGCCGCCGCTGAGCGTGGTGGCCGACTGGCCGAGCTGGAGGTAGCCGAGTCCGACCGCCTCGAGCGTGGCGAGCTTCTCGGCGATGCGCGGGATGGCGCGGAACAGCTCCATCGCCTCGCGCACCGTGAGGTCGAGCGCATCGGCGATGTTCCGCCCGTGGAAGCGGACCTCGAGCGTCTCGCGGTTGAAGCGCCGGCCGTCGCAGCTCGGGCAGGGCGCGTACGCGTCGGCCATGAACTGCATGTCGAGGCGGATCTGCCCGTCGCCCTGGCAGCGCTCGCAGCGGCCGCCCCGGACGTTGAACGAGAAGCGGCTCGCCTTGTACCCGCGGACCTTGGCGAGGGGCACCTGGGCGAAGAGGTCGCGCAGGTGGTCGAGCAGGCCGACGTAGGTGGCGGGATTGGACCGCGGGCTGCGCCCGATCGGGTCCTGGTCCACCTGCACGGCCTTCTCGAAATGCTCGAGTCCGGCCAGCCCGCGGTGGCGGCCGGGCAGCGTCTTGGCGCCGTTCAGCTTCCGGGCCGCGGCCGCGGCGAGGATGTCGTTGACGAGGGTGCTCTTGCCGGAGCCGGAGACGCCCGTGACGCACGTCAGCAGGCCGACGGGAAACGCGGCGTCCACGTCGCGCAGGTTGTGCTCGGACGCGCCGCGCACGGTGAGCCAGCGTCCGTCGGGCGCCAGCGTGCGGGCGTCCTTCGCCACCCGCAGGCTGCGCGCGAGGTACGGGCCGGTGCGGGAGAGCGAAGCGGGCAGCCGCTGGCACTCCTCGGGAGATCCTTGGAACAGCAGCTGGCCGCCCTCCCGGCCCGCGCCGGGCCCGAGTTCGACCAGCTGGTCGGCGGCGCGCATCGTCTCCTCGTCGTGCTCGACGACGACGACCGTGTTGCCGCGGTCGCGGAGGTCGCGCAGGGTCGCGAGGAGCTTGAGGTTGTCGCGGGGGTGCAGGCCGATGCTCGGCTCGTCGAGCACGTAGATCACCCCGACGAGCCCCATGCCCAGCTGGGTGGCGAGACGGACGCGCTGCGCCTCGCCGCCGCTGAGGGTGCCGTACTCGCGGTCGAGCGTGAGGTAGCCGAGTCCGGTCTCGGCCAGGAAGTGCAGCCGCTGTTCGACGCCGTCGAGCACGTCGCGCACCGCCTCGTCGGTCCCCAGCGTCGCGCGCAGCCCGCGGCAGAACTCCCGGGCCCGGTGGATGTCGTAGGCGGCGAACTCGGGGAACCGCACGCCCGCGAGCAGGGCCGCCGCGCTGCGCGGGTGGAGGCGTCCGCCCGCGCAGGTCGGGCACGGGCCGCTGACCATGTAGGTGGTGAGCCGCGCGCGGAACCCCTCGCTGTCCGTCTCGCGGAAGCTCTCCATCAGGTCGGCGAGCACCCCGGGGAAGGGCATCGGCTTCGCCTCGCGCATGCGGCGCAGCTTGAAGCTGAAGAGCCGCTCGCCCGCGCCGTGGATCAGGGCGGCGCGGGTCGCCGCGGGCAGGTCCGCCCACGGCTTGTCGGGGTCGTAGGGCAGCTGCTCGGCGAGCTGCTTGAGCAGGGCGTTGTGGCGGATGATGAGGTTCTTGCCCCCGATGCGCCACGCCTTGATCGCGCCTTCGCGGACCGACTTGGACGGGTCGGGCACGACGAGGTCGTCGCTGAAGGTGAGCTTCCGTCCGAGCCCGCCGCAGTCCGGGCAGGCGCCCTCCTTGTGGTTGAAGGAGAAATGGCGCGGGGTCAGCGGCTCGTGCACGTCGCCGCAGACCTCGCACGCCAGGTTCTGGCTGAGCGGAATCTCGCGCCAGGGCGCGTCCGCGGACGCCTGCACGAGCGCGACGGCGCGGCTCTGGCCCTCGCGGAACGCGAGCTCGAGGGAATCCGCGAGCCGGCTGCGGTGCTCGGCCTGCAGGACGAGGCGGTCCACGACCACGTCGACGGCGACCTCGGCGGAGCCGTTGGGCAGCAGGCGCGGCTCGTCGAGGGAGCGGACCTCGCCGGCGAGACGGACGCGCTGGAAACCCCGCTGGCGGAGCCGGGGCAGCTCGTCCCTCAGGACGGCGGGCTTGGCCCGCATGAACGGGGCGAGCAGCTGGGCGCGGTGCCCGGGAGCGTCCCGGAGCAGCTGGGCGATGCAATCGTCGAGCGAGCGCTTGAGGATGCGGCCGCCGTCCTTCGGGCAGCGCGGCTCGCCCCGGAGCGCCCAGAGCAGGCGGGCATAATCGGCGACCTCCGTCACGGTCGCGACCGTGCTGCGCGGGGAACCGCCGCCCGTGCGCTGCTCGATGGCGAGGACCGGGGACAGCCCGTGGATGAAGTCCACATCGGGCCGCTTGAGCTGCTCGAGCGCCTGTCGCGCGGAGGCCGAGAGGCTCTCCATGTACTTGCGGTAGCCCTCCGCGTAGAGCGTGTCGAAGGCCAGCGACGACTTGCCCGAACCGCTCGGTCCGGTGATCACGACCAGCTTCCCGCGCGGCAGCCGGAGCTCCAGGTTGCGGAGGTTGTGTTCCCGGGCGCCCTTGATGTGGATGTGCGGCGCGGCGTCCATGAGACCCGCGACCCTTGCCGTTTCGGGCGCGGCGTCAAAACGCGAATGCCGGCAACAAACCCCTGCCCCGTCGGGGATTAAGTCTTGAATTTGCCGGGCCCGGCAACTTTATGACCCTCCAATGAGCCAAGCGGTTGGCTTGTCCACCCCACCTAAACCCCGTTCGTCCGCCCGTCGCGGCGGCGTCGTTTACCCGCTATGAACGCAAGCAAACCCCTGAACCGTCGTCTGCGTCTGCAGGCGACCGCCCTCGCGGCCGCTCTTGTGGCCGGCCCGGTCGCGCAAGCCCTCGTCTTCCAGATCGGGGACGTGAAGGCCAGCCTCGACACGACCCTGTCGGTCGGCGCGCTCGGCCGCCTCCGCGATCCGCAGCCGGACTTCTACGGCATCTCGGCGCGCTCCAACGGCGTCCCGGGCCTCCAGCGCTCGGCCAACTCCGACGACGGCAACCTGAACTACGGCCGCGGCCTCGCGTCGTTCCTCGTGAAGGCCAACCACGACCTGCAGCTCGACTACGAGAACTTCGGCGGGTTCGTGCGCGGCTTCTACTTCACGGACTTCCACAACATGAACGCCACCCGTTCGAAGGCGCCGCTTTCGGACGAGGCCAAGAAGATCGTCGGCGAGCGCGGCGAACTGCTCGACGCCTACGTCTACGTGAAGGCGGACCTCGGCGGCATGCCGGCGCGGTTCGGCCTCGGCAAGCAGGTGCTCAGCTGGGGCGAGAGCACGTTCATCCCGAACGGCATCAACTCGGTCAACCCGATCGACGTGGGCAAGCTCCGCCTCCCGGGCGCCGAGCTGAAGGAGGCGCTCCGTCCGCTCAACATGTTCTCCGCCTCGGTCGGCCTGAGCGACAACCTCTCGATGGAGGCCTTCTATCTCCTCGACTGGGAGCGCACCCGCGTGGACCCGCCGGGCACTTACTTCTCGACCAATGACTTCGTCGCCAAGGGCGGCTCGAAGGTCTACCTCGGCTTCGGCGCGCTGCCCGACACCGGCGTGCTCGGCCCGATCAACCGCGGCTCCGACATCGAACCCGGCGCGTCGGGCCAGTACGGCCTCGCCTTCCGCTACATCGCCGAGAACCTGAACAGCACCGAGTTCGGCCTGTTCTACATGAACTACCACAGCCGGCTCCCGACGATTTCGGCGCGCACGCCGACGGTGCCGGTCAATTCCGCGCTCATCGTCTCGGACTCGGCCGCCCTGCTCCAGGCCAACGCCGCCTTCATGGGCGGCCTCGCCGCGGCCGTGGGCGGCCCGGCCGGCGTCCCGTCGGCCCTCACGACGCTGATCGGCGCGACGCTCACCGGCGTCCCCGCCAGCGCCCTGCCCGCCGCGATCCAGCCGTTCTACGCGACGGTCGCCGGCGTCACCGGCCAGCTCTCGCAGCGCGAGCTGCTCGTCGCCGCCGCGACCGGGCGCTACCTGATCGAGTTCCCGGAGGACATCCACCTCTTCGGCGCCAGCTTCAACACGAACATCGCCGGCATCGCGCTGCAGGGCGAGCTCAGCTACCGCAACAACCAGCCGCTGCAGGTGGACGACGTCGAGCTGCTCTTCGCGGCGCTCTCGCCGCTCAGCTCGCGGTTCGGCGCCAACAACCAGATCGGCACGTTCGCGCTCAACACCTACATCCCCGGCTTCCGCCGCCACAAGGTGTGGACCGGCCAGTTCACCGCCACCAAGGCCGCGCGCGGCATCTTCGGGGCGGACCAGACGACGCTCCTGCTCGAGTCCGGCTTCGTCAGCGCCGACCTCCCGAGCCAGTCCACGCTCCGCTACGACGGCCCCGGCACGTTCGTGGGCGGCAACCTCACCGCGATGAACAACTCCGGCAGCAACGCCTCCGGCGTGCTGCCCCTGTCCGAGCCCGAGGAGGCCTTCGCGAGCGACTTCTCCTGGGGCTACCAGCTCCTCGCCCGCCTCGACTACAACAACGCCTTCGCCGGCGTGAACGTCTCGCCCCTGGCGATCTTCGCGCAGGACGTGAGCGGCACCACCCCGCTGCCCCTCGGCAACTTCCTCGAGGGCCGCAAGACCGTCACCGTCGGCGCCGACTTCACGTTCCAGAACGCCTGGGCCTTCGAGGTCCGCTACGTGAACTTCTTCGGCGCGGGCCGCTACAACCTGCTCGCCGACCGCGACTACGTCTCGGCGACCCTGAAGTACTCGTTCTAACCCCAGCGATTCCACCCCACCCATGAAAGCAGGCATCCGCACCCTCCTCGCCGGCTCCTCCGCCCTCGCCCTCGCGCTCGCCGCGTCGGCGGGCCTCTCGCCGGCCGACGCCGAGCGCCTCGGCCGCGACCTGACGCCGCTCGGCGGCGAAATGGCCGGCAACGCCGCGGGCACGATCCCGGCCTGGACCGGCGGCATCACGCAGCCGCCCGCCGGCTACCAGCCGGGCATGCACCACCCGGACCCGTTCGCGTCCGACACGGCGCAGTTCACCATCACCGGGGCCAACGCCGACCAGTACGCCGCCCAGCTCAGCGCCGGGCACCTCGCGCTGCTCAAGGCGTACCCCAGCTACAAGATGCCCGTCTACCCGACGCGCCGCTCCGCCTCGAATCCCCAGCGCATCTACGACGCGACCAAACGCAACGCGACGACCGCCTCCCTGACCGAGGGCGGCAACGGCATCGCCGGCTCCGTCCAAGGCACGCCCTTCCCGATCCCGCAGACGGGACTCGAGGTCATCTGGAACCACCTGACCCGCTACCGCGGCGTCGCGGCCAACCGCTCCATCAGCCAGGCCGCCCCGCAGCGCAACGGCAGCTACACGCTCGTGGATTTCGACGACGAGTTCCTGTTCAACTACGCCCGCGAGGACGTGACCGTCGAGAACCTCGGCAACGTGCTGCTCTACTTCAAGCAGGCCGTGACCGCGCCGGCCCGCCTCGCCGGCTCCATCCTCCTCGTCCACGAGACGATGGACCAGGTGAAGGAGAAGCGCCGCGCGTGGCTCTACAACGCCGGCCAGCGCCGCGTGCGCCTCGCTCCGTCGATCGAGTACGACAATCCCGGCACCGCGGCCGACGGCATGCGCACCTCGGACCAGTTCGACATGTTCAACGGCGCGCCCGACCGCTACGAGTGGAAGCTCGTCGGCAAGAAGGAGATGATCATGCCGTACAACTCGTACCGGCTGCACGGCAGCTCGCTGAAGAACGACGACATCCTCAAGCCCCTCCACATCAACCAGGACCTCACGCGCTACGAACTGCACCGGGTCTGGGTCGTGGACGCCACGCTCAAGCCGGGCACGAGCCACATCTACTCCCGCCGCACGTTCTACATCGACGAGGACAGCTGGCAGGTGCTCGCCGTGGACCAGTACGACGGCCGCGGCCAGCTCTGGCGCGTCTCCGAGGCGCACTGCATCAACTACTACGATGCCCTCGTGTTCTGGAGCACGCTCGAGGTCCACACCGACCTCATCGCCGGCCGCTACCTCGCCATCGGCCTCGATAACCAGAGCACGATGTACAACTTCAACCTGAAGCGGACGCCGGACGACTACACGCCCGGCCGCCTGCGCCAGGAAGGCGTCCGCTGAGCCGCGTGCCCCGCACGCCGACACGTGCGACGGCGGGCCGCGCGGTCCGCCGTCTTTTCATCGCCGCCGCGCTCCTGCTCGGCGGCGCGTCGGCTCGGGCCCAGCCGGCCGCGGAGCGCTCCGAGCCGTCGCGGCTCGCCGCGAAGACCCTCCTGCTCGACATCGTCCGGGCCGGGGACGCGCTCGTCGCCGTCGGCGACCGCGGCCATGTGGTCCGCTCCTCGGACGAGGGCGAGACCTGGACGCAGGCCATCACGCCGACCCGCGCGATGCTCACCGGCGTCGCCTTCCCCGACGCGACCCACGGCTGGGCCGTGGGCCATGACGGCGTCATCCTGCACACCGCCGACGGCGGCACCACGTGGGTGCGGCAGGACAAGGGCGACGACCTCGACACCGTCCTGCTCGACGTCCACTTCCTCGACGCGAAGCAGGGCTTCATCGTCGGCGCGTACGGCAAGCTCCTCGCCACCACCGACGGCGGCGCCACCTGGGAGGCCCGCAAGCCGCTCGAGGAGGACCTGCACCTCAACCGCATCACCGCCGACGCGGACGGCCACCTCTACCTCGCGGGCGAGGCCGGCACCGTGCTCGTCTCGACCGACCGCGGCGCGTCCTGGCGCCGCATCGGCCCCGACTACGAGGGCTCCCTCTTCGGCGTCCGTCCCCTCGCCGGCGGCTTGCTCGTCGCCTACGGCCTCCGCGGACACATCTTCGTGTCCGGCGACGACGGCGCCTCCTGGCAGGAGCGCGAGACCGACGTGAAGGTGCTGCTCATGGCCTGCCTCCGCACCCGCGACGGCGAACTCGTCCTCGCGGGCCAGGGCGGGAACTTCTACCTCAGCCGCGACTCGGCGAAGACCTTCCGGCACTGGAAGCCGGACGACTTCGGCGGCGGCGTCGCCGACCTCGTGCTCGCGCGCGACGGCCACCTCGTGACCGTCGGCGAGGCCGGCGCGGTCCGCCTCCGCCTCCCCTGAGCATGATCGCCTTCCTCGAGGACCTCGTCTTCCGGTTCCGCCACGCCGTGGTGGCCTTTTTCCTCGTCGCCACCGTCGGGCTCGGGTTTTTCGCCGCCCGCACGCGCGTGGACGCCAGCTTCAACAAGCAGCTCCCGAGCAACCACGAGTACATCCAGAACTTCAAGAAGTACCAGGAGCAGTTCGGCGGCGCCAACCGCCTCGTCATCACGCTGCACGCGCGCAAGGGCGACATCTTCACCCCGGAGTTCTTCCAGGCCCTCAAGGCCGCGACGGACGAGGTCTTCTACCTTCCCGGCGTGGACCGCGCGCAGGTCACCTCGATCTTCACGCCCAACGTGCGCTACATCGAGGTGGTCGAGGAGGGCCTCATCGGCAGCAACGTCATCCCGGCGGACTTCGTGCCCAACCCCGCCGGGCTCGAGAAGGTCCGGCAGAACATCGTCAAGTCCGGCCGCGTCGGCATGCTCGTCTCGAACGACTTCACCGGCGCCGCCATCATCGTCGGCCTCCTCGAGGTCGATCCGCAGACGGGGAAGAGGCTCGTCTACGCCGAGGTCGCCGACGCGCTGGAGAGGCAGATCCGCGACAAGTACCAGTCGGAGGACATCAGCGTCCACATCATCGGCTTCGCCAAGGTCATCGGCGACATCACCGACGGCGCGCGCGGGGTGCTGATGTTCTTCGGGGTGTCGTTCCTCATCACCGCCCTGCTGCTCCGCTACTTCGCCCAGTCCACCATCCTGACGATCATCCCGCTCGTCACCTCGACGTGCGCGGTCGTCTGGCAGCTGGGCGTGCTCAACCTGCTCGGCTTCGGCATCGACCCGCTCTCCATCCTCGTGCCGTTCCTCGTCTTCGCGATCGGCATGAGCCACGCGACCCAGATGCTCCGCGCCTTCCGGCACGAGTTCAACGTCGGCCAGAACGAGGTCACCGCCGCGCGCAGCGCGTTCCGCAGCCTGCTCGTGCCGGGGTCGGTCGCCATCGCGACGGACACCATCGGCTTCATCACCATCTACCTCGTGAAGGTGCCGATCATCCAGGAGCTCTCCATCGCCGCCTCCCTCGGCGTGGGCCTGGTGATCTTCACCAACATGCTCCTCCTCCCGGTGCTGCTGAGCTACACGCGGATGCCCGCCGACTTCCGCCGGCGGCTCAACATCCGCCGCTTCGCGCTCCTCCCCGTCTGGAAGTTCTTCGTCCGCGTGGCCGGGGCCCGCAGCTCGCTCGTCGTCCTCGCCGTCGGCGCCGCGCTCCTCGCCTACGGCCTCTACCGCGCCCCGCAGGTCCGCATCGGCGACCTCCATGCGGGCGTGCCGGAGCTCCGGCAGGAGTCCCGCTACAACCAGGACACGGCCGCCATCACCGCCAAGTTCAGCATCGGCGTGGACATCATCACCGTGCTCGTCGAGACGGTGCCGAACGGCGTCATCGCCCACGACGTCATGTCGCTGGTGGACCGCTTCGCCTGGCACATGCGCAACGTCGAGGGCGTGCAGTCGGTGCTCACCCTCCCCGACCTCGCCCGCACGATCAACGCGGGCTGGAACGAGGGCAGCCTCAAGTGGCGCGTCATCCCCCGCAAC
This sequence comes from uncultured Opitutaceae bacterium, assembly GCA_964460895.1. Taxonomy (GTDB): domain Bacteria; phylum Verrucomicrobiota; class Verrucomicrobiia; order Opitutales; family Opitutaceae; genus Didemnitutus. Next base: position 48,207 of record CAYWTK010000002.1, read on the forward strand.
CCGGACGCCCTCGCCCAGGCGGTCTCTCCGGTCGAGACCGCCAGCGGCCTGCTCAACAACGAGGGCAGCGTCATCCCGGTCATGGTCTACCTCAAGGACCACCGCGCCGAGACCATCACGCGCGTCGTGACCGCGGTGAAGGACTTCCGCGCCGTGCACGGCAACGAGCGGGCCCGCTTCCAGCTGGCGACGGGCAACGTCGGCGTGATGTCCGCGACCAACGAGGTCGTGGCCGCCGCGCAGTTCCCGATGGTCGTGTGGGTCTACGCGACCACCATCGCGCTCTGCCTCCTCTCCTTCCGCTCGTGGCGCGCGACGGTCTGCATCGTCACGCCGCTGATCATCGTCTCCTACCTCGGCTACGCGCTGATGGTGCACCTCGAGATCGGCCTCAAGACGTCCACCCTGCCCGTCGTCGCCCTCGGCGTGGGCATCGGCGTGGACTACGGCATCTACCTCTTCAGCACGCTGCTCGAGAAGCTGCGCGCCGGCGAGTACTTCGAGGAGGCGCTCTACGAGGCCTTCGCCACCATGGGCACCTCGGTCTTCTTCACCGGCGGCGCGCTGGCCGTGGGCGTGGGCTCGTGGGCCTTCTCCGCCCTCAAGTTCCAGGCGGACATGGGCATCCTCCTCGCGTTCATGTTCCTCTTCAACATGCTCGGCGCGATGGTGCTCCTGCCGGCGATGGCCCGCTGGCTGTTCCGGCACCACAGCGGCGAGACGCGGGCGCCGTTTCCGGTCGCCGCGAAACGCTAGTCCCCCTTTCGGTCGAAGCAGCCGACGGACGGCGGACCCGAGGATTCGGCTCGCTCCCGGCGGCCCCGCCCGTTTCCTGCCCGCATGGAGTCGCCCGACGCGCCCCCGTTCCTGAGCCCCGCGCAGCGTCGTCTGGTCGGCGCCGCCCTCGGCTTCGCCGCGGCGGGCGCCATCGTCGCCCTCGTCGTCGCGGGCTTCCGCGTGCTCGCGCTCGTCGTCTCGACCTTCTCCGGCGTGATCTGGCCGCTCGCCACCGCGGGCATCCTCGCCCTCATCCTGCGGCCGGTCGTCGCCGGCCTCGAGCGCGCCCTCGGCGGACGGCGGCTCGCGGCGGTCATCCTGCTCTACGGGCTGGTCGTGCTCGCCTCCGCCGGCCTCCTCCTCGCGCTGGCCCCGGCCGTCGTCTCGCAGGTGATCGACTTCTTCGCCTACCTGCCGGTGCTCTGGCAGAAGCTGCTCGCATGGGCCGAGGGCCATTTCCCGGAGTGGCTCGCGGTGGCGCGGAAGTACCTCGAGAACCCGCACGTGCAGTCGGTCGCGGACTCCCTGGCGCGGCAGCTGCAGGACGTGCTCGGCTCGCTCGCGCCGTCGCTCAAGGGCGCCGGCTCGGGCCTGCTCGGCTTCTTCGCCTTCGTCGCCTCGGTCGCGATCGTGCCGGTCTACCTGTTCTTCTTCCTGCTCGCCGGCGACACCGACCCGGGGCGCCGGCTGGAGGAGAACCTGCCCTTCCTGCGTCCGCAGGTCCGCGCCGACGTCGTCTTCCTCGTGCGCGAGTTCCTCGGCATCCTCGTGGCCTTCTTCCGCGGCCAGCTGCTCATCGGCTTCATCATGGGCGTGCTGCTCGCCATCGGCTTCACGCTCGGCGGGCTGCGCTTCGGCCTCGCGCTCGGCCTGCTCATCGGCCTGCTCAACGTCGTCCCCTACCTCGGCTCCATCCTCGGCCTCGCCGTCGCGCTGCCCCTCGCCCTCCTGCAGCAGGACGGCGGCGTCGCGCTGGTGGCGGTGGTCCTCGGGGTCTTCGCCGCCGTGCAGGCGGTCGAGGGCTGGTTCCTCACCCCGCGGATCATGGGCTCGCAGACCGGGCTGCACCCGGCCGTGATCATCTTCGCGGTGTTCTTCTGGGGGCAGGCGCTCGGCGGCGTGCTCGGCATGCTGCTCGCCGTCCCGCTGACGGCCTTCGTGGTCACCGCCTGGCGCCTGGCGCGCCGCAAGTATTTCGCTCCGCCGCCGGCCCCGGCCGTTTGACCGGCGGGGACGGGCGCCTACCGTCCGCGCATGCCTTGGGACGTGCGCCTGGAGAACGGGGTGCGGCTGCCGCAGATCGGCTGGTGGCTCGACGCCCGCCAGCCGGTGCCGCGGTCGTTCGTCTCGCACGCGCACTTCGACCACGTCGCGGCGCACGACCTGTTCCTCTGCTCCGAGGGCACGGCCCGCCTCACCCGCGCCCGCCTGCCGGGCGCGCGGAAGGAGATCGTCCTCCCCTTCGACACGCCCCACGCGCTGACGCCGGACTGCACGGTGCGGCTCGTGCCCGCGGGACACATCCTCGGCTCGGCGCAGTTCCTCGCCGAGGGCCCGCCGGGCACGCTGCTCTACACCGGCGACTTCAAGCTGCGCCCGGGCCTGTCCGCCGAGCCCTGCGCGACCCCCGCGGCCGACACGCTCGTGATGGAGACCACGTTCGGCCTGCCCCGCTACCTCTTCCCGCCGACCGCGCAGGTCGTCGCGGAGATCGTCGCCTTCTGCCAGCAGACGCTGCACGACGAGGCCGTGCCCGTGCTCTTCGGCTACAGCCTCGGCAAGAGCCAGGAGCTGCTGCAGGCGCTGGGCCGGGCGGGACTGCCGGTCATGCTGCATCCGGAGGTGCACCGCCTCACGGAGGTGTGCGCGGGCCTGGGCCTCGCCTTTCCTCCCTACCTCCCCTTCGACCCGTACACCTGCGGCGGCCACGTCGTGCTGTGCCCGCCGCAGGCGGCGAACTCGATCTTCCTCCGCCGCATCGAGCACCGGCGCACGGCGATGGTCACCGGGTGGGCGGTGGACCCCGGGGCGCGCTTCCGCTACCAGTGCGACGCGGCGTTTCCGCTCTCGGACCACGCCGACTTCGCCGACCTGCTCGCCTTCGTCGAGCGCGTGGGACCCAAGCAGGTGTTCACGCTCCACGGCTTCGCGCGCGAATTCGCCGCGACGCTGCGCGCGCGCGGCGTCGAGGCGTGGGCGCTCGGCCAGGACAACCAGCTCGACCTCGCCGTGTCCGTCGCGATGCCGGATCGCGCCGCCATCCCGGCGCCGGCCGTGGCCGCGGCCGCCGCCCCGGCGGACCCGGCCACGGTCGCCGGCTGGGGGCGGACCGCGGACCGCGTCGGCGCCGCGCCCGGTCGGAACGAGAAGGTCGCGGTCCTGCAGGCGTATCTCCGGGAGCTGGACGACGCCGACGCCGCGCGGGCCGCGGTGCACTTCACCGGCCGGGCCTTCCCCGCCGCGGACGAGCGGACGCTGGGCGCGGGTTGGTCGCTCCTCCGGCGCGCGCTCGTCGCGGCGGCCGGCGCCACGGAGGCCGAGTTCCGGGAGGTCCACGCGCGCCTCCGCGACTCGGGAGCCGCCGCCGAGGCCGTCCTCTCGGCGCGTGGCCGCGCGGGTCCCGGCCTGGCCCTGGCCGACTTCGCTTCGAGGCTCGACGCCGTCGCCGCGGAGCGGTCGCCCGCCGGCAAACTGGCGCTCCTCGAGGCGCTCTTCGCCGCCCTCGCACCGGCGGAGGCCCGCCACGTCCTGCGCATCGCGACCGGGGACCTCCGCATCGGACTCAAGGAGGGACTCGTCGAGGAGGCGGTGGCGCAGGCGACCGGCGTCACGCCGGAGGCCGTCCGCGCCGCGCACCTCCTCTGCGGCGACCTCGGCGCGGTCCTGCGCGCCGCGCGGCGGGGGCGGCTCGACGACATCCGGCTGGAGCCGCTGCGTCCCCTCCAATGCATGCTCGCCTCCCCCGAGCCCACGGCCGGGGCCGTGCTCGCCCGGCTCGGCGCGCCGGTGTGGCTCGAGGACAAGTACGACGGCATCCGCTGCCAGGTGCACAAGGTCGGGCGGCGCGTGGAGCTGTTCTCCCGCGACCTCCGGCGCCTCACGGCGCAGTTTCCCGAACTGGCCGACGGCGTGGGCTCGCTGTCCGCCGATTTCGTCGCCGACGGCGAGCTGCTGGCCTGGCGCGACGGCCGGGCGCTCCCCTTCGCGGAGCTGCAGCGCCGGCTGGGGCGACGCGGCGACGACCTCTTCCTCGGCGCGGAGATCCCGGTCACGCTCTCGCTCTTCGACCTTCTCTGGGTGGACGGCCACGCCGTCCTCGACCTTTCCCTCCGGGAGCGGCGCGCGCACCTCGAGCACCTCGTGCCCGCGGACCACGCGCACCTGCGGCTCGCGCCGGTGGTCCGGGCCGGGACGGAGCTGGAGATCGAGGCCGCCTTCCTCCGGGCCCGCGGGCGCGGCAACGAGGGCCTCATGGCCAAGGACCCCGCCAGCCCCTACACGCCGGGACGGCGCGGACTCGCCTGGCTGAAGCTCAAGCAGGCGCTCGCCACGCTCGACGTGGTCGTCGTGGCGGCGGAGTACGGCCACGGGAAGCGGCGGGAGGTCCTGTCGGACTACACGTTCGCCGTGCGCGACGAGGCGAGCGGCGCGCTGCTCACTGTGGGCAAGGCCTACACCGGACTGACCGACGCCGAGATCGCGGGCCTCACGGAGCGCTTCCTCGCGGCGACCCGCGCCGTGCGCGGCCGCGTGCGCGAAGTGGAGCCCGAGGTGGTGCTGGAGGTCGCCTTCGACCGCATCCAACCGAGCCCGCGCCACGGCAGCGGCTACGCGCTCCGTTTCCCGCGGATCGTGCGGATCCGCACGGACAAGTCGCCGGCCGAGATCGACACGCTGGACGCGTGCCGCCGCCTCGCCGGCGCGCCCCCGGCCGCGGTCTAGCGTCGACGCCGCCGCACCTTTCGCCACCGTCGCTTTCCCAGACACCCCGTGATTCGCCCCCTCCTGCTGCTCACCCTTTCGGCCGCGACCGCGACGGCCGCCCCGGCCGCGCCGTTCACCGCGCTCCGCGCCGGCGAGAGCTTCACCTACCGGATCGGCTTCGCGATCTTCCCCGGCGCCGGGGAACTCGTGATCGCCGCGCGGGATGCTCGCGACGACGCGGGCCGGCCGCTGCTGCGGGTGTCGACCGACATCTCGTCGCGCGGCGTCGTCCGCGGCCTCTACGAACTCGACAACCAGGCCGAGGGTCTCGTGGACCTGGCGACGGGGCGGCTCCTGCACGTCCGCGAGCGCGGGGTCGACGGCCGGCGCACGACGGACTCGGAGACGGTCTTCGACTACGAGGCCCGCGTCGCGCGCCATGTCGACCGCAGCCGTCCGGGCCGCAGCGTGGACCTCCCGATCCCCGCCGGCGACCCGATCGACCTGATCAGCGCGCTGGTGCAGACCCGCGACTGGAACCTGCGCCCGGGCGAGAAGCGCGACGTGCTGGTGCACTTCGGCCGCGACCTCTACCCGCTTTCGATCCACGCGGAGGGCTACGAGGAGGTCCGGACGCCGCTCGGCCGCTTCCGGACGCTCGTCCTCGTGCCGCGGATGGAGACCGAACCGAAGGGGCTCTTCAAGCGCGGCGGTCAGGTGAAGGTCTGGATCGCCCAGGACGGCACCCGGCTGCCGGTGAAGATGCAACTCGTGCTCAAGGTCGGCACGGCCTCGCTCCTGCTCACGAAGCACGAGGGCCCCCCGGCCGGCTGAGGCGCGGATTCAGCCGCGGACCAGGTCCTCGCGCCTCACGCGGAAGCGCCACGGCTTCGCGGCCCAGACCGGCCCGGCGTAGTCCACCCCCACGCGCGGACCGGCGACGACCCGGGACCGCGGCGCCCGCCAGCCGTGGTCCTCGAGGTGCAGGCCGCTGGGCGGCGACGCCGGACGGCCGTTGAGGGCGCGGTCGATTCCGAGGCGGCGGGTCAAGCGACCGGGACCGACGGCTCCGTCCACCGCCCGGATGAGCACGGCGGCGGGAAAACCAGGAGGCCCCACGACGAGATTGAGCATCTCGTGGACCCCGTAGCAGAGGTACACGTACCAATGCCCGCCGGGACCGAACATCACGGCCGTCCTCGGAGTCAGGCCGCGGCTCGCGTGGCTGGCGCGGTCGGCCCGTCCGACGTAGGCCTCGGTCTCGAGGATGACCGCCTCCGCCCGGGCGCCGCCGCCCCCCTCCCGGACGAGCACCTTGCCGAGCAGTTCCCGGGCGAGCGTGACGGCGCCTCGTCCATGCCACGCCTCGGTTGGAATCACCTTCGCCACGGCCCGGAAGTGGCCCTTCGGAGGCGGCGCCGCAAGCTCCCGGAGGCCGTTTCCCGACGTTCCGGACGTCTCCGCGCGCCGATGAAAGAAATAAATCCTTGCGCACCCTCCGGGCGGCCCCCTTATTTCGCCCCTTTGAATTTATGAAAGCCACTATCAAGACACAGGGGAAGCAGTTCTCCGTGAGCGAGGGCGACATCCTCGTGGTGAACCGTTATCCCAAGACCGAGGCCGGTTCCACGGTCGAAATCAAGGAGGTCCTCGCGGCCGGCGAAGGCGAGAACTTCAAGGTCGGCACCCCGTTCCTCGCGGGCGCCTCGGTGAAGGCCAAGGTCCTCGAGAACAAGCGCGGCAAGAAGGTCGTGGTGTTCAAGAAGAAGAAGCGCAAGGGCTACGAGCGCAAGCGGGGCCACCGCCAGGAACTCTCCGTCATCAAGATCGAATCCATCAGCGCCTAACGCACCACCGCCATGGCACACAAGAAAGGTCAGGGAACCTCCAGCAACGGCCGCGACAGCCACTCCAAGCGTCTTGGGGTGAAGATGTTCGGCGGCCAGAAGATCCTCGCCGGCGGCATCATCGTCCGCCAGCGCGGCTCGAAGTACCACCCCGGCAAGGGCGTCGGCGTCGGCCGCGACTGGACGCTGTTCGCGCTCCGCGACGGCACCGTCGAGTTCGACAAGGCGCACCGCCGCATCAGCGTGGTCTGAGCGACAATCGTCCGCTCCCCTTTTCAGGCGCACCCTTCCGGTGCGCCTTTTTCGTCTCCTGACGTCCCGGGCTCCCGGCTTGCCCCCACCGGGGCCGGCCGCACCCTCGGCGGCATGTCGGACCGGCTCCAAGAACTCCGCCGTCAGCGCGCCCTCCTCGAGGAGCACCTGCGCTGGCTGGACGCCGAAATCGCGGCGACCCAAGGGCCGGCCCGCCCCGATTCGACCCCCGCGCCCGCCTCCCCGACCCCAGTCGACGATCCGGAGCCCGAGTTGAGCCCGGAGGAGAGCGCGGCCCTCGCGCGGGCGCAGGTGGATGCGGCGGATGCCCCGTTGCGCGCCAAGCGCGGCTGCTGGGTCGTCTTCCTTGGGGCCTTCGCGCTCCTGGGAGCGCTCATCGGCCTGTGGTTCGTGCTGCGCTATGGCCTGACGCCGGCGGCGCAGCCTGGGCCCTGAGAACGGGCGGCGCGGCCCGAAGCGCTTAGGAAGCGGGCTCGGCCGGCTTCGCCGCCGGCTCGTCGCCCTTCGCCGCCGTGGCGGCCGCGGCCTGGTCGAGCGTCAGCTGGTCCGGCTCGGTCTCGTCGAGCCCCATGTCGGCATCGCTCGCCGCCCGGGGCTGGTTGGCGCTCTGGAGCCAGGCGTCGATCTGACGCGGGGAAAGGACGTCGGAAGCCGGCAGTTCGTCGAGGGACTTGATGCCCACGAACTCGAGGAAGGCGTCGGTCGTGCCGTACTGGATGGGACGTCCGGGAAGGTCCGCGCGGCCGACGACGTAGATGAGGTCGCGTTCGAGGAGCTTCGTCAGGCCGGCCTCCGCCGACACGCCGCGAATCTGCTCGATCTCGGCCCGCGTCGCCGGCTGGCGGTAGGCGATGACCGCGAGCGTCTCGATCGCCGAGGGCGTCAGGCGGACCGGCGGCGGCTCGTTGCGCAGCAGGCGCACCCAGCGCGCGTAGCGCGGGTGGGTCACGAGGCGCCAGCCCGCGTGTCCCTCGACCAGCACGACCTCGCGGTCGGCGGCCTGCAGCTCGAGCGAGATCGCGTCCATCGCCTCGCGGATCTGCGCGGCCGTCACCAGCGCGGGCACGTCGCGGTAGCTGTCGTCCTCCTCGACCGCCGGCACCACCGCCTCGGCCGGCTCGGACTCGGGCGCCGGCGGCGTCTCGCCCTCCGCCGGCGCGGGCTCCCCCTCCGGCACGGTCGTCAGCGGGAGGTTCGTCGCCTGCTCGTGGAACCGCGCGAAGACGGACTGGATGTCTTTCACCGAGAGCGGGCCGTTCGAGGCGAACAGCATGACGTGGAGCACACGCTTGAGGTCGAAGGCCATGGGCGGCTCCAGTGAGGGTCGGGGTCCGGGGCGTGACAATCCCGAAAAGCCCTCCGCCGCCGGGCGGCATGACGGTTTTGGGGCTAGCCCCGCGGCGGGCCCGCCGTAGCGTGGACGCGCATGAGCTGGGAACGCTTCAAGTCGCTCTACCTCCACTCGCCGAAGCTCGGCTTCGGCCTCGACATCAGCCGGATGCCGTTCCCGGACGGCTACCTCGAAACCATGGGCCCACGCGTCGCGTCGGCGCTCGCGGCCATGGCGGAGCTCGAGCGCGGCGCGATCGCCAATCCCGATGAGAAGCGGATGGTCGGCCACTACTGGCTGCGGGCCCCGGAGCTCGCGCCGACCCCGGAGATCCGCGACGCCATCACGCGGACGGTCGAGTCCGTGAAGGAGTTCGCCGCCGCCGTCCACGCCGGCGACATCGCCCCGCCGGCGGGCGGCAAGTTCAAGGACCTGCTCGTCATCGGCATCGGCGGCTCGGCGCTCGGTCCGCAGCTCGTGCACCACGCCCTCGGCCGCCCGGGCGGACGCCGGGACCGGATGCAGGTGTCGTTCTTCGACAACACCGACCCCGACGGCATGGACTACGTGCTCGCCGCGCTCGGCCCGCGCCTGAAGCGCACGCTCGTGGTCGTGATCTCGAAGTCCGGCGGCACGGTCGAGACGCGCAACGGCATGCTCGAGGCGGCGGCCGCGTTCCGCGCCGCGGGGCTCGACCCCGCCCGCCACTTCGTCGCCGTCACCGGCGAGGGCTCGGCGCTCGACCGCCACGCGCAGCGCGAGGGCTGGCTGGCCCGGTTCCCCATGTGGGACTGGGTCGGCGGACGGACCTCCGAACTCAGCGCGGTCGGGCTCCTGCCCGCGGCGCTGCAGGGCATCAAGATCGACGCGTTGCTCGCCGGCGCGGCGGCGATGGACGAGCTCACCCGGCAGCCCAAGGTCCGCGACAATCCCGCCGCGCTCCTCGCGCTCATGTGGTACTGGGCGACCGACGGCCGCGGCGCGAAGGACATGGTCGTCCTCCCCTACAAGGACCGCCTGCTGCTCTTCTCGCGCTACCTCCAGCAGCTGGTCATGGAGTCCCTCGGCAAGGAGCTCGACCTGGCGGGCAACGTGGTCAACCAGGGCATCGCCGTCTACGGCAACAAGGGTTCCACCGACCAGCACGCCTACGTCCAGCAGCTGCGCGAAGGCGTGGACAACTTCTTCGTGACCTTCATCGAGGTCCTCAAGGACCGGACCGGCGACTCGCTCGAGGTCGAGGCCGGCGGGGTCACCAGCGGCGACTACCTGCAGGGCTTCCTCCTCGGCACGCGCGACGCGCTGGCGGAGAAGGGCCGGCATTCCGTCACGCTCACGGTCGCCGACGTCTCACCCCGGTCGCTCGGCCTGCTCATCGCCCTCTACGAGCGGGCCGTCGGCCTCTACGCGTCCCTCGTGGGCATCAACGCCTACCACCAGCCGGGCGTCGAAGCGGGCAAGAAGGCCGCGGGCGCGGTCATCGCGCTCCGGGCGCGCCTGCTCGACGCCCTCCGCGCCGCCCCGGGCCGGGCGTTCACGGCGGAGGAGCTGGCGGCCGCCGTCGGCGAGTCCGCCCGCACGGAGCACGTCTTCAAGGTCCTCGAGCACCTCGCGGCCAACCCGGCCGGCGGGGTCGTGCGCCAGGCCCGCCGTCCGTGGTGGGAGTCCCGCTACGCGGCCCGTTGAGCGGCACAAACGGCTGTTGCAGATGTCCCCGATTGCCGTATTCAGCCCCTAGACATGCCTTCGCTCCGCCGCATCCTCCTCGCCCTCGCCCTGGGGTGCCTCGCCCTCGCCGGCCTCTCCGGCTGCACGTCGCCGAAACAGGACTCCTCGATCCCGTGGAGCCGTCCGGCCGACTGGGAAGGCCGCATCCCCGGCATGGGCAACTGACGCGCCTGACCCGCGGTCCCTCCCATGACTGCGCCGGCTGAGAATTCCTCGCTCCGGCCGCAGCCCGGCCATCTCTATGTGGTGGCCACGCCCATCGGCAACCTGGCCGACCTGACGGAGCGGGCCCGCAGCATCCTCGGCGGCGTGGACGTCGTCGCCTGCGAGGACACCCGCACGACCGGCCACCTGCTCCACCGGCTCGGCCTCGCGAAGGAGCTCGTCCCCTACCACGAGCACAACGAGACGGAGGCGGCCGAGCGGCTCGCCGACCTCGTCGGTCTCGGCAAGTCGGTCGCCGTCGTCTCCGACGCCGGCACGCCCGGCCTCAGCGACCCGGGCTTCCGCCTCGTGCGGGCCTGCCGGCGCCGGCGCCTGCCCGTCGTGCCGGTGCCCGGCCCGAGCGCCCTGCTCGCGGTGCTCAGCGCCTCGGGACTCCCCACCAACGGCTTCCTCTTCGCCGGGTTCCTGCCGCCCAAGTCGTCGGCCCGCGTCGCCTTCCTCCAGAAGCACGTCGATTTCCCCTACACCCTCGCGCTCTACGAGAGCTGCCACCGGATCGACAAGTTCGCCGACGAGATCGTCGAGGTCCTCGGTCCCGACCGCGTCGTCTGCATCGCCAAGGAGGTCACCAAGGTCCACGAGACCTTCCTCGTGGGACTGGCGGGAGACGTGCGGGAGCGCCTCGCCCGCACGAGCCTGAAGGGCGAGTTCGTCGTCCTCGTCGCCCCGCGCGACTTCGTGCCCTGAGCCATGCTGGTCGAGGCCCTGGTCGTCGGCGTCTTCGCGGTCGTGTACTACCGGGCCGGGCGGCTGGAACGGGCGCCCGGCCTCCTGTGGGCGGGGCTGTCGGTGCTGGCCTCCCTCGCGTCGCTGCGGCTGCTCGGCTGGGGCGTCTGGGGAGTCTTCGGCCTGAACGCGCTGCTCTTCGTCGGCATCACCCTGTTCCGCGTCCTCCGCGCCCCCTGACCATGTCCCTCCCCTGCGTCGCCGTCGTCGACATCGGCAGCAACTCGATCAAGCTCCTCGTCGCCGCGCCGGACGGGAACGGCGGGCTGCGGAGCGTGCTGTCCAAGTCGCTCGACGCCCGCATCAGCGCGGGCATCGGCGGACCCGCGCCGCGACTCTCCGCCGAGGGCATGGCGCGCGGCCTCGCCGCGGTCCAGGAGCTCCTCGCCCTCGCCCGTCCCCACGCGCCGCTCGCCGCGGCGCTGGTCGCGACGAGCGCGGTCCGCGACGCCGCCAACGGCGCCGAGTTCTGCGCGCGGCTGCAGGCGGCGACGGGCTTCGCCGTCCGCATCCTCACGGGCACGGAGGAGGCCCGGGCCATCGGGCGCGGGCTCCGGTACGACCCGGCGCTCGGCGACCTGCGCCACTTCTACGTCTTCGACCTCGGCGGCGGGAGCCTCGAGTGCCTCGCGTTCCGCGAGCGCCAGCTGGAGCAGGCGCTCAGCCTGCCGCTCGGCTGCGTGCGGCTGACGGAGCGGTTCGTGCCGGATCCCGCGGCTCCGTTCGGGGACGCGGCGCGCGACGCGATCATGCGGCACACGCAGATCGAGCTCACGCGGGCCGGGTTCCGCTTCAACCTCCCCGCCCCCACCGCGGTCGCGACCGGCGGCACGGTGAGCACGCTCCGCGCGGTGCTCGGCGCGCGCACGGGGCAGCGGGCGGAGGACACCCCGGCGCTCGTCACGACGGACCAGCTGCGCGCCACGCTCGACCGCCTCGCCGCCCTGCCCCTCGCCGCGCGCCGCGAGGTCGCGGGCCTGCCGGCGGCGCGGGCCGACGTCTTCCCCACCGCGCTCGCGACGCTGCTCGCCATCGCGGAGGAGGCGGAGTTTCCCGCCTTCCGGCACTCGTTCCACAACCTCCGCTACGGCGTCGCCGCGGAGCTGCTGGCCGGCCTGTGACGGCGGGGGGCGTGCTGCGCCGCCAAGCCGAGGGGACGCGCGGCGAACGCCGCGGGGAGGGTCAACGCCGGAGCCCGGCGCAGAAGCGCGCGAGCCGCTCGACGCCGGTGCGGATGGTGTCGTCGGACGTCGCGTAGCTGAGCCGCAGGTAGCCCTCGAGGCCGAAGGCCGAGCCGGGGACGGCCGCGACCTTCTCCTGTTCCAGCAGGCGCGTGCAGAACTCCGTGTCCTTGAGCCCGAAGCTCGAGATGTTCGGGAAGACGTAGAAGGCGCCGCCCGGCAGCAGGCACGTGATGCCCGGGATGCGGTTGAGCTCGGCGTGGAGGAAGCGGCGGCGGCGGTCGAACGCGACCTTCATCTCCGCGAGCGCGGCCTCGGCCTTGGCCTTCTCCTTCAGCGCGGCGAGCGCGCCGTACTGGGCGAAGGTGGTGGCGTTGGACGACATCTGGCTCTGCAGCTCCGCGCAGGCCTTCGCGATCGGCGCGGGCGCCACGAGCGTGCCGAGGCGCCAGCCGGTCATCGAGTAGGTCTTCGAGAAGCCCGCGACGGTGATGGTGCGGCGCTCGACCTCGGCGCCGAGCGTGGCGAAGCAGACGGGGCTGCCCCCGTCGTAGATCAGGCGCTCGTACATCTCGTCCGAGAGGACGTAGAGGTTGTGGCGGACGCAGACCTCCGCGAGGGCCTCCAGCTCCGCGCGGGTGTACACGGCGCCGGTCGGGTTGGACGGGCTGCAGAGGACGACGAGCCGCGTGCGCGGCGTGACGGCGGCCTCGAGCTGCGCGGGCGTGAGCTTGAAGCCGGAGCGGTCGTCGCAGTTCACGTACACCGGCCGGCCGCCGGCCAGCTTCACCATCTCCGGGTAGCTGACCCAGTAGGGCGCGGGCACGATGACCTCGTCGCCGGGATTCGTCACCGCGAGGATCGCGAGGTAGCAGGAGAACTTGCCGCCCGGGCTGACCACGACCTGCGTCGGCGCGATCCGGTAGCCGTACGTCTCCGCGTAGCTCGCGGCGACGGCCGCCCGGAGGTCGTCGATGCCCGGCGTGGGGGCGTACTTCGTCTTGCCGCCCTTCAGCGCCGCGATGGCGGCGTCCTTGATGAAGTCCGGCGTGTCGAAGTCCGGCTCGCCCGCCGCGAAGCCGCAGACGTCCTCGCCGGCCGCCTTCATCGCCTTCGCCTTGGCGTCGATCGCGAGGGTCGGCGACGGCGCGACGTTCTGGGCCCAGACGGAAAGCGGGGGCGGTTGGCTCATACGCCGCGGGACATAAGGGTCGGCCCTCGGCGAATGCAAGTCCGCCGCGCGTCCAGCGCGCGCCGGACGGACGAGCACCGCGGCGCAGGCGCGCTACCGCCGGCGGGGCTTCGGTGCGGGCGGCGGCTTCCGCTTCGCGGGCGGATTCGGCCGGTCGCGCGGCGCGGCGGCCGCGGGGACGGACTTCCGCGGCGCCGGCGCCGCGGTCGAACGCTGCGGGGTCGGAGCCACGGCGGTCGGCAGCGGCGCGCGGGCCGGGCGCTTCGGGCGCGCCGTTCCGCCGGACGACCGGCGCCGCAGGTGGTCCTCGACCGCCAGGCGGACGAGCTGGCCGATGCTCGTCTGACGCAGACGCGCGAGTTCCCGCAGGGACTCGCGCACCGGAGCCGGCAGCCGGACCGAGATCGTGACCGGCGCCGGGGGCGCCAAGGGGACGAGGGCCGAATCGAATTCCTCCAGCGCCTGCCGGATCACCGCGCTGACCGACTTCGCGTGTCCGTCCTCCACCCGTTCGGTGAGGCGCTCCAGGAAGTCCGCCTCCAGCGTGAGCGGGAACGGTCGGTCGAGCGCGTTCGCGACCGCGGGTGCCGGCGCGGCGGTCTCGCCGGCCGCGGGCTCCGCGGCGACAAGCGGCGCCGCGGCGGTGGCGCGCTTCCGCGGCGCGGGGGCGGCCTCGATCCCCGGCTCCGCGGCGCGGCGCACCTCCGGAACGAGCGGACGCGGGGCTTGCGCCGGGCGAGCCTTCGATTTTCGGGGGGAAGCCATGGACTAGAACCGGCGGATCCGGTCTTCCGGCACCGTCGGCGATGGAGACGCCAGGCCCTCGGGCTGGAACGCGAGTTCCGGCCAGTCGAGGTCGAGCGCGGCCGCCGTGACCTGGAAGCGGGTCTTGTCGCGCGTGACCGGATTCCGCAGGTCGATCGACTTCACGAGCCACTGCTCGCCGGCCTTCTTGAGGTCGAGCACCGTCACGGACTTCAGCACGCGTCCGTCCGGCCCGACCCACTCCGCCTGCGTCGGGGCCGAGAACTGCGTGTCGAGGTACACGCGGACCGCCGCCGGCGCAGGCCGGGCGGGCGTCGCGGGGGCGAAATCGGCCGGGGGATAGAGCAGGAACGCGTGGGCCGGACGCCCGCGCACGTTCGCCACGCCCTCGAAGACGAAGTCGGTCCACCGCAGGAACGGCATCTGCAGGTCGAACACCGTCAGGTCCGTGCCCGCCAGCGGCTCGAGCCATTCCGCCGCGTCGAGCGAGCGGAGGGAGGCGTCCGCCTCCTGGCGCCAGGCCTGCGGACGCGAGCCGCCGTGCAGGAGGTAGCGCAGTTCGGGCGCTCCGGGCGCCGCGACCTGCAGGCGCGTCTGGGGGCCGGCCAGTCCGGGCTGGCCGAGGATCTCGCCGCGCAGCGTGCGCTCCGGTCCGCGCCGGGGCATCACGCGGAGCTCGAACTGCAGCCAGTAGTCGCCCGCGATGCCCGCCTCGCGGAAGCCCCCGAGCACGCGCGCGCCTTCGGCCTGGTCGGGATTCGACTCGAGGAACTTCGGGGCGGGACGCGACGCCTCGCGGCCGAGACCGACGGCGGCGGTCAACAGGGCCGCCAAGAAAAAGACCCGGCGGACCGGGTCGAGAAGGGCCTTACTTCTTGGGCTCACTGGGAGCCGAAGCCGGGGCCGCCGGCGCGGTCGTGGCCGCGGGGGCCGTCACCGTGGGCAGCTTGCTGTCCGCCGCCTCCTTGTGCTTCGCCTGGTAGACGTGGCCAAGGTAGAGACCGAAGCTGATGACGAAGAACAGGATGGACGCGTTGATCGTCGCCTTGCTCAGGACGTTGCCGGTCTCGGCACCGAAGGTGGACTCCATCCCGCTGCTGCCGAGGGCGGCCACGGCGCCGTCCGACTTGGCCTTCTGCATGAGGACCACGAGGACGAGGAACAGGGACACCAGGATCAGGAGGAAAGTGAAGATGCCGATGAGCAGGTTCATGAAGCGCCGGAACCAACGGACCGCCCCCCGCTTTGTCAACCCAAGTTCTGGTCCCCGCGCGGCCGATGGCACCTCCGCCGCGGCTTCGTGTCCGACGAGGCTCCCACCCGTTCCGTCCATGCATGCCTCCCGCCTCCGCCTTCCGGGCGCGCTCCTCCTCGCCGCCCTGTTCCTCCCCGCCGTCCTCCCCCTGTCCGCCGCCGCCAAGGCTCCGGCCAAGCCCGTGGACCTCCAGGTGCAGGTCGACGTCCCGCCGTCGTGGCAGCCTTTCCTGATGGACGACATCGCCGACGCGCTCGGCCGCGTCCTCGCCGACAGCTTCCGTCGCCGCGGCTACGCGGGGAACATCGGCATGGTCGGCCGACCCGACGCGCCCAAGCCCGACATCCCGCTGCTCACGGTCCGCCTGCACGAATGGCGGATCTCCCGCACCGGCAACGCCGAGTGCACGCTGACCGCGACGCTCGTCGCCGGCGGCAAGGAGCACGAGCTGGGCCTCGTGTCGTACTCCGACCTCTCCTGGATCGCCTCGAGCGGACGCTTCGGCTTGGCCCGCGACTACGCGGTGGCCGACGCCTACGAGGACGCCGCCGGCGGGGCGATGCGCGAACTCTTCAAGCGCGCCGCCGCGACCGCCGCGGTCCCGGGGCTCGCCGAGAAGAAGCGCTGACCCTCCTGCAACCGTTCGCGGGAGCCGGACCCGTCGGGTCCGGACCGGCGGCGGTTTCGGCGCGGTGGTCCGGTCGGGACAGGCCCGCCCGGAACCTCAGAGCGTCAATCCCATCCGGCCGACGACGCGCGCGAGGTCGTCGTTGCCGCGGTACTCGACGATGATGCGGCCCGCCTTGGGCGAGTGCCGCAGCGTCGTCCGGGCGCCGAGGTGGGAGGTCAGGCGCTTCTCCACGTCGGCCAGCGCGGTGGCCTCCGCGGCCGGCACGCGGCGGCGCTTGCCGGGGCCGCCACCGGCGCGGTGGTGCTGCACGAGATGCTCGAGCGCGCGGACGCTCAGGCCGTCCTCGAGCGCGCGGCGCGCGAGCACGGTGCGCTCCGGGGCCGAGTCGACGCCGAGGAGCACCTTGGCGTGGCCGGCGCTGAGCAGGCCCTTGCCGACGTAGCCCTGGATCTCGGCGTCGAGCGCGAGCAGGCGGAGGGAATTCGCGACGGTCGCACGGCCCTTCCCCACCCGCTGCGCCGCGGCGTCCTGGGTGAGGTCGAAGTCGCGGATCAGGCTGGCGTAGCCGTGGGCCTCCTCGATCGGGTTGAGGTCCGCGCGCTGGAGGTTCTCGATCAGGGCGAGCGTGGCCGAAGAGGCGTCGCTCGACGCCATCACCCGCGCCGGAATCGACGGCAGCTTCAGCTGCTGGAACGCGCGCCACCGGCGCTCGCCCGCGATCAGCTGGAAGCGCTCGCCGGCGGGGCGGACGACGATCGGCTGGAGCAGGCCTTCGGCGCGGATGCTGTCGACGAGCTCGGCGAGCTGCTCCGGGACGATCTCCTTGCGCGGCTGGTACGGGTTCGGATCGATCGCGCCGACGGGCACCTCGCGGTAGCCGGTCAGGCCCGCCGGGGCCGACGCCGCCGGGGCGGCCGGCGCCGCGGTCGGGGCGGCGGTCGGGGCCGCCGGTTTGGCCGGCGTGCCGCTGGCGATGAGGGCGCCGAGGCCGCGGCCGAGTCGGGAGGGGGAAGGCTTGGCCATGGGGGTCAGCGCTGCGGGATGAAGAGGGTCTGCCCGACGCGGATGCGCGTCGGGTCCGAGATCTTGTTCGCGTTCTGGATGTCCGCGACGCGCGCGTTGTGCTTCTGCGCGATGGTCGAGAGCGTGTCGCCCGCCTGGACCGTGTAGTTCACGCCCTGCTTGGGGAAGTCCTCGGAGAAGTTCGTCTGCACCGCCGGCCGCGTGGCCTGGTTCTTGGCCAGCGCGTCGAGCGCGGCGTTGGTCTGACGCCCGAGGCGCTCGATCTGGCCGGCGACCTGCTGGAGGATGTCGCGGCGCTGCTCGCCGAGCGAGCCCTGCACCGTGCGGTTCAGGTCCGCCAGCGAGCGGTTGAGCTGCTCGACCGTGACGAAGCTCTGGGCCGTCCGGGAACGGAGGGAGTCGTTCTCCCGCTGCAGCTGCTCGACGGCGAGGCTCAGCTCGCCCACGCGCTGGGACAGCAGGCGGACGTCCTCACGCAGGCTGGCGAGCTCGAAGGCGGTGTTGTTGGCGGGCTGCGCGGCGGCCGGGACGGCGAGCGCGAGACCGGCAGCGAGGAACCAGGTACGCATGCGCGCAGATTGGAACTTCCCGCTCCAAAAACAAGCGAAGACCCGTTAGCGCCGCGGCGCGCGCGGGAACGGCGCGGCGGCGACGAGCGGCGCGAGCGGGCGCGACGGCAGGACCGTGCCGGCCGGGATCGGGCACCCGCGCAGGAACTCGCCCGCCGCGAGCAGGCGACCGCCCGGACGCTGGAGCCGACGCAGCCGCAGCACGCCGCCTCCGCAGGCGACGAGCAGGCCGTCGGCGTCCGCGCCCACCACGGTGCCGGGCGCCGCCTCGGCCGCGACGTCCGCCGCCACGTCCGCCAGGCCGACCTTGAGCGGCTGACCGTCCCACGTCGTCGCGCAGCCGGGCCAAGGGTGCAGGCCGTTGACGCGGGCGGCCAGCTCGGCGGCGGGCCGTCCGAAGTCGAGCGCGCCGTCCTCCTTGGTCAGCCGCCGGCAGAAGGTCGCGCGCGCGTGGTCCTGGCCGTGGAACGCGAGCGCTCCGGCCGCCAGCGCCGGCAGGGCGCGCCGCAGCAGCGGCACGCAGGCCGCGGCGAGCCGCGCCTCGACGTCGGCGGCCGTGTCGAGCGGACCGACCGGCACGCGCTCGGCGTCCGCCACCGGCCCGGCGTCGAGCTCGGGCACGAGCCGCATGAGCGTGACGCCCGTCTCGCGCTCGCCGCTCGCCACCGCGGTCTGGATCGGCGAGGCGCCGCGGTAGGCCGGAAGCAGCGACGTGTGGAGGTTGAGCGTGCCGAGGCGCGGCAGGTCGAGGAAGGCGGGACGCAGGAGGTGGCCGTACGCCATCACGAGCACCGCGTCGGGCGCGGCCGCGGCGAGCGTCGCCAGCTCGGGCTCGCGCAGCCGCTCCGGCTGGTGGACCGGCAGGCCGCGCGCGCGCGCCCAGCGCTTGATCGCATTGGGCTCGACGCGCTGGCCGCGTCCGGCCGGGCGGTCCGGCTGGGTGAAGACCGCGGCGACCTCGACGCCGCCTTCGCCGACCAGCCAGTCCAGCGCCGGCAGCGCGATGGCGTCGGAACCCATGAAGACGATCCGCAGCATGCGCGCGCCCCGCCGTCAGTCGTCGAGCTGCGCCGGGTCGAACTCCGGCTCGTCGCCCCCGTCCTTGCCCGCCGCCGGCCGGCGGGCGCCGCGGCGGCCGAGGCGCTCGTCGATCGAGACCTTCTTCTTGCCCACGAGGTCGAAGTGGATCGGGCAGCCGTCGAGACCGAACTCGTCCACGAGCCCGCCCTCAAGATACCGGCGGTAGCTCTCGGTGAGCTTCTCCTCGCGGTTGCAGAACACCTTGATGCGGAACGGCCGGTTACCGGTCTGTGTGGCGTAGTAGGCGCGGAAGCGCTGGCCGCCGACGGACGGCGGGGGATTGCGGTCGGTGAGCGCGACGATGGCGGCGTTGAGCTTGCCGGTCGGGATCTTGCGCCCGAGCCGCTCGTCGAGCGCGCGCGCGGCCTTGAGCATGCGCTCGATGTCGTGGCCGGTCAGGGCCGAGACGAACATCACCGGCGCGCCCGGGGTGAAGAAGAGGCGGTCGTAGAGGGCCTTCTCGAACTTCTCGCGGAAGTCGCGCTCGTCCTTGAACTGCTTGAGCTCGCCGCGGCGGAGCGCGGCGTAGACGAGGTCCCACTTGTTCACCACCACGACGATCGGCCGGCCGGCGGACACGACCTCGCCCGCGATCGCCTTGTCCTGCTGCGTGACGCCCTCGCTGGCGTCGAGGACCATGTACACGACGTCGGCTTGATGGATGGCGTCGATGGAGCGGACGCGGGAGAAGTACTCGACCGAGGACGACAGCTTCGTCGCCGGGCGGATGCCCGCCGTGTCGATCAGGCGGAAGGGCCAGAGCCGGCCGTCGCGGGCGCGGTAGTCGAAGGCGATCTCGACCGAGTCGCGCGTCGTGCCGGGGATCTCGGAGACGATGAGCCGGTCGCTCTTGAGCAGGCGGTTGCTGAGGGAGGACTTGCCGACGTTCGGCCGGCCGACGAAGCAGAGCGTCAGGCGTCCATCGCGGGCGGCCTCGGCCTCCGGCGTGTCGGGCGGCAGCTTGGCCAGCACCGCGGTGCGCAGCTCGGCCTCGCCGTTGCCGTGCTCGGCCGAGATGAAGACCGGGTCGCCGAAGCCGAGGCGGTAGAGGTCGCCCGCGGTGCCGACCTTGTCCGGGCCGTGGTCGGCCTTGTTGGCGACGAGGACGACGGCCTTGCGGCTGCGGCGGAGGCGCTGGGCGACGCGCTCGTCGAGCGCCGTCAGGCCCTCTCGGGCGTCCACGACGAAGAGGATGACAGCGGCCGCGCCGATGGCGAAGTCCACCTGCGCCTCCGACGCCTGGATCAGCTTCTTCGGGGTCGTGGCGTCCTGCAGCCCGAGGCCGCCGGTATCGAGGAGGATGTAGCCGCCGTCCTTGACCTCGGCCGAGACGACGTCGCGGGTCACGCCCGGCTGGTCGTGGACGATGGAGATGCGCCGCCGCGCCAGGCGGTTGAAGAGCCGGCTCTTGCCCACGTTGGGGCGGCCGACGATGGCGACGGTACGGGAGGACGGCTGCATCGGGCCACCCTCCCCGGCGCGGCCCCGGCTGGCAAGCGAGAGTTCTCCTTGCCGCCCGGCCGGCCGCGCCTACGGTCCGGCCTTCCCATGTTCGAGAGCCTCACCGAGAAACTGACCGGCGCGCTGCGCCACCTGCGCGGCGCCGGCAAGCTGACCGAGGAGAACATGGCGGACGCCCTCAAGGAGGTGCGCGCCGCCCTGCTCGCCGCCGACGTCCATTTCAAGGTCGCGCGCGAGTTCATCGAACGCGTCCAGCAGCAGTGCGTCGGCCAGGAGGTGCTCAAGTCCGTCACCCCCGGCCAGATGATCGTGAAGGTCATCCACGACGAGCTGGTCAAGCTGCTCGGCGAGGGAACGACCGAGCTGGCCGCGACCCGGCCGCTGCGCGTCCTGATGGTCGGTCTCCACGGCTCCGGCAAGACGACCTCGACCGCCAAGCTCGGCCGATTGCTCAAGAAGAAGGGGTCCCGCCCCTTCGTCGTGGCCTGCGACGTCCACCGCCCGGCCGCCATCGACCAGCTCGAGATCCTCGCGAAGCAGGAGGAGCTGGGCTTCCATGGCGACCGCGTCTCGAAGGACGTGACGGCGATCGGCGCGGCCGGACTCGAGGCCGCGGCGGCGGCGAACGCGGACGTCGTGCTCTTCGACACGGCCGGACGCCTCCAGATCGACCTCGACCTCATCGCGGAGGTGAAGCGCCTGCGCGAGCGGGTGCGGCCCGACGAGGTCATCCTCGTCGCCGACGGCGCCCTCGGCCAGGAGGCGGTCAACGTCGCCAAGGCCTTCCACGACGCGCTGCAGCTCACCGGCCTCATCCTGACGAAGATGGACGGCGACGCCCGCGGCGGCGCGGCGCTGTCGATCAAGTCCGTCACCGGCGTCCCCATCAAGTTCGTGGGCACGGGCGAGAAGGCGGGCGACTTCGAGGTCTTCCATCCCGACCGCCTCGCCTCGCGCATCCTCGGCATGGGCGACGTCGTCTCGCTCGTCGAGAAGGCCCAGGAGACGATCGACCAGAAGGAGGCCGAGCGCATGGCGGAGAAGCTGCGCAAGGCGGACTTCAACCTCGAGGACTTCCTCGCCCAGATGCAGCAGGTGAAGAAGATGGGCTCGATGCAGTCCATCATGGGCATGATGCCCGGCATGAGCGGCGTGGAGCTGCCCGGCGACGCCGACCGGCAGATGAAGCGCACCGAGGCCATCATCCTTTCCATGACCCCGCAGGAGCGCCGCAAGCCGCAGCTCCTCAACGGCAGCCGCCGCGTCCGCATCGCCAACGGCGCCGGCGTCAAGGTGCTCGAGGTCAACCAGCTCATGAAGCAGTTCGAGCAGATGCAGAAGCTCATGAAGATGATGAAGGGCGGGAACCAGAAGAAGCTCATGCGCCAGATGGAGGCCATGCGCGGCCGCGGCGGCATGCCGGGCGGGATGCCGGGATTCTGAGGCACGCCTCAATCCCTCGGAGGAAAGGAAACACTCATGGCCTCGCCTCACGGCGATGCGAGGGCGTGCGGCTCCGCCTGATCGGCTCCGCGGGGGGCTTCAGGGGCCGGCTGATCGCCGGCTAGGAGACTTCACTCTGAGAACCTCACCTTCGCGGCGATCAGCCGCGCACCAGAGCCCGATCCGGAGCCGATTAGGCGGAGGGGACTCCGAAGCGCAGCCGGTAGGCGGAGCATCAGTGTTCCCCCACCCTGGGATTGGCGCCTCTCAGGTCCGCTCGAGTGCGCGCCAGAGGGCGAAGAGTTTTTCCTGGCTCTTCACGCCCGGGGCGGATTCGACGCCCGAATTGACGTCCACGAAGAGCGCGCCCGTCGCCGCCAGCGCGGCGGCGAGGTTGTCCGCGTTCAGCCCGCCGGCGAGGATCCAGGTCTTGTCGGCGTGAACCTCGGCGTGCCGCCGGTACTTCGCCCAGTCGCCCGTCTGGCCCGTCCCGCCGAACTTGTCGGCCCGGAACGTATCGAGCAGGAACGTGCCCGCGAACGGCAGCCACTCGGCCCGCACGTCCTCCTCCGGCCGGAGCCGCGGCGCGAGCCAGAGCCGGGACACGCCGACCGTCTCGGCCCACGCGCCGACCGCCGCGGTCGGCGTCGCCGCGTCGAAGTGGACCTGGAAGGCGTCGAAACCCAGCGCGGCCAGCTTGGCCAGCTCGGCGGGGGCCGGCGCGACGCAGACGGCGACCTTGCGGCCGGCCGGCAGCTGCGGGGCCATGCGTCGGTACTTCGCCTCGCCGACGTGGCGCGGGGAGTCGGGATGGAAGATGAAGCCGAGGTAGTCGGCGCCGATGCCCGCCGCCGCGACCGCGTCGTTCACCGAGGTGAGGCCGCAGACCTTGAGCGTGATGCCGTTGACCATCGCGGGGCCCTCAGCCGGAGAAGGAGTTCACCGCCGCGATGACGTGCGCCACCTGCTCGTCGGTCAGCTCGGGGAAGATCGGCAGGCTCACGCAGGTCGCGCTGGTCCGCTCGGCGACGGGCAGCGAGCCCGGCCGGTAGCCGAGCGCGGCGTAGCAGGGCTGCAGGTGCATCGGTCCCGGGTAGATGATGTCGGTGCCGACCCCCTGCCGCTCCAGGTGCGCGCGCAGGGCGTCGCGCCGCGGGTGCAGGATCGTGAACTGGTGCCAGACGCTCTCGCCGTAGGCGGGCACGACGGGCAGCGTGACCTCGGGGTGGCGGATGCCCGCGCGGTACCGCGCGGCGATCTCGCGGCGGCGCGCGGTGTAGCCCGCGAGGCGCTTCAGCTTGATGTTGAGGACGGCCCCCTGGAAGCCGTCCATGCGGAAGTTGAAGCCGACCTCCGTGTGCAGGTACCGCTTGGGGGAGCCGTGCACGCGCAGGAGCTGGGCCTTGTCCATCACGGCGGCGTGCCTCGACACGAACGCGCCGCCCTCGCCGCAGGCGCCGAGGTTCTTCGTCGGGTAGAAGCTGAAGGTGCCGCAGTCGCCGATGGCCCCCACGGGACGGTCCTTGTAGCGGGCGCCGACCGCTTGCGCGCAGTCCTCGACGACGAAGAGCTTGTGCCTCTCCGCGATGGCCATGATCTCATCCATCCGCGCCGGCTGGCCGAAGATGTGGACGACCACGATGCCCTTCGTGCGCGGCGTGACCGCCCGGGCGACGGCCTCCGGGCTGAGGCACCAGGTGTCCGGGTCGATGTCCACGAACACCGGAGTCGCGCCGACGTAGCTGATGCCCCAGCAGCTCGAGGCGAAGGTGAACGGCGTGGTGATGACCTCGTCGCCCGGTCCGAATCCGCCGCAGATCGACGCCACGTGCAGGGGCGAGGTGCCGCTGTTCATGCCGAGCGTGCGGGCGTGGCCGAGGACGTCGCTGAAGTTCCGCTCGAAGTCCTCCACATCCTGTCCGAGGCAGAACCGGGTGGCGTCGTAGGTCGCGGCGAGCGCCTGCAGCACCTCGGCGCGGATCGCCTGGTGCTGGGGCTTGAGGTCGAGGAACAGGACTTTCATCTCAGGAGAGCTTGGCCAGCAGGGCGGCCACGAGCGAGTCCAGGTCCGGGCTCGCGGCCTCGAAATCCACGGGCAGCCCGAGCTGCTTCATCGCCGCCGTGGTGGTGGAGCCGATGCTGCCCGCGAGCGGACGCCGGGCGCGCGGTCCGAGCTTGAGGGCGGCGGCCTGGTCGAAGAACGACTGCGCGGCCGAGGGGCTGGCGAAGAGGATCGCGTCGGCGCCCTTCTCGCGGAAGTCGCCCGCCACCGGGTCGGCCGCGAGGTCGGTCTCCTCCGTGCGGTAGATGGGCAGCCGATCCACGATGGCCCGGGCGTCGTGCAGCCGGTCGACGAGGACCTCGCGGTTGAGGTTGCCGGTGACGACGAGGACCTTCGCGCTGTCGAGCGACTCGCGCTCGAGGAGGGCCTGCGCCAGCTCCTCGGCGTTGGCCTTCTTCGGTTGCAGCTCCACGCGGAGATGCTGGCCGCGCACGACGTCCGCCGTGGCCTCGCCCACGCAGGCGATGCGCACGAGCCCGAGGCAGCGGATGTCGTCGAAGCCCTTGTGGAACTCCTCGAAGAAGAACCGCGCCCCGTTCGCGCTGGTGAAGATCAGCCACTCGTACTGGGTGAGCTCGGCGAACGCCTCGACGAGCGTCGTCTTGTCGTAGTGCTTCGTCACCTGGATCAGCGGCAGCTCGACGACCGACGCGCCGAGGCGCTCGAGGCGCGCGCGCCAGTCGCCCGCCTGCTCGCGCGGGCGGGTGACGACGATGCGGCGTCCGGACAGGGGGGCGGAGGGCGAGGCGCTCATGCGAATCCCATCTCCCCGAGGATGCGGGCGGCCGTGGCCTCCGGCGCGTCGAAGTCGGCGGGGGCGAGCGCGAAGCGGCGGATGCCCGTGCGCTCGTGGAAGAAGTGCAGCGTGTCGTCGGTCGCGTGCGCCGCGAAGGCCACCTGGCAGCCGCCGCCGATGCGGGCCTGGAAGGCGCGCTCGAGCGTCACCGTGCGGAAGGTCGCGGCGTCGAGCGCGGGCGCCAGCTGCGGGGCCAGCTCGGTGCGGCACTGGATGGCGATGGCCCCCTGCCCGACCGCCGGGACGCTCTCCTCGAACGCGAGCGGGCGGAAGACGACGCCCGGCCAGCTGGCGAAGCCGAGGCGCCGCAGGCCGGCGGCGGCGAGCACCGTCGCGTCGGCGTCGCCGCGCGCGATCTTGTTCAGGCGGGTGTCCACGTTGCCGCGGATCTCCACGAACTTGGCCGCCGGGAAGAGGCGCGTCAGCTGCAGCTGCCGCCGCGGACTGCTCGTGCCGATCGTCGCCGGCGTGTCCACGCCCGCGCGGAGGACGAGCACGTCGTGGGTCCGCTCGCGCGGCAGGAAGCCGGCGACGGTCAGGCCGGCCGGATTCTCGCCCGGCAGGTCCTTGCAGCTGTGGACGGCGGCGTGCGCGTCGCCGCGGAGCAGCGCCTGCTCGAGCTCCGCCGTGAAGAGCCCCTTGCCGCCCTGCTTGATCAGCGACCAGTCGGTCTGGCGGTCCCCGGTGGTGACGATCTTGAGGAGCTCGCACTCGGCCCCGAGAACTTCGGCGAATCGGGCGGCGACCATCGTGGTCTGGGCGAGGGCGAGCGGGCTTTTGCGCGTGGCGAGGAGGAGCTTCATCCGAGGTTCGAAAGATGAGGGTGAAGTCCGAGGAAAAACACAAATTCCAAGGAATCACAGGCGTTTCTTCGCGCCCATCCCCCGGAGTCCCTTCCCCCCAGGCGTCGGTCAAGCCGCCGGCGGATCGTCCGGCGGGTAGGTCGCGTCCATGGTCTCCTGCAGCTTGGTCGTGACCGCCAGCAGCACGGCCGCGGGCAGGAACAGGACTCCGAGCAGGAGGCCGTAGACCGTGAAGCCCTTCAGCGCTTCGCCGAACTCCTGCCTCGGAAGGTAGAACACGACGCCGGCGGCGAGGGCGCCGACCACGCTGGCCTGAAGCAGCAGCTTCAGCTTCCGCCCGTAGCTCCAGCGCTGCGACCGGGACCGGAGCAGGCGGAGCGGCAGCATCAGCAGGTGAAACCCGAGGACGAGCACCCCGCCGGCCTGACCCATGGCCCAGATCGCGGCGCCGCCCTCGTAGCTTCCCTCGGGAAAGAACCATTTCGCGATCCGCGCCGTGACCGGCGACTGCATCACCGCGTCCAGGGTCGCCGGGCTGGTCCCGCCCAGCGCGCCCAGCACCGCGATCAGCGCGAGCATGGTGTACGCCCCGACCAGCGGCACCTGCGCCGCGGTGAGCAGCAGCGACCAGCCCTCGAAGACCACCCGCGTTCGGAGGCGGGCGAACAACGACTCCTCCTCGACCATCGCCGGCGCGCCCACGGCCGGGGCCGGCGGAGGTGCGGAGGCGGACTGGGACTGGTCGAGGACACGGCGCAACCGCAGCCGAGAACGAGCGGGGAGGATCGGTGGCTCGTCGTCGTGCGCGGACGAGGCCGGTGCGTCGCCGGTCGCGAGGGCGTCCCAGACCCGACCGTATCGCCGCAGCCACCCTTTCGCCGCCAGCCACGCGGCGAACGGCGAAAGCAGCAGCGTCAGCAGGAAATGGGACTCCGCGGCGTCGCGCCGGACGCCCACCGCGGCGTCCTGGATCGCGGTTGGCGCGTCGCGCTGCTCGACCTCGACCTCGACGAGGTAGTCGCCGGCGGCCGGCACCTCGAAGAGCCCCATCCGCGACGTGCGCACATTGGACTCCATCGGCGGGTCCTTGACGCCGTAATCTCCGGTGAACTCGGTCGCGATGATGCGCCCGGCGGCATCGCGCACGGCGAAGCGGTAATCGAGGGAATGCCGGAGGTCGGTCCGGCGCCGGAAGAGCAGCTGCACCGGATTCATCTCGGGCGTGAGATGGAGGACGGCGCTCGCCTTCTCCCGTTCGACGCCTCCGCGCAGCGCGACGGGCTGAAGGGGCAGGTCGGTCCCGGTGATGAACTTCGCCCAGATGGCGTGCAGGAAGGAGAGCAGGAGGATCGCGGCGAGCAGGTTCCTCAACCGCCGGGCCGACCGGAGGGCGGACCGCACTTCCGGATCGGCGGCCGTCGCGGCCGTCCGCGAACTCAGGATCGCCAGCATGAGCACGAGGCGGACAGGCGGCGTCTTCGGCGACTCGCTCATGAG
>CAYWTK010000003.1:0-74408 GCA_964460895.1 uncultured Opitutaceae bacterium
GGCGCGGCCGGCGCGGGCGCGACGGGGGCGGGCGCGGGGCGGACCGGGCGGATGCGCTCCGCCTCGACCCACTCGTCGTGCGTCTCGTCCGCCCCCTCGTAGGCGACGAGGCTGCGGTCCGGCTCCGAGCGCAGCACGACGGCGCGGTGCCCGGCGCCGGCCTTGTCCACGAGGACCCGCGTGCCGACCGGCCACTCCGCCGCCGCCAGCGCGGCGGCGAGCAGGGGCAGCAGGAGGAGGAGCGGCGGAAGTCCCTTCATCGCGCCGCACGCTGGCCGTCCGCCCGGGGCGGCGCCACGGAAAAAGCGCCCGGGCCGACCGGCCACCGCGAGAGGGCTCGCCTCGGCCGGGACGCCGCCCATGCTCGGCGGCGTCGACGCATGAGCGCCCCCACCCTGCCCCCGACCCTGCGCGAGAGAATCGGCCAGCTGCTGCTGCTCGGCTTCAAGGGCCGGACCGCGGCCGACACCGGCCCCATCGTCCGCGACCTCCGCGAGCACGGCGTCGGCGGCGTCATCCTCTTCGACCTCGACATGACGGGCACGATCGACGGCGGCGCCCCCGGGCCGCGCAACATCGAGTCCCCGGACCAGGTGCGCGCGCTAGTTTCCCACCTCCAGACGCAGGCGCGCATCCCGCTGCTGGTCGCGATCGACCAGGAGGGCGGCCGCGTCAACCGCCTCAAGCCCGCCTACGGCTTCCCCCCGAGCGTGTCGCACGAGGAGCTGGGGGCGCGGGACGACGAGGCCTACACGCGCGAGCAGGCCGCCGCCACGGCGCGGACGCTCGCCGCGCTGGGCATCAACTGGAACCTCGCGCCGGTCGTGGACCTCGACGCGAATCCCGACAACCCGATCATCAAGGGCAAGCGCCGCAGCTTCGCGGCCGACCCGGCGAAGGTCGCGCGGCACGCCGCCGCCTTCGTCGAGGGCCACCGCGCGCACGGCGTGCTCACCTGCCTCAAGCACTTCCCCGGCCACGGCAGCGCCGTGGGCGACACGCACCTCGGCTTCGTGGACGTCACGGCCACCTGGCACGAGCGCGAGCTCGAGCCCTTCGCCCGGCTCGTGGCCGCGGGGCGCTGCGACGCGGTGATGAGCGCGCACGTCTTCCACGCGGGACTCGACCCGGAGCGCCCCTCGACGCTGTCGCGGGCGGTGATCGACGGCCTGCTGCGGCGGCGGATCGGGTTCGACGGCGTCGTGACGAGCGACGACATGGAGATGAAGGCCATCTCCAGCCGGTACGGCCTCGAGCAATCCATCCCCGCCGCCCTCAACGCGGGCGTGGACGTGCTCTGCTTCGGCAACAACCTCGCCTACGATCCCGACATCGCGCCCAAGGCCGTCGCCATCGTCGAGCGCGCCGTGCGCGACGGCGTCGTCCCCGCCGCGCGCATCGACGAGGCCTGCGCCCGCGTGCTCGCGCTGAAGCGCCGCGCGGGACTCCCCCTTCCCGCATGAATCCGTCGGCCCGCCTTTTCCGGTGGAGCGCCTTGAACCCGGGGCGCTCCCAGCGCGCCGGGGTCGACGCGCTCCACCTCGTCCCGCTGCTCGCACTCCTGCTCCTCGCCGGCTGCGCCACGCGCCCCGGCACGCCGGCGCCCGCGCGGAAGGGCGACGAGATCGTTGCGGCCGGTCAGTTCTTCCACACCGGCACGAAGGTCGTGCTGTGGATGGACCCGGGCGGCTACGACGCCTACCGGACCGAGCGGCGGTTCGCGCCGTACGAGCAGAGCGGCTGGGTGAAGACGCAGGAGGCGGGCGTGAGCTACAAGGACCCGGCGCGCTACGGCCTGCGCTCCCAGAACCTCACGCCCGAGGAGATCGAGCGCGTGCGCGGCGGCGGCTGGGACCTGCCGATGCTGCGGCGCGTGGTCGACCAGTTCGTCCTGCACTACGACGTCTGCGGCATCGCCAAGCAGTGCTTCAACATCCTCCACGACCACCGCGGGCTGAGCGTGCACTTCCTGTTGGACCTCGACGGCACCGTCTACCAGACGCTCGACCTGAAGGAGCGGGCCTACCACGCCACCACCTCGAACCACCGCAGCGTCGGCATCGAGATCGCCAACATGGGCGCCTACGGGCCGAACGACACGAAGGTGCTCGACGCCTGGTACGTCAACGACGCCCAGGGCCGGCCCATGATCAAGATCCCGGCGGCGCTCGGCGACCCGCGGATCCGCACCCCAAACTTCGTCGGCCGTCCCCGGCGCGACCAGCCCGTGCGCGGCGTGGTGCAGGGCCAGGAGCTCGTGCAGTACGACCTCACGCCGCAGCAGTACGAGGCGCTGGTCAAGCTGACCGCCGCGCTCCACCGGGTCTTCCCCAACATCCGCCTCGAGTACCCGCGCGGCGCCGACGGCAAGGTCCTCCCGCACAAGCTCCCCGACGACCAGCTCGCCGCCTTCCAGGGCGTGATCGGCCACTTCCACATCCAGACGAACAAGATCGATCCCGGCCCCGCCCTCGACTGGGACAAGGTCGTCGACGGCGCGAAGCGCGCGCTGGGGCGGTAGCCGCACGTTTCGCCGGCGGGAAGAACGCGCGCTGCGCACGCGCTTTCTCCGGGGCCGGGGGGCCCCGGCTCCATGTCCCGGGCCCGCCGCGCGGCCTAGGCGCTCTTCTTCCCGAAGGCCTCCGGGATGCTCCGGTAGATGGCGGCGGTGGCGAGGAACGACGGGATCGTGGCGACGAGCACCCAGATGAAGAAATTGACGTAGCCGATCTGGTCCTGGATCCAGCCGGCGGCCATGCCGGGGAGCATCATGCCGAGGGCCATGAAGCCGGTGCAGATGGCGTAGTGGGCCGTCTTGTGCGGGCCCTCCGCGACGAGCATCATGTACACGAGGTAGGCGGCGAACCCGAAGCCGTAGCCGAACTGCTCGACCGCGAGGCCGAGGCTCGCGACCCACAGGCTCGAGGGCTGGTAGATCGCCATCAGCAGGAACGCCAGGTTGGGCGTGTTCATCGCGAAGATCATCGGCCACACCATCCGCTTCAGGCCGCGCCGCGCGATGACCACGCCGCCGAGGATGCCGCCGAGCGTCAGGCAGATGATGCCGACCGTCCCGTAGGCGATGCCGACCTGCTGCGTCGTGAACCCCAGCCCGCCGACGTCGGTGCGGTCGAGGAGGAACGGCGAGACGAGCTTCAGCGCCTGCGACTCGGCGAAGCGGTAGAGGAGCAGGAACGCCAGCGTCGCCCCGATGCCCGGCTTGCGGAAGAATTCGACGAAGACCGCGAGGAACTCGCGCACGAAGCCTCCGCCCGCGGCCGCCGTGGGCCGGTCGGCCTCGGGCTTGGGCAGCACGAGGAAATGGTAGCCGGAGACGGCGACGAACACGACGGCGAGCAGGCCGAAGACCATGGCCCAGGCATGGGCGACGTCCCCGGTCCGCTCCTGCAGCATGCCCGCGAGGTAGACGAGGCCGCCCTGCGCCGACAGCGTGGCGAGGCGGTAGAACGTGCTGCGCACGCCGACGAACGCCGCCTGGTCGCCGGGCTTCAGCGCGAGCAGGTAGAACCCGTCCGCCGCGATGTCGTGCGTGGCCGAGGCGAACGCCATCAGCCAGAACACCGCCAGCGAAAGCTGGAAGAACTTCGGCCCCGGCAGCGTCAGCGCCACGAGCGCGAAGGCCAGGCCGATGACGAACTGCAGCGACCAGATCCAGAACCGCTTCGTCCGGAACATGTCCACCAGCGGCGACCACAGCGGCTTGATGACCCACGGGAGGTAGAGCCAGCTGGTGTAGAGCGCGATGTCGGTGTTGGAGACGCCGAGGTTCTTGTAGAGCACCACCGACAGCGTCATCACGACGACGTACGGGATGCCCTGCGCGAAGTAGAGCGAGGGGATCCACGTCCAGGGGGACCGGACGGGCGCGGGGGCGGCGGGGGTGGTCATCGGGGAAGACTCGGAATCCTGGGGCTTGGTCGTTCTCGCTCTCCTGGCCGCGCGTCAGCTCGTCCGGGGCGCGTCGGGGCGGGCGTCCCGGGCCGCGCGCGCGACGCTCATGGCGCGACGCGGACGCGCGGGCCCTCGACGCCGACGCGGTTGACGGCGGAGACGACGACGGTGGAGCCGGGGAACACGGTTCCGGCACGCGCGGGCACGGTGGAGAACGTCCACGCGTCGCCCTCGCGCCGCCACACCGCGAGCTGGCGGGCGCGCGGGTCCACCTGCTCGACCACGATGTCGCCGCCGCGGCGCACGAGGACGGGCGCGGCCGGGGCCGACTCCCGGATCCAGGGCGACGCGGGCACGAGCGCCGGACCGGCGTAGGCCGCGCGCAGGGCGTCGGCGATGCCGCGGCGGTTCTCGGCGATGGCGACCATGCTGAAGTGGACGTGTCCCGTCGAAGCCGGCCGCGAGCGCACGACCTCGATCTGGCCGGTGATCTCGCCCGGCTCCCAGCCGCGCTCCGGCGCGCCGACCATGCTGGTGTAGAGGCCGGGCCAGAGGTGCCGGCCGTGCGCGGCGTTCTGCTTCGCCCAGTAGTCGAGGAGCACGGGGAACGCCTGCGCCGCCTGCGCGCGCGGCCAGTAGAGCTGCGGGGTCAGGTAGTCCATCCACCCCTGCTCCACCCAGTGCTCCACGTCGGCGTAGATTTGGTCGTACTGGCTGAAGCCGGTGATGCCCGGCGGCCGCCGGTCGGGGCGGCCCAGCCCGAACGGGCTGACGCCGAAGCGCACGTGCGGCTTGGCCTCGCGGATCGTGCGGTACATCGCCGCGACGAGGCGGTTGACGTTGTCGCGGCGCCAGTCGGCGCGCGCCAGCTTGCCGCCCGCGGCGCGGTAGCGCTCCCACGCCGGGTCGTCGGGGAACGGGATCGTGCCCGTCTCCTCGGTCACCGGGGCCGCCGCCGCCGCGTTGGCCACCGCGCGGGGCGCGGCCGGCGCGGGCGCGGGCACCGCCTCGCGGCGGATCGGGTACGGGTAGAAGTAGTCGTCGATGTGGACCCCGTCCACGTCGTAGCGGGTGACGATGTCGCGCACGACGTCGAGCGTGCGCTGCTGCGCGACCGGCTCGCCGGGGTCCATCCAGAGCAGGTTGCCGTAGGCCTTCACCGCCTCGGGATTGGTCTTCGAGAGGTGGGTCGCGGAGACGGGCGAGACGGCGCGCTGGTGGCGGGCGCGGTAGGGATTGAGCCAGACGTGGAGCTCGAGCCCGCGCTCGTGCGCCGCGGCGATCCACTCGGCCAGCGGGTCCCAGGCCGGGTCGGGCGCGAGGCCCTGCGTGCCGGTGAGGTACTCGGACCACGGCTCCAGCGGCGACGGGTACATCGCGTCCGCCGACGGACGGACCTGGAAGACCACCGCGTTGAGGTGCAGGTCGCGGGCCCGGTCGAGGATCGCGAGCATCTCGGCGCGCTGCTGCGCGACGGGGAGGCCGGGCTTGGACGGCCAGTCGATGTTCGCGACGGTGGCGACCCAGACCCCGCGGAACTCGCGCGGCGCGGGCGGCGGCTCGTCCACCGCGGCCGCGGGCGGGGCGGGCGGAACCTTCGGCGCCGTCGTGCAGCCGGCGAGGAGGATCAGCCCGAGCGCCGCCGTAATGGGTAGCGGAAGCCGTAAGGCTCTCGCCGGTGCGCCGGCAAGGGCGGCGGCAACGCGCGCGCCGAAAGCCTCACGGCTTCCGCTACGGACGGCGGCGGTCCCGGCGAGGGAGGAGGGCGGGAAGGGGAGCGGCATCATGGATTCAGGGCGGTGCGGAGGTTGCCGCCGGCGGCGGCGAGGGCGGCCTCGGCGGCGGACACGTCGAGTCCGCGCCGGAGCATGACGACGGCGACCTTCACGCGGTGGCGGCAGGCCTCGAGAGCCGCCTGCGCGGCCGCGGGGTCGGCGCCGGTGAGCCGCACGGTGAGCGCGACCGCGCGGCGGCGGAGCTTCGCGTTGGTCGGCAGGACGTCGACCATGAGGTTGCCGTGCACCTTGTGCAGGCGGACCATCAGGGCGCTGGAGAGCGTGTTGAGCGCGATCTTCTGCGCGGTGCCGGCCTTGAGGCGCGTGCTGCCGGAGATGACCTCGCTGCCCGTGTCGAGCGTGACGCCCACCTCGGCGGCGGCCGCGACCGGGGAATCGGGGTTGTTCGCGATGCCGATGGTGAGCGCGCCGGCGGCGCGGGCGGCCTCGAGCGCGCCGAGCACGTACGGGGTGGCGCCGGAGGCGGCGAGGCCGATGACGATGTCGTCCGCCGTCGGCGCGACGCCGCGCACGTCGGCCGCGCCCTGCGCGCGGTCGTCCTCGGCGCCCTCGACCGCCACGTAGAGGGCCGGCTTGCCGCCGGCGAGCAGCGCGACCGCGCGCTCCTGCGGCCACGAGAAGGTCGGCCAGAGCTCGACGCTGTCGAGCAGGCCGAGCCGGCCGGACGTGCCGGCGCCGACGTAGATGAGGCGGCCGCCGCGGGCGAGGCGCGGCGCGCCGGCGTCCACCGCGCGCGCGAGCTGGGCGCGGGCGGCGTGCACGACCTGCGCGGCGTGGACCTGGTCCTCGGTGAAGGCGCCGACCAGCGCCTCCGTGGGGTACCGGTCGAGCTCGGGATGCCGGGTGTCGGGGGTCTCGGTGTTGAGCATTCGGCGGCCGGGACAATCCTTCGTTGCCGCCCCTGGTTCAACCGTACATTTCACTCGGACGTGGTTCCCGGGCCGAAAGTCGAATACTGCGTGGGCGTGCTGTCGGGGACGAGCGTGGACGCGGTCGACGCCGCCCTGGTCCGGTTCGGTGCAGGCGTCGAGTTGGTCGCGACCCACACCCTCCCCTACCCGCCCGAGCTTCGGGCCGAACTGCTCGCGCTGGCCGTCCCCGGGGACGGCGAGATCGACCGGCTCGGTTCCGCCGACGTCGCCGTCGGCCGTCACTTCGCGCGGGCCGTGAACGCCCTGCTGGCCGCGGCCGGGATCGACCGGTCCCTCGTCGCGGCCGTCGGCAGCCACGGACAGACCGTGCGGCACCGTCCGCGGGCGGCCGTGCCGTTCACGCTGCAGGTCGGCGACCCCAACGTCATCGCGGCCGAGACCGGCCTGCCGGTGGTCGCGGACTTCCGGCGCAAGGACATGGCGCTCGGCGGTCAAGGCGCCCCGCTCGTGCCGGCCTTCCACGCCGCCGTGTTCGGCCGTCCGGGCGAGGCGCGCGCGGTCGTCAACATCGGCGGCATCGGCAACCTCACCGCGCTGCCGGCCGACCCGGCCGCGCCGGTGCTCGGGTTCGACACCGGGCCGGGCAACACCCTGCTCGACGCCTGGAGCCGGCGGCACCTCGGGACGCCGATGGACCGCGACGGCGCCTTCGCCGCGCGGGGCCGGGTGGACGAGGACCTGCTGCGCGCCTGCCTCGCCGACCCCTTCTTCGCCCAGCCGCCGCCGAAGAGCACCGGTCCCGAGCATTTCTCGCCGGCGTGGCTCGAGGAGCGGCTGCGCGGCGCGTCCTGTAGGGCGGGGTCTCCCGACCCCGCCGCGGGCGCGGCACCGGAATCGCCGGCGTCCGCCGCGGGCGAACGACGGCGGGGTCGGGAGACCCCGCCCTCCACCTGTGCGCCGGAGGACGTGCAGGCGACGCTGGTGGCGCTCACGGCGGAGAGCATCGCGGCGGCCGTGCGCGCGACGCTGGGGACGGCCGCGGCCGGCGTCTTCGTCTGTGGCGGCGGCGCGCGCAATCCGGTGCTGATGCGCGCGCTGCAGGAGCGGCTGCCCGCCGCGCGCGTCGCCACGACGGACGCCCTCGGCGTGGACCCGGGCTGGGTCGAGGCCATGGCCTTCGCGTGGCTGGCGCGGCAGCGCCTCCGCGGCGAGCCCGGGAACTGCGTCGCGGTCACCGGCGCCCGACGTGCCGCCGTCCTCGGCGGGCTCTGGCGGCCGGACTGACGCGCCGCCCCCCGCACTCCGGGGCGGAGCCGCGGCGCCTCGCGGCGTCACAGCACCCGGCGCAGTCCGGGCAGCCGGCGCAGCGCGGCCGCGAGCGCCCAGCTGAGCGCGATGCCCGCGGCCGTGACGACGAGGGCCTTGGCCAGGCCCGGCCACGCCACCGGGAGCAGCGCGTGCTGCAGCCAGACGACCACGGCGTAGTGCACGAGGTAGATGCCGTAGGCGTTGCGCCGCAGGCTGGCCCAGAGCGCGTTCTCGACGCCGCGCTTCCGCGCGGCCCAGGCCAGGAGGCCCGCGCTCGTGAGCACGCCGCTCGCGGCCATGAGCGCGCTGGCGGCGAGGTTCCACTCGGGGGAGAACTGGCCGCGCGAGGCCTTGATCGCGGCGACGATCACCGCGGCCATGAACGCCACGAACCCGACGCCGGCCGCGACCTGCCACCGCACCCAGCGGCGCGCCAGCGGACCTTCGGGAGCCACGAGCTCCCGCAGGCCCGTCCCGCGCCAGCCGAGCGCGACGCCGAACAGGAAGTACGCGGCGTACAGCCCCACGCGCGACGTCTGCACGAAGAACGGTCCCCAGCTCGACCACACCATGGGATTCACCCGCATCACGACCGGCACGTAGGCCAGCAGGGCGAGGACGACCCAGACGCCCACGAGTCGCGCGGGCCGCGCCGCGCACCAGTCCCCGAGGCGGCCGAGCGCGTCGCCCACCCGCGGCGCGGCCGCGTGCAGGAGGGCGACGATCCCGCTGAACGCCAGCAGCACCCAGAGGAACCACGCCGGCCCGGCGGGCCAGACGCCGAGCCGCGCCCAGGCCTCGACGAAGCCGTCCGCGGGCGTCGCCGCCGCGCGCTGGAGGTAGGCGGGGTAGTACGCCAGCGGCGCGAGCACGGCCGCGGAGACCACGAACGGCACGCCGAGGCGCATGAAGCGGTCGCCGACGAATCCGCCCGTCCCCTTGCGCCGGAGGCTCGGTCCGGTGAAGAGGCCCGCGAGCAGGAACAGCAGCGCCATGAAGAACGAGTCGTTCCAGAGCAGGAGCGCGTCCACGCCCGGCGCGCGCGCCGGGTCGATGATGGGGAACGCGCCCCAGACCAGCCGCGCGTCGAACGCGCCGGGCGGCGGGAGGTAGAGGAAGTAGGCGAGCACGGCGTGGTGCGCGACGACGAGGAGCGTCAGCAGCGAGCGCAGGGCGTCGAGCGGGGCCGAGCGGGGCGCGGCCGCGGGAGGGAGGTCGGAGGAGGACATGGAGGTTCGGTGGGAAAAGGGCACGGCTCACGCGTCCCGGCGGGAGGGCCGGAGTCCGCAGGGGGCGCGGGGGCGGTTCAGCGCGGCGGCGCGGAGGACCCGAGCCGGCGGCGCACGGCGCGGGCGTAGAGCGCGGTCGGACCGAGGCTGAGCACGACGATCAGCACGCAGACGGCCAGCCACTCGGCCTCGGCCCGCGGGTTGGCCAGGGCCTGCGCGGCGACCGCGTCGTCGGTGTGCGGCGCCAGCGCCACCGGGGCGCGCGCCACCCACTGCGAGAAGGCCAGCCCCGGGCTCTGCGCCACCTGCCACGCGGTGGCGGAGAGGGAACCCACGGCGTTCCAGCCGAAGGCCGCCGCGCCGATCGCGAGGCCGCCGGCGCAGATCGCCCCGAGGCTGAACACCCCGACGCTCACCGCCCCGAGGGTCAGGACCCCGCCGGTGACCGCGCCCACGCTCACGAGCCCGACCGCCCAGCCGCCGAACGCGAACAGCAGCCCGACCGCGCGGTCGCCGCCGGCGATCCAGCCGAAGGCCGGGCCCTGTCCGGCCTCGGGCGTCGCGAAGCGCACATGGACGAGCGGTACGCCGAGGAGGCTCGCCGCGGAGCGGAACTCCGACGCGCGCGAGCCGACGCGGTGCGCGTCCGCGGTGAAGCACTCCGGCCGGCGGACCCGCTCCGCGCTGCGCAGCTCGCGCGCGAGCCGCAGCTCGCGGACGAGCAGCGCCGACCAGCCGACGGCGAAGGCCGCGACCACCGCCGCGTGCCCGGCCGCGACCAGCGGCAGCGCCGCCGGATGGGGGGCCGCGAGGAAGCGCGCCGCGAAGAGCAGCGCGAGGAAGAGCGCGAAGCTGAGGAAGAGGGCGGCCGTCGAGCGGACGACGGCGCGCCGCTCGCGGTCGGTCCGCGCCTGGTCGAGGCTCGAGCGCAGGCTCATCACCGCGCTGACGAGGCCGGTGACCGACGCGAGCAGCGCGGCCAGCGCGGCCGCCTTCGCCAGGCCGCCGGCGCCCTTGGTGGCCGTGGTGGCCGCCGCGGCCGCGGCGCCGACCGCGGCCGCCTGCGCCGGCGGGGTGAGCGACGGCAGCGCCGCCAGCACGCCGAGGGTGAAGAGCCGGCCGGGCGTGCTGCGGGCGAGGGCGCCCTCGACGAGCACGAGCACCTGCTCCTTCAGCAGGTGGCGGCCGCGGGACAGGCGCTGCTTCACCGTGTCCTCCGTCAGGTCGAGCTCCGCCGCCACGTGCTCGATCGAGCGGTGCTCGCGGTAGAAGAGCACGAGCGGTTCGCGGTAGTGCTCCGGCAGCGTCGCGAGCGCGCGCCAGACGAGGGTCTGCTCTTCGTTCTCCATGGCGGATTCCTCCGCCGAGGGTCCGGCGTCCGGCACCGCCTGCGCCGCCTCGAGGGGCTCGGCGCGCCCGACGGGGTCGCGGCCGAGGCGGCGGCGGTGGTGGCTCACCTTCGAGCGGAGGATGGCGCAGAGCCACGGACGCAGCTTGGCCGGCTCGCGCAGCTCCCCGAGCTTGGTCCAGGCCGCGACGAAGGCCTCCTGGGCCGCCTCCTCGCTCGCGCGCACGTCCCCGAGGGTCGAGTACGCGAGCGAGCAGAGCAGCCGCTGGTAGCGCTCCACGATGCGCTCGAACGCCGCCCGGTCGCCGCCGAGCGTGGCGGTGACGAGGTCGGCATCGCCCGCGGGGGCGGTGGAGTCGGGCAGGACGGTGTCGTTCATCGCGGCCCCCATCCCCGTCCGCCCCGCGCCCGGAGGGTCGGGCGGCCGCGGGTCGCGGGCCGGTCCTCGGGAGCATCCTGGCCGCCGGTGGTGTTCGGATTCATCGGGTACGGAGGAGTAGAGCCCGAAGTCTTGCCGCAGGTGACAGGAAATCGGCGGAATTCCTCCCCCGCCCCCTCCGCCTGCCCCGCCCAGGCCCCGGCGCCTGACGGGGCTCCCCGGCGCCGCCGCCGTTAGTAACGCAATGTATCACTAACGGATCGGGCGGACCGGGTCGGGGCCCCGCGGGCGTGAGTAACGCAATGTATTACTAACGGATCGGGGCGCGGCGGGGTCAGCGGGAGGGGTGGGTGGGGGCGCGGGGGAAGGCGACCTCGCCGGCGGCGAGGCGGTGGAGGAGGAGGGCGACGGCGGCGGCGCGGGGGCCGATGGTGGCGACGCGGCAGTACTCGCGCGCGCTGTGCAGGTGGTCGCCCTCGGGGCCGATGCCGTCGAAGCAGGGCAGGCCGGCGGCGCCGAGGAAGTTGCCGTCGGACCCGCCGCCGCCGTGGACCCAGTCGAAGGGCGCGATGCCGACGTCGGTCGCGGCCCGCTGGAAGGCGGGGAAGAGCGCGGCCTCGACCGGGTGGTTCTCCTTGGGCGGGCGGTTGAGCCAGAGCTTGAGCTCGAGCTTCACGTCGTGGGCGGCCTCGGCCGCGCGGGCCAGCGCCTCCAGCCGGGCGAAGAGCGGCTCGCGGTCGGCGAGGCGGGTGACGCGGAGGTCGATCTCGGCCGTGGCGAGCTCGGGAACGACGTTGGTCGCGGGACCGCCGCCGCGGATGTTGGCGACGTTGACGAGCACGCCGGGCAGCTCGTCGGGCAGGCGGGCCGCGGCGAGGAGGAAGTGGGCGAGTCCGAGGACCGCGTTGCGGCCGTCGTTGGGAATCTTGGCCGCGTGGGCCGCGCGGCCGCGGCAGGTGGCGATGGCGCCGCCCGTGCCCTTGCGGGAGTGGATGACGTTGCCGTTGGGCCGGGCCGGCTCGAAGACGAAGCCGAGGTGGTTCCGGCGGGCCGCCTCCTCGAACATCGCGCGCGTGCCGTGCGAGCCGGTCTCCTCGTCGGGCGTGAGCAGGATCTCCCACCCCACCCGCGCGGCGTGCGGCGTGGCCTCGAACGCCTCGACGGCGGCGAGCAGGCAGAGCAGTCCGGCCTTCATGTCGGCCGTGCCCGGGCCGTTGAGCGTGCCGTCCTCCTGCCAGCGGCACGTCTGGAACGGGTCGTTCGCGCCGTAGACCGTGTCGAAGTGGCCGCAGAGGAAGACCTGCAGCGGCGCCTCCGGGCGCAGCCGCCAGCGCAGCGCCGTGGCGCCCGGCGGGTTGTAGCCCGGGGCGTCGGCCGCGAGCACCTCGACCGCGGCACGCGGGAAGGCGGCCGAGAACTCGGCGCGGAGGATGTCCGCCATGCGGGCGAGCCCGGCGCCGTGGTCGGAGCCGGAATTGACGTTGGCCCAGCGCTCGAGGCGCGCGCCGAACTCGGCGGTGCGGGAGGACAGGGCGGCGATGGAGGGGGGGAGGGACACGGGGGGCGGGAGTAGCGAGTAGCGGGTAATGGGTAGCGAGGAGGCGGGCGGGTCGGGGGCGAGAGTCTTTCCTCTTAATCTTTCTCTTTCTCTCGCTCGTTGTTCGGCTCGTACGAACTCCGGCCGGCAGGGGAGAGAAAGATCAAGAGAAAGAGGAAAGAGAAAGACTCACGATCCGGACGAACCGGGCAGCGCCCCCGGGAGCGTCACCTTCGGGGCGGCGGGGCCGTCGAGGGTGCGGAGGTTGGCGAGGGGGTCGGGGGCGAGGCGGAGGAACTTGAAGCCGAGGAGGCGCGGCTTGCCGGCGGCGTCGCGCTCGGCGTTCTTCGCGGTCTCGCGGGCGATGAGGGCGGCGAGGGATTCCTCGCGGACCTCCGGTTCGGCGGAGTGGATGATGTGGAGCTCGCCCGCCGGGCCGCGGGCGACGAGGCCGAGGTGGCCGATCCAGGCGTTGCCGCCGAAGGTCTCGGTCTCGGGCGCGCCCGGCTTCACCACGCCGCGGACGAGCTCGATGATGTCGCCCTCGCGCACGTGCGGGTCCGCGAGCGCGGCGTGCTCGTACGGCAGGTAGGTGTCGCGCAGCTGCTCGACGGCGACCTTCGTCTCGAGCTTGTACCGCGCGCGCAGGAAACGGGCGCGGTCGATGCGGGCCTCCCAGTGCCGCGCGCGGTCGCCGGCGATGGCGGCGGTGATGTCCTCGGCCAGCCAGCGGTTGGCGGGATTCCAGTCGGCCTCGGTGAAGTGGTTGCGGGTGACGACGCCGAGGACGCCGTCGCGGTAGCGGATGCGCTGGAGCAGGCGGAAGAAGCCGGACCAGTCGCGGCTCAGCGCCATCGCCAGCGTGTGCTCGGTGAAGACGACGCAGTCGCTCTTCGCGAGCGAGTAGAGCGGCTGCGGGTCGTGGGTCTCGAACGGCGCCTCGCCGAGCAGGTAGATCTCGTAGGGTTGGCCGAGGTTCTTGCGGGCGAGGTGGATCACGCGCTTCCGCAGGTCGGGTTCGGTGGCGTGGAGGTGGGCGAGGTAGGCGCCGACCTCGGGTTCGGTGAACTGGAAGAGCGGGGTCGCCTGCAGCACCTCGAGCGGGCGCGGGGCGGCCGGGGCGGCGGACGCGGGCAGTGCGAGCGCGCCGGCGAGGGCGAGGGCGGCGACGCGGAGCGAAAGCCGGACGGGTTCGGCTCCAGCGTGCGGGGACCACCAAGCCCTGACGGGCTCAGCCACAGACCTAGTGGGGCGGGGCGAAAGCCTCACGGCTTCCGCTACGGACGAGCACGAGCGGGGGCGGGGCGAAAGCCGGATGGCTTGCGCGAGGCGGGAGAGGGGGGAGGCGGGGGACATGGGGAGAAAAAAGGGGCGGTCCGGATCGGACCGCCCCTCGGGGATTGGGTGCCGCGGGCCGAGGGGCCCGGCGGGGCTCAGAAGAACTTGTACTCGACGGAGAGCGTGAAGGCGCGGCCGCGCGGGTCGGCGATGCGGGGCTCCCACGAGCTGCCGGCGCCCGTGTTGGTGTCGTAGGCGACGGAGAACGGGGGATCCTCGTTGAAGAGGTTCTTGATGCCCGCGACGATGGTCACGTCCCGGTTCCAGCGGTAGGTGAGGCTGGCGTTGTACGTGATGTACTCGTCGACCTTCGGGTTCCACCGCGGCGGGACGACCGTGCCGTTGGCGACGCCGGGGGCGACGTAGTCCATGTAGCCGGCGCGGTAGAGCTGGCTGACGCGGCCGGTCCACTTGCCCTTCCGGTAGGAGGCGGAGGCCGTGTACTTCCACTTCAGGCCGATGTCGCTCGCGCGGGTGAAGCGGCCGATCTCGCTCGCGCCCCAGGGGGCGGTGGCGAGGAGGCGGGACTTCTTCTCCAGCAGCTGGGAGACGTTGGTCTCGGCGGTCAGGCGGCCGCCGAAGAGGTCGAAGTCGCCGCGCACGCTGTACTCGACGCCCTTGGTGGAGGTCTCGCCGGCGTTGAGCCAGCGGTTGTCGATGGCGATGATCTGGTTCGCCTGGTTGCGGATGATGGCCTCGGGGAACAGCTGGTAGTTCTGGAGGATCACGCTCGGGCCGAGGATGAGGATGGTGCCGTCGCGCTGGACGGACCACCAGTCGGCGCTGAGGGTGATGTTCTTGATCGGCGAGAAGACGATGCCGGCGGAGAACATCTCGGCCTCCTCCGGGTTGAGCGTGCTCTTGCCGCCGCCGCGGATGTTCATCGTGTTGGGCGGGATGGGGAGGTTCGTGACCGGGTCGCGCAGGTCGGCGCCGGCGTAGATGCTCTCCGTGACCGGGTCGAACTGCTGCTTGAACGTCGGCACGCGGAAGCCGGTGCTGTACGAGCTGCGGACGAGGATGCGCTCGGTCGGGGCGAAGCGGAGCGTGAGCTTCGGGTTGGTCGTGCTGCCGAAGCCCGTGTACTCGTCGCGGCGGGCCGCGGCGTTGAGCTCGAGGTTCTTGATGATGGGGATCTGGAGCTCGGCGAAGACGGCCTTGATGTCGCGGCTGAGCGTGCCCGCGGTGGCGAGCGCGTTGTCGAAGGGCACGTTGAAGATGAGCGAGTCGGCCGTGCTCACGTTCGTGCGCTGGTCACCCGCGAAGAAGTACTCCTCCTTGCGGATGTCGGCGCCGACCGCGCCGTAGACCATGCCGCCGGGCAGCTGGACGACCGGACCCGACGCCGTGAAGTCGAACGTCGTGTTGGTGAACGTGCCGCCGTAGAGCTCGACGCCGGTGGCGGACGCGGCCTTGAGGCCGTCCATGGCCGCCTGCGTCTGCGTGTAGGAGAACGGGCTGAGCACGCCGGTGGCGATGAGGTTCACGAACGGCACGGTGTAGTAATAGCCGTTCTGGAGCCTCGACTTGCTCTTGCTCTCGGACTCCGAGAGGCCGGCGCGGTATTCCCAGTCGGCGAAGAAGTCGAACGGCAGGGGCAGCGGGCCCTCGAGCGCGACGAGGAAGCGGCGGGTGTCGCTGATGGTGCGGAGCTCGCGGTTGCCGCCGGGCAGGGAGCGCCAGCGGAAGGCCATGGGCAGGCCGCGGTTGGCCTCGAGGGCGGGGAAGAAGGCGACGAGCGAGTTAAAGACCCGGTTGTAGTCCGCGCCCGTGCTCGGGTAGAGCATGTTGAAGAGCGGGTTCGGCACGACGGTGCCGTTGGCGGTCGTCGTCGTCGGCTGGGCGCCG
This sequence comes from uncultured Opitutaceae bacterium, assembly GCA_964460895.1. Taxonomy (GTDB): domain Bacteria; phylum Verrucomicrobiota; class Verrucomicrobiia; order Opitutales; family Opitutaceae; genus Didemnitutus. The sequence continues at coordinate 15,568 of CAYWTK010000003.1, forward strand.
GAGGCGAGCGAGGCGGCGGTGCTCCACTGGTTGGGCGAGAAGCTCTTGGTGGAGTCGGAGCGGCCGATGACGGCCTCGACCGTGGCGAGGTGGCGGCCGAACTTGTAGGACCCGCGGCCGACGAAGTTGGTGTTCTTCACCGGCTGCTGGAGGACGGCGGCGCGGCCGGTGTCCCAGGCGGAGCCGTACTTCGAGGACGCCGCGGCCCAGAGCCGCTCGTCGTAGGGTCCCATGCCGTCGAGGCCGGTGTAGCCGCCGGGGTAGTTCGGCAGGTCGACGATGTTGATGCCGTTGACGCGGAGGGTGCCGGTCGGGTCGGCCGGGTCGATCGGGCCGGTGCCGCGGCCGGCCACGGTGGCGGGGCCGCTGCTCAGGACCGTGTTCTGGCCGTTGAGGGCGAAGAGCGTGGCGATGGGGGTGCCGCGGGTGTCGGGCGAGATGCCGCGGTCGGGCTGGAAGGTGTTGACGAAGTCGCGCTGGTCGCCGTCGAGGCGCTTGTGGTCGGCCACGGCGAGCGACGCCATGACGTTCCAGCCGTCCTTGTCGAGGTCGCCCCAGCCGCCGACGAGCGAGTAGCGGAAGATGTTGCCGCCGCCCTCCTCGGTCACGTCGGACGACGCGTTGGCCACGAGGCCCTGGAAGTCGGGCTTGGTGATGAAGTTGATGACGCCGCCGATCGCGTCAGTGCCGTAGATGGCGGACGCGCCGTCCTTGAGGACCTCGACGCGCTCGATGGCCGCGAAGGGGATGGAGTTGAGGTCGACCACGCCGCCGTTGAGGCCGTGGGAGGCGACGCGGCGGCCGTTGAGGAGGATGAGGGTGGCGTTGGAGCCCTGGCCGCGGAGGTTGGCGGAGGTGGCGCCGTTGTTGCCGCGCTGGGCGCCGGCGACGACGTCGGCGTTCGACGCGAGGTTGTCGAGGCCGTTGCCGTTGATGTTGAGGTTCATGATCAGCTGCTCGGCGCTGGCGATGCCCTCCTGCTCGAGGTCGAGCTTGGTGAACACGGCGACGGGCAGCGCGCCCTCATCGGCGGGGCGCTTGATGGACGAGCCCGTGACGACGAACTTCTCGAGCTTCACGGTCTTCTCTCCATCGGCCTCGGCGGAGGCGGACGGGGCGGGGGACTGGGCCCCGGCGGAGGGGGCGAGGCAGGCGGCGGCGAGCACGGCCAGCCAGGTGGAGCGGGTCCACGGGTGGTTCTGGTTCATACGGTCAGGACTAGGGGTTGGACCTCCGGCCGCGCGGGCGGCCGGGGCGGTGTGGTGCGTGGAGGCGGCGGCCCGGTGGCCGCGCGGTGTCATGGCCGGAAATGCATAGCGGTCGCGGGCCATCGCCCAAGCCGAAAGTCGCGGCGGGACAAGAAAAAGGGGCGGCCCTCGCGGGCCGCCCCTCGAAAGAGACGCGGGCTCAGAACTGGCCCTGCACGCCGACGACGATCGACATCGGCGAGATGGTCAGGCTGCGGTTCCGCTCCGGGTAGGAGAGGTAGCTGTGCGAGCCCTTCTCGGTGATGTTGTTGACGTTCAGGTAGGCTGTCGCGTCGGGACGGACGCGGTAGGTGAACCCGACGTTCATCGTCGTGAGCGCCTTGCGGTAGACCATCAGCTGCGTGAACTGCGGCGTGTTGGTGTTGAACGTGCCGCCCACGAACTGCGGGTAGTCGCCCGTGTGGTTGAGGTCGAAGGACGCGCCGAACTTCCCGCGCGAGTACTGGAGGCCGAAGTTGGCCGCCTTGGGCAGGATGCCCGGGATCTCGCGGGTCTTGCGCTTGCTCGGCACGCCCGAGGCGACTTGGGCGGTGGAGAAGAACAGGTCCGCCTCGGCCGAGTTGATCGTGACGTTGCCGCGCACGGTCAGGCCGCGCAGGGCGCCCGGCAGGAAGGTCAGGCGCTGCTTGTAGTCGAGCTCGATGCCCTGGAGGGTCATGCGGCCGACGTTGCGCGGCTCGAAGATCTGGTAGCCGCCGTAGAGGCCGTCGAAGCCGTTGTCCGGGGTGGAGGGCACGAACTCGCCGGTCGAGAAGTTGAGGCCCGAGGGCAGGTAGTTCGTGATTCGCTTCTCGTACACGGAGACGGAGGCGATGCCGTTGTTCTTGAAGTAGTACTCGAGCTTGAAGTCGAGGTTCTTGGCCATCTGCGGCTTCAGGTCCGGATTGCCGATCGTGACCGTCTGCGCCGCGTCGTTCGGGGTGACGCCCGGGATCAGGTTGATGATGTCGGGCCGCGAGTAGCTGGTGGACCAGCTGGCGCGGGCCTTGATCGTCGGGGTGATGTCGAACGCGGCGTGGATGCTGGGGAACAGGTTGTCGTAGTTGCCCCGGGCGGTCTGCCGGTTGAAGTCGAGCGCGGCGCGCTTGAGGTGGTCGGGCTGGACCGCGATCGGCGTGGTGCGGGCGCGGAAGAAGGTCGCCGTCTCGGTCGTGGTCTCCTCGAGGCGGGCGCCGCCGAGCAGGTTGATGCGGTCGAAGAGCTTCGTCTGGAACTGGCCGTAGAAGGAGTCGACCGACTCGCGCATGAACTGGTTCAGCGTGTAGTAGTTGGTCGCCTGCCAGTTGGTGTCCTCGTACCACTTCGTGGTGTCGTTCAGCTCGCCGTTGACCGCGTAGGGGTCGAACACCGGGAGGCGGCGGCCGCCGTGGTTCTCCTCGAACGTGGTGATCGGCATCAGCCCCGTGTTGGGCACGTAGCCGACCTGGGCGAACCAGCGACGGCGGTCGGGCTGGAGGCGGCGCACCGTGCGGTTGACGGTGTCGAAGCCGGCCTTGAAGGACAGCGGCAGCTTGGTCGCGAAGTTGTAGGTCGCGTTGGCGTAGCCGCTCCACTCGGAGGTGCGGGTGACGAAGGACCGCTTCTCGAAGATGATCGAGGTCTGGGCCACCGGGATGCTGGTGGTGTTGGCGGCCGCCGTCAGGTACGCGCGGTAGGTGTTCGGGTCGTAGACGTCGGGACCCGAGGTCTGCGTGAAGATGCGGCCGTTGAGGTCCGACTGGTCGAGGATGAAGCCGATCTGGCCCGTGTTGGTGTTGGTGCGCAGGGTCAGCTGGCCGCCCTCGCGGTCGCGGCCCGAGTTGGAGTCCCAGCGGGTGCGGCTGACGCGCCAGGCGTGCTCGACCTTCAGCTGGCCGAAGTCGTGCTGGAAGGAGATCGTGCCGGTCGGGTTCGTGCTGGTGAACGACCAGCGGCGCGGCGTGAGCAGCATCTGGGCGTTGCCGGTCGGGCGGATCTCGGTGCGGGTCTGGTTGGAGCCCGCGATGATGCCGCCGGTCGGGGCCGTGACCGGGTTGAAGATCGTGTTGTTCGTGCTGAAGAACGGATTGATCCAGGTGTAGAAGAAGTACGGCTCGTCGCCCGCGTTGAAGAGGAAGCTGGCCGTGACCGTGGTGTGGTCGGCGATCCGGTAGTCGGCGCGCAGGTTGAAGCCGTCGATGAAGCGGTGGTTGACGCCGGAGCGCTTGTCGTAGTCGCGGAAGTAGACCTGGGTGTTGTCGAGGGTCGCCGAGTACTGGCGCACGTCGAAGTCGAACTGGTTGACGACGAGCTGCTTCACCACGTTGGCCATGATGCCGAGGTTGCGGGTGCCGCCGAACACGTCGAAGACCTCGGAATAGCCGAGATTGAAGACGTAGCCGACGGGGTGCTCGCCGAGGGCTTCGGAACGCGCCCCGGTCGGGGGAACCCAGCGCCCGGAGAAGTTGTAGTTGATCCGGCGCTTCTCCTTCATCGCGAGGGGCGAGCGGGTCTTGAGGTTGATCTGGCCGCCGAGCGCGTCGGCGCGGCGGTCGGGCGTCTGGCCCGAGATGACCTCGAGCTGCTCGTACATCGCGGCGGAGAACGAGTGGAGGGTGGCGGTGCGGCCGTTGCCGCCGACGCCGGTGGCGGACATGCCGTCGATGTTCAGGCGGGTGAAGCTCTGGCCGTTGGACGAGACGAGGCCGCGGACGGTGATGTTGTTGATCAGGTTGTCCTCGTCCGTGGTGAAGCCGACGCCCGGCATGCGGGTGAAGAGCTCGCCGACGTTCTGGGTCGGGAGCACGCCCCACTCGTCGAGCGCGACGACGTTCTTGATGTTGCCGGCGTTGCGCTGCTGGGTGATCGAGAGCGCCTGGCCCTCCTTGACGGTCTCGACGGTGAACGGCGCGAGGGTGATCACGTCGGCCGACTCGAGGACGAGGGCGACCTCGGCCTGGCCGCCGGGGGTCAGGGCGACCTCCTGCGACTTCTCCTTGAAGCCGGAGTAGTTGGCCGCGACCACGACCGCGCCCGAGGGCACGTCGGTGAGGGAGAAGCGGCCGCTTTCGTCGGTGAGGACGGACCGGCCGAGCGCGGGAATGGTGACCGTCGCGCCCTGGAGGGCGTTGCCGGTGCTTTGGCTGCTGACGGAGCCGGAGATGCGGCCGGTCTGGGCCGCGAGGCTGACGCCGGCGGCGAGGACGAACAGGCTGGTTGCGAGACGCAACAGCCCGGCGAACGAGGAACGACGCACGCGGGGGATGCTCATGGTATGCTGGGTCAGGCCGCGAGGGTTAGGGGGGTCGCGGCCGGGGTGTCTAGACCGACGTTCCTACGCTAGGGCCGTTCGGCGTCCAAGCCGATTTCGGCCCCCCGCCCCCGCCGCCGGGCCGTCCCAGAGGGGCGCGCCGGGGAGGACTGGCATTTTCGTCAAAAACTTCGTCATTTCCGATAATCTCAGCCGCCGGCCGCGCGCGCCCCCGGCGCCGCCCGCCCGCGGTGGCGGAAGGCCAGCGGCGACATCCCGTAGGCGTGGCGGAAGGCGCGGCTGAAGCTGTAGATCGAGCCGAACCCGCACTGCTCGGCGATCTCGGCGACGCGCAGCGGCCCGAGCCGGAGGAGCCCGCAGGCCTGCTCCAGCCGCAGCCGGCGGAGGTGGCGCCCGATGCTGACGCCGCAGGAGGCGCGGAAGCGGGCGCGCAGGTGGCTCGGGCTGATGCCGAGCGTGCGGGCCAGCTCCTTGATGCTCGGCGGCGCCCCGGGCCGCTGCGCGATCTGGTTGATGCGCAGGAGCAGGCCCGGCTCCGGCTCGCCCGCGGCCGGCGCGGCGGGCGCGGCGGCCTTCCGCGCCGGCGGGGCCTTCAGCCGGCGCAGGCGGGCGAGGAAGAGCGCGAGCAGCAGCACCGGCAGCTCCTCCGTCCGCTCCGTCTCGTAGGCCTCGACCAGCTCCGCCGCCAGCGCGCGCAGCCGCGGGCCGAGCGGGAACGGCCGGTAGCGCAGGGCGGCCAGCGGCTCGGCGTCGGTCAGCTCGAACGTGACGAACAGCCACGCGAGGTCCTCGCGCTGGGCGTTGGCGTAGTGGTGGAACTGGAAGGGGAAGACGAGCAGCCCCTCCCCCGCCTGCAGGCGGAGGTTGCGGTCGTCCACGCAGACCGTGACCGCCGTGCGCAGGGCGCAGATCAGGACGAAGCGGTGGTGCAGGGCCCGGCCCCGCCGGGGCTTGTTCAGGTCGCGCGCGGTCCGCCGCTGGAAGCAGACGATGTTCGCCGGGAGCGGCAGCACCGCCGGGGGCCGGCCGAGCAGCTGGAAGTTCGGCTGGGGCAGCCGGGCGACGAGCCGGCCGAGGGCGGTGGCGGGGGCCTGTGGCATTTTCGGCAAAAACTTCGGCGAATCTGCCAGTTGTCCCCGGGCCGGCCAGCCCTATTCTTCCGCCCGTCCGCCATGAAGACCCTCCCGCTCCTCGAAAGGTCCAGCTTCGAACACGCCCCCCTCGCCGTCTTCGGGTCCAGCCGCGACGCCTCCCGCGCCGTCGCGGCCGAGATCGCCGCCCTCGTCCGCCAGCGCGCCCTCGAGGGCCGGCCCTGCGTCCTCGGCCTCGCCACCGGCTCCACCCCGGTGAGCGTCTACGCCGAGCTCGTGCGCCTCCACCGCGAGGAGGGCCTCAGCTTCCGGCACGTCGTCACCTTCAACCTCGACGAGTACTACCCGCTCGCGCCCGACCGGCCGCAGAGCTACCGGCGCTTCATGCGCACGCACCTGTTCGACCACATCGACATCGACCCGGCGCGCACCCACGTGCCGTCCGGCGTCGTGCCGAAGGCCGAGGTGGACGCGCACTGCCAGGCCTACGAGGAGGCCATCCGCGCCGCCGGCGGCATCGACTTCCAGATCCTCGGCATCGGCCGCACCGGCCACATCGGCTTCAACGAGCCCGGCAGCCCCCGCCACTCCGCCACCCGGCTCGTCACCCTCGATCCCCTCACCCGCCGCGACGCCGCGGGCGACTTCGGCGGCGACGCGGGCACGCCCCGCTACGCCATCACGATGGGCGTCCGCACCATCCTCGCCGCCAAGCGCGTCGTCCTCATGGCCTGGGGCCAGCACAAGGCCGACATCGTCCGCCAGGCGGTCGAGGGCGAGGTGACGTCGCAGGTCACGGCGTCGTTCCTCCAGGAGCACCCCGACGCCACCTTCGTCCTCGACGCCGCCGCGGCCGGCGCGCTCACCCGCCACCGCACGCCCTGGCTGCTCGGCCCGCTGGAGGAGCAGGGCCTCGGCTGGGACGAGCGCATGACCCGCCGCGCCATCCTCTGGCTGTCCGAGCGGCGGCAGAAGCCGATCCTCAAGCTGACCGACGACGACTACAACGAGGCCGGGCTCCAGGACCTGCTCCGCGCCCACGGCTCGGCCTACGAGGCCAACCTCGTCGGTTTCTACCAGATGCAGCACACCATCACCGGCTGGCCCGGCGGGCGCGACCCGCGCAAGGCCAAGCCCGGCGACGCGCCCGTCCGCCCCCTGCGCGCCCGCTCGGCGGAGACGTTCCCGAAGCGCGTGCTCGTGCTCTCGCCCCACCCCGACGACGACGTCATCTCCATGGGCGGCACCCTCTGCCGCCTCGTCGACCAGGGCCACGAGGTCCACGTCGCCTACGAGGTCGCCGGCGACGGCGCGGTCTCCGACGAGGCCGCCTGGCGCGTGCTGGTCTTCGCCCGCGACAGCGGGCTGGTGGACGGGTCCACGCGCGCCCGCCTCGACCGCCTCTGCGGCGAGCTCACCGCCGGGACCGCCAGCGCCACGCCGGAGCTGGCCCAGTGGAAGGCGCTCATCCGCCGCCACGAGGCCACCGCCGCCGCCCGCGTCTGCGGCGTCCCCGGCGCGCGGCTCCACTTCCTCGACCTGCCCTTCTACCACGCCGCGCCCCGCAGCCGCCGCTACGGCCCGGAGGACGTCGCGCGCCTCCGCGCGCTGCTCGACGAGGTGCGCCCGCACCTCGTGTACGCGGCGGGCGACCTCGACGACCCGCACGGCACCCACCGGCTGTGCCTCCAGGTGCTGCGCGACGCCCTCGCCGCCGCGTCCGAGGCGAAGTCGTCCTGGTTCGACGACTGCGAGCTCTGGCTCTACCGCGGCGCGTGGGCCGAGTGGCCGCTCGACGAGATCGACCTCGCCGTCCCGCTCAGCCCGCAGGAGGTGCTGCGCCGCCGCCGGGCCATCTTCCGGCACGAGACGCAGAAGGACCAGGCCCTCTTCCTCGGCGCCGACCGCCGCGAGTTCTGGCAGCGCACCGAGGACCGGAGCCGCCGCCTCGCGCAGGCCTACAACGGGCTCGGCCTCGCCGAGTACGAGGCGATCGAGGCCTTCCGGCGCTACGCGCCGGCCGAGTTCCTGAAGTCCGGCTCCTTCTGACCGCCCCCGCATGCCCGCGCCCGCCGGCCGCCTCGCCTCCCTCGACGCCTTCCGCGGGGCGACGATCGCGGGCATGCTGCTGGTGAACAACCCGGGCTCGTGGAGCCACGCCTACGCGCCGCTGCTGCACGCGCCCTGGCATGGGTGGACGTTCACCGACCTGATCTTCCCGGCCTTCCTCTGGATCGTCGGCGTCTCGCTCACGCTCTCGACCGCGCGCCGGGTCGAGGCCGGCGCCGACCGCGCCGCGCTGCTGCGGCACGCGGCGCAGCGCTCGGCCATCATCTTCGCGCTCGGCCTGCTGCTCGCGACGTTCCCGTTCGGGCTGCTGCCCGCGCACGAGTTCTCGCTCGCGACCGTGCGCATCCCCGGCGTGCTCCAGCGCATCGCGGTCTGCGCGCTCGCGGCCACCGCCCTCTTCCTCTGGACCGGCCCGCGCGGGCAGGCCGCCTGGGCCGCGGGGCTGCTGCTCGGCTACTGGGCCCTGCTGACGCTCGTGCCGGTGCCCGGCTACGGCCCCGGCGTGCTCGAGCCGAAGGGCAGCCTCGCGTGGTGGATCGATTCCCACCTGCTCGCCGGCCACACGTGGCGCGGCGCGCCGGCGCCGGGCTTCGACCCGGAGGGCATCCTCTCCACGCTGCCCGCCATCGCCACCGTCCTCTGCGGCACCCTCGCCGGCGCCTGGATGCGCGGCGACCGGCCCGCGGCGCGGACCTCGGCCGGCCTCGTCGGCGCCGGCCTCGCGCTGCTCGCCGTCGGCGCGGCCTGGGGGCTCGTCTTCCCAATCAACAAGAACCTCTGGACCAGCTCCTACACGGTGTTCATGGCCGGCTGGTCGTCGCTGCTCTTCGGGATCTTCCACTGGCTCGTGGACGTGCGGGGCTGGCGCGGCTGGGCCCAGCCGTTCGTCTGGTACGGGATGAACGCGCTCGCGCTGTTCGTGCTCGCCGGACTCGTCGGCCGGCTACTCGGGCTCATCCGCTGGACGGGCGAGGCCGGCGCGACGGTGACGCTGAAGGGCTGGCTCTACGGCACGTTCTACACGCCGTACTTCGAGCCGATCAACGCCTCCCTCGCCTTCGCGGTGTCGTTCGTCCTCGTCTTCCTCGCGCTCGCCTGGGGGCTCTGGCGGCGCGGCTGGTTCATCAAGGTCTGACCGGCGCCGCCGGCGCCTCGACCCACACGCCGAGGTGGTTGGCCACCGGGCGCCACGCGCCGTCGCTCGGGCGGTTGGTGAGGAGCGTGCCGTCGGCCCGGCGGAAGAAGAACGACGACGACCCGCCGCCGTCCAGCGCCACGGCGTCGTGCGCGCCCAGCCCGAGCATCAGGTCGGCCAGCTCCGGCAAGGTGACCCCCACGCTGTGGCCGGGCTGGCGCCCGTCCACCACCAGCAGCACGAGCGTGCGGCCGTCGGCCGTGACCCCGGCCGCCGTGCGCGGGTGGCGCACCCGCGGACCGACCCGCGCGGTGTCGCCCGTGTTGCGGCCGTCCTCGACCAGCAGGGTGCCGGGCTCCCTGCCGTTCTCGGTCGGCCCGATGCCGGCCACGGCGCAGCGCACGCCGTCGAGGTCGGCCTCCGTCGCGTAGGCGACGCGGGCCCGTCCGGCGAGGAAGAGCAGCGCCGGGTCGCCGCGGCCGGCGACGACGCGGGGCGGCGACACGACGGCGGACGCGCTCTTGCTCAGGCCGCGGATGTCCGAGGCCGCGCCGGAGTAGTACCGGACCCGGGTCTCGCCGGGGAGCGGCTTCGGGTCCACGAGGCCGAAGAAGCCGGCGTTGACCGCGAGGACGGCGCCGTGGGCGCGCGCCCAAGCGTCCACCGGCTGCAGCTTCGCCTCCGTGCCGGGCGGGTCGTCGGTCGTGGGGACGTGCGGCTCGGTCACGCCGACCCGCACCGCCGGATGGTCGAGGGCGACGCGGGCCCAGACCCCGCGCAGCGGGCCGGCGGCGGTGTGCTGCTCGATCGTGCCGACCACGACCGGCTCGGCGGCGCGGACCGCGCCGGCCAGCGCGAGCGTCAAGAGGATCGCGAAGCCACCCCGTCCGAGGCGGGCGACGTTCCGAAAACCGCAGGCATCAGACGGGGAGGGCGCCCCCGTCGGCGCATCGCGTTCCGCCGCTGCCGTCGCGCGACCGAAACCACCATGAGAAAAGAGCCGCAGGGTTGTTTTCAGGAAATGCACGGGAGACTGGGTGGAGCGATGACCGGACAACGCGCTCGGCTCAACTCCGATGAACAGGCTACCGAAGTCGCCACCTTATTCGCGCCATCGCGCCCGTTACTGAGTTTTCCCGTCGATTGACCGTCACGACAATCACCGCATCCTCGGCCTCGTTCACGGGCCAGAACACGGAGACTGTTATGAGATACCTGTCTGGCTTCGCTGCGCTCGCCACCCTCGCTGCTGTCTGCGGCAGCACGCAAGACGTCTTGGCCCAAGACTTGGGCCTCGTCCATGGGCAGATTCCTGGACCAGCGGAACGGAGCGCTGCGCTCAACCGGGCGACTCCCGCCGCTCCGGATCGTCCTCCTCCTCCAGCAGGACTGGCAATCCGTGTCCACGATTTCCACCAGCCATCGAAGGCGGTGTTGGATCGCCTGAGCGAGAAGACGAATCGGGCCAAGTCGTCCGCGAGAGACAATCGTGCCGAGATTCCCGGCTCCTATATCGTCACCTTCAAGAAGGACACCTTCCCTTACGTCCATCGTGCCCGGGGCGGCGAGTTGGACCTGATTGATCCCAGTGGCATGTCTCTTTCGGAAACGGCCAATGGTATCGCACAGCTGTTAGGTGGCGAACTTGTCTTCGCCTATGCGTTCGGCAACGGCGCCTTCTGCGCGCTGCTTACGGAAGAACAGGCCAAGGAACTCTCCACCCTGCCCCACATCGAGCGCGTCGAGCCGGATGCGCTCGCCGATTACGCCACGGCCACCACCAACTGGGCCCTGGATCGCTTGGATCAGCGAACGCCGCCGCTGAATTTCTCCTACGCGTTCGGCAGCAACGGCACGACGCCGGTGCACATCTACATCATCGACAGCGGCGTGCTTGGAACGCACAGCGAGTTCGCCGGTCGCTTCTCCACCGGCTATTCCGCCACGGGGCAGCCTCACGACCAGGATGTGGCGGGACCTGGCATCGGACACGGCACGGCCGTCGCGGGCGCCGCCGCCGGGACAACCACCGGAGTTGCGGTCAATGCCATCCTGCACTCGGTCAGAGTCTCCGACATCAACGGGGGCCTGACCACATCTGCGATTGCAGCCGGAATCCAATGGGTGCGCGACCATCGGCAAGCGCCCGCTGTGGCGAACCTCAGCCTGGAGACAGCGGCCGGCGGTGTTGTCGGTGATGCCATCATCAGTCTGATCGGCAGTGGGGTTCCCGTCACGATCGCGGCCGGCAACCGCGGTGCGTTGGCCAACGGTGCAGGCATCGGCGACACCTGGGATTCCATCGTCGTCGGAGCGACCGTGCTCGGCGACTCCCGAGCAACCCCAGCCCATTGGGGCTACGACTCCAACCAAAGTCCTCGGGGCTCGAACTACGGTGCCCGCGTGGACTTGTTCGCTCCAGGAGACAACCTGACTTTGCCTGACCGTGATGGTGCAGTTTATCAGGGCTCTTGGGGAACATCCTTCGCCGCTCCCTACGTGGCTGGCATCGTCGCGCTCTATCTGTCCAGCCACCCCAACGCGACGCCTGCGGAGGTCGAGAGCGCGGTCAAGGCCAACACCACACGCAACATCGTGACGAACGCTGGCGCGAACACCGTCGCGAGCCTCGCCTATGCCAAGGGCGGCTGGTTGAACCTCGACACCCTCGTCGCGGACGGCACAGGCACGGTCACCGACCTCAACGTCCAGCATCCCAATGGGAACGTTTACGATCAGGTGCTCCTGACCGGAACCACCGTCACCGTGACTTCTGATCCGGGACAGGTCACGCGCGTCGCCTGGATCGACGAGAACGACGACATCGTGCAGGCGGAGTTCACCGGCCCGGGGTCGCTCAAGGTGACCCTCGAAAACTCCAGTGGCCCGGCCCTGCCCCTGAAATACTACCAGTCGGTCCAGTACATGAAGGGGCGGGCCAAGTTCGAATTCTACGCCGCCACCGCAGCCACCTACTTCAGCGTGTTCAGCGTCGGCACGACGAACGCAGTCAACCAAGGCCTCTTCATTCCGGGGATGCAGTACGACGGCATTGCGGACGTGAAGAGCCTGCGGCTCGAGGATTCCATGAAGATGGGGGGCATCCTGATGGGGAACGCCGTCTTCCGGGGCACGGACGGGATCGTGGGGATCGACGCGAATTCCACGATCTTCAAGTATGTGACGAACGTCACGAACAGACTCGTGATTCGCGACCTCAAAGCCGGCGGCAGCGCGGCGGCGCGGTTCCTCCTTGGTCCGAGTCCCTTGGTGGACAGCCTGCTCCCTCCACCTTTCGGGTCCAATCGCGGCTACGCCGTGGTGGCCGGAGGTGATCTGGTCCAGACACACGGCGACAAGATAGCGTCGGGCGACTTGGAGGTTCCCGGCTTTCTTGGCTTCGTCACCAATCCCAATCAGAACTCCCATGGCGTGACGGTGCCGCCGCTGCATCTGAACGGCGCCCGTCTGGCGCGGGTGACGGACGGCTTCGTCTATTCGCTACCCTACACCACGGTAAACTATTCCCCGGCCCTTTCCGGAAACACCTCGCCCAACTAGGTGCTCTTCGCCCTGGGCTGCTTTGCGATCCGGCTTGGCGGCAACAACCCCGCTACCTCCATGAAACTCCTTTCCGCCACGGGGCTCGCCCTCGCGATTCCCCTCCTCCTGTCCGCAATCCCGCTGTCAGCCGACGATGCGCCCCCGCGCTGGGAGATCACGGCGGGCACCGGGCTGACGGACGTGAAGAGCCGCTTCAACTTCTTTCACATCCGCCCCCGCAGCTACCACGTGACCGCGGGGGTCCGCCCATTGAACTGGCTCGGAGTCGAGCTTGGCTACATGCGGGTCGCGGAAGGCGTGGATTCGAGCTTCGACCTCCCCCCAGAACGATGGTCTTTCGCCGCAATGCCGCATATCACCCGGCTCAAGTCCGAGGCCGTGCGCCTTGGCCCGGCGTTCGTGTGGAGTCCCACCAGTCGGCTGGAATTGTCGGCGAAGGCGATGGCCAGCTATCGGGTCGAATCATCGTTCACCTACGGGGGCTTCGTCTTCCCCTCGCCCGAATGGATCAAGACCCGCACGGTCCGCTTCACGCCCACCGTCGGCGCGAAGTTCTCCCTGACCCGGCGCTACTGGATCGGCATCGAGTACGGGACCGAACGCCTCAGGTTCCGCGACTATCGAACGTGGAAGGCGCACCTATCGGTGCGCTGGTGAGGCGCACGCCGCCGCGACACGGATCACCTCCAAACTGCTACCCATGGGCGAGTGGGCGCTTTCCACTTCCTTCGATTCATGAAGATGCTTTCCGCAATCCTCCTTTGGGTTCCAGCCTTGGCCGTCGCGCACCCGACCGCCGTGGATGCGCCACTTCGCTGGGAACTTGCCATCGGTGCCGGCCAGACGGAACTGCGGGCCAGGAATCGTTTCGAAACGCGCGCGCGAAGCCGGCATGTTGCCGTGGCGTATCGTCCGCTTCATTGGCTTGGCGTCGAACTCGGTTACGCACGGGTATCGGAGGCGGACCTTTGGCCACGGTTTCTCCGCGTCCGATCCGAATCCTTCCGGTTCGGCCCGGCGTTCTATTGGACTCCCCTTCCACGGCTGGAGTTCTCCGCCAAGGCGCTCGCGAGCTACCACAAACACTTCCAGCAATGGCCGGGTGGCACCATGCCCACCGTCGATCCCCGCCCCGCCCCCTGGAGAGCTACCGACGACGTCGGGTTCGTCCCAGCAGCGGGGGTCAGATTCGCCCTCAACAAGCGAATCTGGGCCGGCATCGAGCACGAGACCGAGCGCCTCTGACAACCCCGCTACCTCCATGAAACTCCTTTCCACCACGGGGCTCGTCCTCGCGATTTCCCTCCTCCTGTCCGCAATCCCGCTGTCAGCCGACGATGCGCCCCCGCGTTGGGAGATCACGGCGGGCACCGGGCTGACGGACGTGAAGAGCCGCGTAAGCTTCTTCTACATCCGCAAGCGCAGCTTCCATGCGTCCGCGTCTGTCCGCATACTTGACTGGCTTGGATTCGAACTCGGCTACGAACGCGTGCCGGAAGGCGTGGACTCGAGCTTCAACCTCCCCCCCGAACGATGGTTTGGTCCCGCAATGCCGCATATCACCCGTCTAAATTCCGAGGCCGTGCGGCTCGGCCCCGCGTTCGTGTGGAGCCCCGCCAGAAGGCTTGAACTGTCGGCGAAGGCGATGGCCAGCTATCGGTTCGAGTCTAGATTGAACTATGGGGGGCCAATCGTGGGCTATCCCGAATGGATCAAGACCCGCACGGTCCGCTTCGCGCCCGCCGTCGGCGCGAAGTTTTCCCTGACCCGTCGATACTGGATCGGCATCGAGTACGGGACCGAACGCCTCAGGTTCCGCGACTATCGAACGTGGAAGGCGCACCTATCGGTGCGCTGGTGAGGCGCACGCCGCCGCGACTTCCGGCCTGCGTCGCTCGAAGTCGCGGCCGGCGCGCGTGTCCGGTTGCGATCGCGGTTGCCCCGATCGGGCTGAAACTCGGCGGCCGGCACCAGTCCAATGAACCCGGTGGCGCCGCCCGCAAGGCAAAGGCGTCGCGACGACATTCACTTCCCGCCATGGCGGACGACGAGCAGCGCGAGTTCGTCGAGTGCGTCGCGCGCCCGCGCGCCCGGCGCGGCGACGTGGCGGTTGAGCATGAAGCTGAAGGCCACCCGCTCGCCCGCGGCGGTCTTGGCGTACCCGGAGAGGGTGGCGGCCCAGCGCAGCCCGCCGGTCTTGGCGCGGAGGTTGTCCTCCGCCGGCGTGCCCTTGAGCCGGTTGCGCATCGTGCCGTCGCGCCCGGCCGCCGGCTGCGCGGCGAGGAAGGCGTCCGCCTCCCGATGCGTCGCCATGAACTGGAGCAGGCGCACCGTCGCCTCGGCGGTGGTGAGGTTGTTGCGCGAAAGCCCCGAGCCCTCGTCGAAGATGACCTGACCCGGCGGCACGCCCGCCTCGCGGAGGAAGGCGTCGAGCTCGTCCAGCGCGAGCCGGTCGCTGCGCCGGCCGGCCGGGGTGGCGTCCGTGCGCCGCGTCTCGCCGAGGTGGGCGAAGACGAGGTCCGTGCGGAGGTTCTGCGAGGGCCACATGAACTCGCGCACGAGGTCGCGGAGCGGCGGCGAGACGACCTCGCCGAGGACGACGCCGGCGTCGACCGGCGGCTCCGGCCAGACCGCGCTGCGCGCCGCGCCCTCGACCGCGATGCCGGCGCGCTCGAGCGCGGCCTTGAGGCCGACGGCGAACCACTGGGCGGGACGCGGCACGGGCACCTCGGCGACCGCGGGCTGGCCACCGACCGGCACGCCACCCGTAACCTCCACGGTGGTGGTGCCGAAGATCCGGAGGGCGGAGACCGAGGCCGTGGCGTCGGCCGGCAGGGTGCGCGTGCGGTTGACGAAGGTCAGGCCGGAGAGCGGGTCGCGCACCTCGACCACGCCGAGGTCCCCCGGCTGCGCGCCCGGGGCGACGCGGAGCTCGACGTAGTTGTCGAGGACCGACACGCCGGAGACCTCCGCGCCGTAGTCGTAGCGCATGTCGTCCACCGTCCAGCTCTCGCCGTCCGGCGGGCAGCGCAACCAGGTGCCGTCGGCGACCACGTCGCCGCGGATGCGGCGCACCCCGGCCGCGCGGAGCGCGGCGACGAAGGGCTCGAACGCCGACCAGAACTCCGCGCGTCCCGTCCGCGCCCCCCAGCTCGGGTCGCCGCGGCCGGACACGACGACGTCGCCGGCGAGCGTGCCGTCGGCCCCGACCGCGGCCGTGGCGAGCAGCGGCGTGCGGATGCGGTAGTCGCCCCCGATGCGGGTGAGGGCGAGGGCGGCGACGTAGGACTTGGTGTTCGACGCCGGGCTCTGCCGCACGCGCGGCTGGAACTCGGCGAGGGTCGCGCCGGTGTCGAGGGAGACGACCTTCACGCCCCAGATGGCGCCCTCGAAGCGGGGCTGCGTGACCAGGGCCGTGACCTGGTCCTGGAGCGAGGCGGCGGGGAGGGCGACCGCGAGCGCGGCGAGCAGCGGCAGGAGACGGGGCAGGAGCGTCATCGCGCGCGGACTGAGCCAGAGCCCCGCGGCCGAGGCAACGCCGGACGGGCCCCGCATGCGCCCAAGAATCGTAGCGGAAACCGTGAGGTTTTCGCCGCGGCAGGCCGCGTCCCGCTCCCGAACCCCACGCATTTCGTCCCGAGCGCGCCGGGAAGCGCGCGGCTTGCCTGCGCCGCGCGCGGCCGCTGTGCTTCCGGGCCCGTGAGCTCCCCCACCCTCGTCCGCGACCTGACCTTCCGTCCGCTCGACATCCCGCTCTTCGTGCCCTTCGGCATCGCGGGCGGCGCGCAGCCGGCAGCGCACAACGTGCTCGCGCGGGTGGAGCTGGCGGACGGCACGGTCGGCCACGGCGAGGCCGCGCCGCTGCCGCCGTACAACGGCGAGACGCAGGCGGACGCGCTGCGGACGCTGGCGGCGATGCGTCCGGCGGTCGTCGGCCGCGAGGCCGCGGACTGGACCGCGCTCGCCGCCGTCGCCCGCGCGGCCGGCGGGGCCGCCTGCGGCTCGGCGCAGTGCGCCTTCGAGATGGCGCTGCTCGACGCGCTGACGCGCCGGGCCGGGCAGCCGCTCTGGCGGTTCTTCGGCGGGGCCGAGACGACGCTCGAGACGGACATGACCGTCACCACCGGCACCGCGGAGCAGGCCGCGGCGGACGCCCGGGCCATCCGCGCGCGCGGCATCCGCGTGATCAAGGTGAAGGTCGGCGGCCCCAAGGGCCCGGCGCACGACCTCGCCCGCCTCGCGGCCATCCACGCCGCCGCGCCCGGCTCCCCGCTCATCCTCGACGGCAACGCCGGCGTCTCGCGGGACGACGCCCGCGCACTGGCGGCGGGCCTCCGGGCGCAGGGCCTCGCGCCCGCGCTGCTGGAGCAGTGGCTGCCCAAGGACGACCTCGCGGGCATGCGGGCGCTGCGGGCGGAGACGGGCTGGCCGGTGGCGGCGGACGAGGCGGCGTGCACCGGCGACGACGTGCATCGCATCGCGGACGCCGGCGCCGCGGACTTCGTGAACATCAAGCTGATGAAGGCCGGCGTCGCCGCCGCCCTCGACATCGTGCGCACCGCGCGGGAGCGCCGGCTCGGCCTGATGATCGGCGGCAACGTCGAGTCGATCCTGGCCATGACCTTCTCGGCCTGCTTCGCCTGCGGCCACGGCGGCTTCGGCTTCGCCGACCTCGACACCCCGTGGTTCCTCGCGGAGAACCCCTTCGAAGGCGGCTTCACCGCCGACGGCGGCCGGCTCTCCGTGGCGCACATCGCGGCGGGGCACGGCGTGGTGCCGCGCGGTTGACGCTGCTCTCACCGCAGTCCTCCGTTTCGCCGCGCTCCAGCTTCCCTTGGCCACGGATTGCACGGATTGAAACGGATCGGACGGATCATCCGTCCCTTCCGCCTTCATCCGTCCCATCCGTGGCCACAAGAGCGCCCGAGCGCGGCCGCAGCTCCGCCGCGGGCCAGGCTCCGCAAATCAGGCTCGCGCGCGCGGACGAATCGGGAATCTTCCCGCCATGATGCGAATCGGCGCTTGGATGGCCGCGGCCTGCGGGCTCGCGGCGGGGCTGGCGGCGGCGGACTTCGACCTCGTGATCGAGGGCGGGCGCGTGGTGGACGGCACGGGCCGGCCGGCGTTCGTCGGCGACGTCGCGATCAAGGACGGCCGCGTCGCGGCGGTCGGTGCGGTGACGGGCACGGCCGCGGCGCGGATCGACGCGCGCGGGCGCGTGGTGGCGCCGGGGTTCATCGACGTGCACACGCACTCGGACGACCTCGTCGAGGTCCTGCCGACCTCGGAGCATTTCCTGCGGATGGGCGTGACGAGCATCGTCGTCGGCAACTGCGGCGGCTCGAACCTCGACGTCGGCGCCTTCTTCCGCGCGCTGGAGGCGAAGGGCGTCTCGCCCAACGTCGCGACCCTCGTCGGCCACAACACCGTCCGCCGGACGGCGATGGGCGGGACCTTCAGCCGCGAGCCGACGGCGGCGGAGCTGGCCGAGATGGTGCGGCTCGTGGACCAGGCGATGCGCGACGGCGCGGTCGGCCTCTCGACCGGCCTCATCTACCTGCCGGGCACGTACGCGAAGACCGACGAGATCGTCGCGCTGGCCAAGGCCGTCGCGCCCCACGACGGAATCTACGCGAGCCACATGCGTTCCGAGAGCGCGAAGATCTTCGAGGCGATCGAGGAGCTGCTCACCATCGCGCGCGAGGCGGGCGTCCGGGCGCAGCTCTCGCACATCAAGCTCTCGGGCGAGCGGGCGTGGGGGCAGGCCGACAAGGTGCTCGCCCGGCTCGACCGCGCGCGGGCCGAGGGCATCCGCGTGAAGCACGACCAGTACGCCTACACCGCGTCGAGCACCGGCATCAGCCAGCTGATCCCGGACGAGGCCTTCGACGGCGGGCGGGAGAAGTTCCTCGAGCGGCTGGCCGACCCGGCGCAGAAGGCGGCGATCGTCGCGAAGATGAAGGCGAACATCCTCGGGCGCGGGCGGATGGACTACGCGTACGCGGTGGTCGCCTCGTTCCGCGGCGACGTGACCCTCAACGGCCTGAACATCGTCGAGGCCGCGCGCCAGCTGCGCGGCTCGGATTCCCTCGACGACCAGATCGAGGTCATCCTCGAGATCCAGAAGCGCGGCGGCGCGCAGGGCGTGTTCCACGGGATGGACGAGAACGACCTGCAGACCTTCATGAAGCACCCGCTGACGATGATCGCCTCCGATAGCGGCGAGCGCGTCTTCGGCAAGGACGTCCCCCACCCCCGCGGCTACGGCAACAACGCGCGCGTGCTCGGCCGCTACGTGCGCGAGCTGCAGGTGATCACGCTCGAGGACGCCGTGCGGAAGATGACGAGCCTGCCGGCGGAGCATTTCCAGCTGCGGGACCGCGGCGCGCTGCGGCCCGGCGCGTGGGCGGACGTCGTCGTGTTCGACCCGGCGGCGGTGCAGGATCCCTCGACCTACAAGGACCCGCACCACTACGCCGTCGGCTTCGAGCACGTGCTGGTCAACGGCGTGCCCGTCATCCGCGCCGGCGCGCACACCGGCGCGAAGCCCGGCAAGGCGCTGCGGCACGCGAAGGCGGCACCGTAGTTCGCCTCGGGGTGCGACGGGCTTGTCCTGTAGGGCGGGGTCTCCCGACCCCGCCGTCGTCCGAGCGCGATTCGGCCCGCGTCGCCGGCAACACGTTCGCGGCGGGGTCGGGAGACCCCGCCCTACATCCCGGCAAAGAAAAAGCGCGGCTTCGCGGCCGCGCTTCGGGGGAGAGGGAGGAATCCGCTCAGCGCTTGCGGCGCTTGACCGCGAGTTGGACGCCCGCGTAGCGGACGAGGCCCTGCAGGTGCTCGAGCTCGCGCGGGTCCATCGTCTTGGCGTTGGCCAGCTCCTGCTCGGCGCGCTTCATCGCGGCCTCGACGGCGCCCTCGTCGATCTTGTCCTCGGAGATGGCGTTCTCGGCGAGGACGCGGACGACGTCGCCCTCGATCTCGGCGAAGCCGCCGCTGACCGCGAGGAACTGGGTGCCGCCGCCCCTGGCCACGCGCAGCTCGCCGTGGGCGACCTGGGTGAGGAGCGGGATGTGGCCCGGGAGGATGCCGATCTCGCCCTCGACCGTCGGGATGACGACGGAGTCGATGGTGTCGGAATAGACCTTCGCTTCCGGGGTGACGATTTCGAGGGTGAGAGGCATGGGCTGCAGAAGTAGCGGGTGGCGCGTAGCGGGTAGCGAGGAGGTGGAGTGGACGTCGCGTGATGCTCGCTGGTCGCTACTCGCTGCTCGCTACGGCCGGGTCACTTCTTCCCGGCGGCGGCGAGGACCTCGTCGATGCCGCCCTTCATGTAGAAGTCGGTCTCGGCGACGTCGTCGAGCGAGCCGTCGAGGATCAT
Source organism: uncultured Opitutaceae bacterium (assembly GCA_964460895.1). GTDB lineage: Bacteria > Verrucomicrobiota > Verrucomicrobiia > Opitutales > Opitutaceae > Didemnitutus. The sequence goes on from CAYWTK010000003.1 coordinate 35,303, forward strand.
CTTGAAGCCGCGGACGGTCTCCTTGACGGGGACGTACTTGCCCGGCGTGCCGGTGAACACCTCGGCGACCGCGAACGGCTGCGAGAGGAAGCGCTGGAGCTTGCGGGCGCGGTAGACGGTGAGCTTGTCCTCGGGGGAGAGCTCGTCGAGGCCGAGGATGGCGATGATGTCCTGCAGGTCCTTGTAGCGCTGGAGGACGCGCTGGACCTCGCGGGCGACCTTGTAGTGCTCCTCGCCGACGATGTCGGCCTGGAGGGCCTTGGAGACGGAGGCGAGCGGGTCGACGGCCGGGTAGATGCCGAGCTCGGCGATGGCGCGCTCGAGCACGATGGTCGAGTCGAGGTGCGCGAAGGTGTTGGCCGGGGCCGGGTCGGTGAGGTCGTCGGCGGGGACGTAGACGGCCTGCACGGAGGTGATGGAGCCCTTCTTCGTCGAGGTGATGCGCTCCTGGAGGATGCCCATCTCGTTGGCGAGGGTCGGCTGGTAGCCGACCGCCGACGGGGAGCGGCCGAGGAGCGCGGACACCTCGGAGCCGGCCTGCGAGAAGCGGAAGATGTTGTCGATGAAGAGCAGCACGTCCTGGTTCTTCTCGTCGCGGAAGTACTCGGTCATCGCGAGGGCCGACAGCGCGACGCGCATGCGGGCGCCCGGGGGCTCGTTCATCTGGCCGTACACCAGCGCGACCTTCGACTTGGAGAGGTCCTTCTGGTTGATGACGCCCGCGTCGGACATCTCGTGGTAGAGGTCGTTGCCCTCGCGGGAGCGCTCGCCGACGCCGGCGAAGACGGAGTAGCCGCCGTGCGCCTTGGCGATGTTGTTGATGAGCTCGAGGATGACGACCGTCTTGCCGACGCCCGCGCCGCCGAACGCGCCGGCCTTGCCGCCCTTGATGAAGGGGCAGATGAGGTCGATGACCTTGATGCCGGTCTCGAGGATCTGGGCCTTGGTGTCCTGCTCGGCGAGGGCGGGGGCCGCGCGGTGGATCGGGTACTTCTTGGTGAAGGCCACGTCGCCCTTGCCGTCGACCGGCGTGCCGGTGACGTCGAAGATGCGGCCGAGGACGCCGTCGCCGACCGGCACGGAGATGGGGGCGCCGGTGTCGACGACGGGCATGCCGCGCACGAGGCCTTCGGAGGAGGACATCGCGATCGTGCGGACCAGGCCGTCGCCGAGGTGCTGCTGCACCTCGAGCGTGAGGTGCTGCTTCACGCCGGCGGCGGTGAAGTCGACCGTGAGCGCCTGGTAGATGGGCGGCACGGAATTCTCGGCGAACTGCACGTCGACGACGGCGCCGATGACTTGGACGATCTTGCCTTGGTTGCTCATGACGGAAGCGGGGGGCGGGGGGTGGAAAAGGGTCAGTTGGAGGCGGAGAACTGGGCGGCGGCGATCTCGAGGATCTCCTGCGTGATGCCGGCCTGCCGGGCCTTGTTGTACTCGAGGGTGAGGTCGCCGAGGAGCTTGGTGGCGTTGTCCTTGGCGGTCTTCATCGCGACCATCCGCGCGCTGTGCTCCGAGGCCTTGGCGCTGAGGATGAGCTGGTAGACGTAGCGGTTGACGTAGAAGGGCAGCAGCGCCTCGAGCACCTCCTGCGCGCTCGGCTCGAAGAGCATGTCGCGGTCGTCGGCCTTGTGGCCGCCGCCCGACTCGGCGCGGAGGCTGTCGACGAAGTCGCGGACGTTCGAGAGCGGCAGCAGCGGGCGGAGGGTGGGCTCCTGCACGAGCGTGTTGCGGAAGCGCGGGTAGACGACCTCGATCGTGTCGATCGTGCCCTCGAGGTACATCTTCATCATGAACTCGACGATCGGCTTGACCTCGCTGAAGGAGACGCGGTCGGTGACGGAGAAGTCGGCCACGAGGTCGCGCTTGGTGCGGCTGAGGAACTGCGCGCCCTTGCGGCCGATGGCGACGAACTTCGCCGGCGTCTTCACGTCGAGGATCAGCTTGAAGAGGTTGGCGTTGAGCGGGCCGCAGAGGCCCTTGTCGGTGGTGACGACGAGGATGCCGCGGGTGCGGACCTCGCGCTTCACGAGGAACGGGTGAAGCGTCTCGTCCACGCGGCCCGCGAGGGCGCCGAGCATGCTCGCCATCAGCTGGGCGTAGGGGCGCCCGGCCATCGCGGCCTGCTGCGCCTTCTTCATCTTCGACGCGGCGACCAGCTCCATCGCCTTCGTGATCTGGCGCGTGTTCTTGACCGACTTGATGCGTCGGCGGATGTCGCGGGTGGAGGGCATGCTGGGAGTAGCGAGGAGCGGGTAGTGGGTAGCGGGTAGGGAGGAGAGGAGTCGGTCGGGGCGGGCGGGGCCTTGTCGGGATGCTCGCTACGCGCTACTCGCTACAGGTTCCTTACTTCGCGACGAAGGTGGACTTCCACTCGTCGCACGCGGCCTTGAGCTCGCCTTCGAGCTCGGCGTCGAGGGCGGCCTTGGTGCGGACCTTGGTCAGGAGGGCGTCCTTGCGGGTGGTGAGGAACTCGCGGAGCGAGCTCGACGCGGCGACGATCTGCTTCACCTCGATGGAGTCGAAGTAGTTCTTCTGGAGGGCCCAGAGGACGGCGGCCTGCACCTCGATCGCGACCGGATTGAGCTGCGGCTGCTTGAATAGCTCGACGATGCGGGAGCCGCGGTCGAGGGTCGCCTTGGTCTTGGCGTCGAGGTCGGAGCCGAACTGCGCGAAGGCGGCCAGCTCGCGGAACTGGGCGAGCTCGCCCTTGAGCTTACCGCCGACCTGCTTCGTGGCCTTGATCTGCGCGGCGGAGCCGACGCGCGAGACGGAGAGGCCGACGGAGACGGCGGGGCGGATGCCCTGGTTGAAGAGGTCGGTCTCGAGGAAGATCTGGCCGTCGGTGATCGAGATGACGTTGGTCGGGATGTAGGCCGAGACGTCGCCCGCCTGGGTCTCGATGACGGGCAGCGCGGTGAGCGAGCCCTTGCCGTCGAGGCGCGCGGCGCGCTCGAGGAGGCGGGAGTGGAGGTAGAACACGTCGCCGGGATACGCCTCGCGGCCGGAGGGGCGCTTGAGGATGAGCGAGATCTGGCGGTAGGCGACGGCGTGCTTCGACAGGTCGTCGTACACGATGAGCGCGTCCATGCCGTTCTCCATGAACCATTCGCCGATGGCGGCGCCGGAGAACGGGGCGAGGTACTGGTTGGCCGGGTTGTCGGCGGCCGGGGCGGCGACGATGATGGTGTACTGCAGCGCGTCCGCGGCCTCGAGGGCGGCGATGGTGCGCACGACGTTGGACTGCTTCTGGCCGACCGCGACGTAGATCGAGTAGACGGGGCGGAACGACTTGTCGCCCGAGGCCAGGCCGACCTTGTTGATGCGGGCCTGGTTGATGATCGTGTCGATGCAGATGGTGGTCTTGCCGGTGCCGCGATCGCCGATGATGAGCTCGCGCTGGCCGCGGCCGATCGGGATCATCGAGTCGATCGCCATGATGCCGGTGAAGAGCGGCTGGGAGACCGACTTGCGGACGATGATGCCGGGGGCGATCTTCTCGACCGGGTAGGCCTCCTTGGAATCGATCGGGCCCTTGCCGTCGACCGGGCGGCCGAGGGCGTCGACGACGCGGCCGAGCAGGCCCTTGCCGACGGGGACGGAGAGGAGCTTGCCGGTGGTCGTGACCTCGTCGCCCTCCTTGAGCTGGGAGACGTCGCCGAGGACGACGCAGCCGACCTCGTCCTCCTCGAGGTTGAGCGCGATGCCGATGGCGCCGCCGGGGAACTGGACCATCTCGTTGTACATCACGTCGGAGAGGCCCTCGATCTTGGCCACGCCGTCGGCGACGGTCCGGATGTTGCCGGTGTTCTTCTTGACCGCCTTGGCGGAGAGCTTGGCGATCTGCTGTTCGATCTGTTCGATGACGTTGCTCATCGGGAAAGGGTGTGGAGGGAGGGGCGGACGGGGTTAGACGGAGGCGGAAAGGGCGGCGAGCTGGCCGGCGACGGACGTCTCGTAGACGTCGGAGCCGACGCGGACGCGGAGGCCGGCGTGGAGGGCGGGATTCGGGCGGGCCACGGCGGTGACGCGGCGGCCGTAGCGGCGGGTCATCGCGGCCTCGATGGCGGCGAGCGCGGGCGCGGCGAGGGGGCCGGCGTGCTCGACCTCGGCGCGGGAGCGCGCGACCTCGAGGACGACGAGGTGGTGGTAGTGCTGGAGCAGCGCGAGCGGGTGCCGCGGCGCGTGCTTCTCGACCCACCCGAGGACGCCGGCGACGCGGTCGGTGGAAACGGCGCCGTCCACGACGCTCAGCTTGAAGAGCTGCTTCGCGAGGCGCTTGGTCTGCTTGTCGGCGGCCATGGGGGCGCGGGTCAGAGCGACGCGAGCTCCTTCGTCGCGGTCTCGTTGTAGGCCGAGCGGTCGGCGTCGGTCAGGCGCTTGGCCAGCACGCGCTCGGTGGTGGTGACGACGAGGCGGGCGATCTCGCCGCGGGCCTCGTTGAGCATCTTGCGGTGCTCGAGCTCGATGGCCTGCTGGGCCTTGGCGAGCAGGTCGGCGGCGCGCTGCAGCGCCTCGGCCTGCTGCTTGTCGCCGAACTCCTTCGCGGCGCGGCGGGCCTCGTCGACGATCTTCTGGGCGTCGACCTGGGCGGCCTTGACGATGGCGGCGCTCTCCTGCGCGGCGGCGGCGAGCTTGGCCTGCATCTCCTCCGCGTGGCGGAGGCCGTCCTCGATCTTCTTGTTGCGCTCGTCGACGGTGGCGAGGACGGGCTTGAAGAAGAAGCGGTAGAGGACGAACGCCAGAATCGAGAAGCTGATGACCTGCATCAGCAGGTACTTGCCCTCGATGCCGAACTGCGTCTGCAGGGCGTGCAGTTTCCCGGCGGCGTCCGTGGAGGCGAGGAGGAGATTCATGGCGGGAGGCGGAAAGTGTTCCGGCGCGCCCGCGGGGGGCGCGCCGGAAGGGGGATCAAGCGAGGAAGATGACGTAGAACGCGACGGCCTCGGCGAGCGCCATGCCCAGGATGGACTGGACGAGGATCTTGCCGGAGGCGCCGGGGTTGCGGCCGACGGCCTCGACGGCCTTGGTGCCGATCATGCCGACGCCGAGGGCGGCGGCGGCCGCGCCGAGGGCGATGTGGAGGTTGCCGGTGATGCCGCTCGAGGCGGTCTGGGCGATGATGTCGATCATGGGATGTGTCTGTTGTGGTTGGTGGACCCGGCGTGCGCACGCTTCGGCACGCTCCCGCCGGGAAAGTCTCAGTGGTGGCCTTCGCCCTCGGCGTGCTCGTGGTCGTCGCCGTGGTTGCAGATCAGGCCGATGTAGACGCTGACGAGGAGCGTGAACACGAGGGCCTGGACGAGGCCGATCAGCAGCTCGAGGAAGTAGAACGGGAAGACGAACGAGGTGCCGTGGAGCAGGTTCTCGCCGCCGTAGACGTTGCCGAAGAGCCGGAACGAGAGGGAGACCGGGCGAATCGCGATGGAGATGACCTCGATGAGGCCGACCGCGAGGAAGATGAGGCCGAGGAAGTAGTAGATCGCCGCCGGCACCTCGCGCTTGTCGGCCTTGTTGCCGAAGAGGTCGTGGAGGATGAGCTTCGGGCCGGCGTAGCGGAGGATGAGGTAGGCCCAGACCGCCATCGAGACGAGGGCGAGGGCGATGGTGCCGTTCATGTCCGCGCTGAACGGCCGGATCCACGCCTCGAACTGGTGGGTGCCGTCCGGCGCGTGGGAGGACCAGCCGATGGTGCCGACGCCGGGGAGGAGGCCCGACCAGTTGTTGATGACGATGAACGTGAAGAGGCAGAGCAGCAGCGGCAGCGCGGCGGGCGCGACCTTCTTGCCGACGATCGGCTCGACCAGGCCCTTCACGCCGTCGAGCAGGCCCTCGACCATCGCCTGGCCCTTCGAGGGCACGAGCGTCGGCTTGCGGCCGATGGCGACGCGCAGCACGAGGATGAGCACGAGCGCCACGGCCCAGGTCGTCAGGATGCTGTTGGTCACCGGCAGCCCGAAGATCTCGAACCGCGTCGCGCTCGCCTCGACGGCGGCGGACGCCGGGACGGCCGCGCCGAGCGCGGCGGGGAGGACGAGGGCAAGCTGGGTCAGTCGCATGCGGTTCGGACGTGGAGGCTTCGGGTGGAAAAGCCGCTTAGGTAGGTTTCACGCGAAGACCCCGTCAACCCCCGAAATATCCACCGTTGGCGCCCCACCGGGGAATTAGCGCCGCCGTGAAATCCGGCCGGCGCGCCTAATGGCGCCCGCCCGGCCGGCCGGAATGCGGACTTGCCCTCCCGGGGTCGCCCGGCCGACCTGTACGGGCATGGACGACGCCGGCCGCGCCCTGTTGCGCCGCACCGAGCAGCCCCGCTACCCCAACGGCGAGCGGAAGCTGGCGCGCGACCCCTTCACCCAGGCCACCTGGGTCATTCTGGGGGTGGCAGCCCTGGCGCAACTGGTGCTGCTGGCGGCGCTGGATGTGATGTCCTGACCGCCACGAGGGAGAAATGGCGCGGCGCCCGCGCCTGGAAGACCGTCTCCTGCTCCACCGGCCACGCCGCCGCCTCGTCCCGCCGCCACGTCGCCAGGCCGGCGACCACGCCCTCCACCTCGCGGAAATACTCCTCGTGGTCCGTGCGGAAGTAGAACCGCGCCCCCGGCGCCGCGCGGGCGGCGACGGCGTCGAGGAAGTCGGCCTTGAGCAGCCGGTTCTTGTGGTGCCGGGCCTTGGGCCAGGGGTCGGGGAAGAGGACCCAGACCTCGTCGAAGGTGACGCCGGCGGGGAACGCCTGCAGGCATTCCCGCGCCTCGGCCCGGAGGAAGTGGCAGTCGGCGAGCCCGGCCCGGTCGCGCTTGCGGGACGCCCGCGCCAGCCGGTCCGCGATCAGGTCGATGCCGAGGCAGAAACGGCCGGGGTGCTCCTGCGCGTAGCGGACGAGGAAGTGGCCGTGGCCGCAGCCGACCTCCCACACGATCGCGCGCGGGGCCGGCAGCAGCGCCGCCAGGGCCTGGCGGAGCTCGGCGCGGCGGGCGTGGACCCGGGCGAGGAAGTCGGGCGAGTAGGTCACGCGGCGCAGTCCGCCGCCCGCACCCGCGCCCGGCAAGCGGGAAAGCCCCCCTACCCGCCCGGAGACGGCCGGACCGCGTCCGCCGGACCGCCCCGCGGCAGGCGCACGAGGATGGCGGTGCCCCGGCCCAGCTCGCTCTCGGCGGAGACGCGGCCGCCGTGGAGCTGGACCACGTGCTTGACGATGCTCAGCCCGAGGCCGGTGCCGCCGCTCTCGCGCGACCGCCCCTTCTCGACCCGGTAGAACCGCTCGAAGATGTGCGGCAGGTCCTCGGGCGGGATGCCCGGGCCGTCGTCGCGCACCGCGCACTCGACGGTCGCGCCGTCCTCGAGCCCGCGGGCCGAGACCGCGACGCGCGCGCCGGCCGGCGAGTACTTGAGCGCGTTGTCGAGGAGGTTGGTGAAGACCTGCGTGAGCTTCTCGCGGTCCGCGCGCACCGCGCCGGCCGAGTCGTCCACCTGCAGCTCGAGCCGGTGGCGCGAGGCCGCCGCGCGCGCGCCGAAGTCGACGCAGAGCTCGGTCAGGAACGGCCGCAGCTCGACCGTCTCCGGGGCCAGGCCGGGCGTGCCCGACTCCAGGCGCGAGAGCATGAGCAGGTCGGCGATGATGGCGTTGAGCCGGTCGCTGTGGCGCTGGATCGTGCGGAGGAAGCGCTCGCGCTCCTCCGGCGCCATCGTGGCGTGGCCGTCCACGAGGGTCTCCACGTAGCCCTTGATCACGCTGAGCGGCGTGCGCAGCTCGTGCGAGGCGTTGGCCACGAAGTCGCGCCGCATCCGCTCCAGCACGCGCTGGCGGGTGACGTCGTGGATGACGAAGAGCGCCCAGCGCCCCTTGCCGTCGGGCCCGGTGATGGGGGCGCCGGAGGCCTCGATCCAGCCCGGGCCGCCGGCGGACAGCTCCGACAGCTCGAACTCCTGCCGCGGCGGGGCCTCGCCCGCGCGCGTCGCGCGCACGAAGTCGAGGAAGGCCGCGCTCCGCACGATCAGCTCCAGCCGCAGGTTGCCGAACTCGCGGGCCTTGGGGAAGATCTCGCGCAGCGCCTGGTTCGCGAGGTGGATGGTGTTCGTGTCGTCCACCACCAGCACCGCCTCGCGCAGGTTGCCCAGCGTGGCCTCGAGCTGCGACAGCTCGCCGGAGCGCTGCTGGCGGAGGCGGCCGGTCTCGGCGATGAGCCCGTTGACCGCGACCGTCAGGGCGTGCCAGGCCGGCAGCTCGAGCTGGTGGCGCTCCTCGTGCAGCAGCGGCTGGCCGGTGCGGACCGCGTCCGCCAGCTCCCCCAGCCCGCGGTTCTGCTTCGCGAGCAGCCGCAGGCACACGGCGAGGGCGCCGAGGAGGAGGACGACGAGCAGGTAGGTCATGCCGACAACTTCTTGTCGGCGATGCGGTACCCCACCCCGCGGATCGTTTCAATCCAGTTGGCCTCGTCGCCCAGCTTCTCGCGCAGGCGCCGCACGTGGGTGTCCACGGTCCGCGTCTCGATCTCGGCCGAGTAGTTCCAGACGTTCACGAGCAGGTGCTCGCGCGTCTGCACCCGCCCCTGCCGCTCCATCAGCACGCGGAGCAGCTTGAATTCGGTCGCGGTCAGCTCGATGGCCTGGCCGCCGACGGTCACGCGGTGCGTCTCGCTGTCGAGGACGATGGTGCCCACCTGCAGCCGGCCCGTGTGCGGCGGCGGCGCGGCGAGACGGCGGAGGATGGCCTCGACGCGCAGCACGAGCTCCTTCGGGCTGAACGGCTTCGTCAGGTAGTCGTCCGCCCCGCTCTCGAACCCCTCGATGCGGTCCGGCGTCTCGGCCTTGGCCGTGAGGAAGACGATCGGCACGCGCGCGAGCTTCGGCTCCGCCCGCAGGATGCGGCAGATTTGCAGCCCGCTGAGGTGCGGCATCATTATGTCCAAAATGACGACGTCCGGTAGGAAGTGCCGCGCGCGGGCGATGCTGGCCGTGGCGTCGTTGACGACCTCCACCTGAAAGCCCTTCGCCTTGAGGTGGTAGGCCACCAGGTCGGTCACGTCCGGTTCGTCGTCCACCACGAGGATCTTCTTCCGCTCCATTCCCGCGGACTATTGTGACGACCCCGAGGCGCTCCAGAGGAAATCCGACGCGTCACGGGAATGTCACAGGTCGCGGCGCCGCGATGCGGGGCCGTCAGAGGAGGGAAGCCGCGGGTCTCGCGTCGGGGGCGCGAGGCAACAATCACGCAGGAACACGGATGCTTCGCCTACCGGCTCCGCGAGGGAATCCCCTTCGCCTGATCGGCTCCGGTGTTGGCTCTGGGGCGCGGCTCATCGCCGCGAGGATTACGCTTCAGGGTCGGCCTCTACCGATCGCGGTCTGGATAGGCACTGTAGGGGCGGACCTTGCGTCCGCCCGCGACGCGCGTGGTCCAGCCAAGCACCTACGAAGGAGCTTCGTCGGCGATCAGCCGACACCCGGAAGCCCCTTGGCGGAGCCGGTCAGGCGGAGCGGCTCTCCCAAGCATCTCCGGTAGACGAGGCCAGGAGTGTTCACCTCCTCCGACAGTTCGAAAACCCGCTCGAGCGGCGTCGCCTCGCGCCAACCGGCCCACCTTGCGGACCGGCATCCGGCATCACGGTCCGGCGGGACGACTCCGGCGCCGGGACTCGAGCAGCACGAGCAGCAGGCTGATGTCGGCCGGATTGACGCCGCTGATGCGGCTGGCCTGACCGAGATTCACCGGCCGGAACTGCTGCAACTTCTGCGCGGCCTCCCGCCGCAGTCCGGGAATCGCGAGATAATCCAGGTCCGCCGGCATGACCACGCGCTCGACATCCTTGAGCTTCTCGACCTGCCGCAGTTCGCGCTCCCGATAGCCGCGGTAACGGACGCGGTAGAGGACCTCGTCACGCACGGCCTTGTCCTCCGCGCGCAGATCCTCCGGCAGGCTCGCGGCGTCGCCTTCGCGCCGAATCAGGTCGCCCCACAGCCCGCCCTTCGTGCGCTCCTCGTCGAGCCGCTTCTCCCAGGCCGCAACGCGGTCGCGCTTCGCCTCTATTTTATGTATTCTATTATCCTGAAGCAACTTATGACTCTTGGCGTGCGCCAGCAGCCGCAGCTCCGCGCTGCCGTGGTTCAGCAGCAGGCGGAACTCCGCCCGGCTGGTGAACATGCGGTAGGGTTCGGTCGTGCCCTTCGTGACCAAGTCATCGATGAGCACGCCGATGTAGGCCTCGTGGCGACCGAGAATCAGTGGCGCCTCTCCCCTCACCTTCTGCACCGCATTGATGCCCGCGATCAGTCCCTGGGCGGCGGCTTCCTCGTAGCCAGAGGTGCCGTTGATTTGGCCGGCGAGGAAGAGGTTCTCGACCTTCCGGGACTCGAGGGACGGCAGGAGTTGCTGCGGCGGCGCGAAGTCGTACTCCACCGCATAAGCTGGACGCAGGAGCGTCGCGCGCTCCAACCCAGGAATGCTTCGGACCAGGCGCACCTGGACCTCGAACGGCAGGCTCGTGGACAGCCCGTTGATGTAATACTCGTTCGTGTGCCGGCCCTCGGGTTCAAGGTAGAGCATGTGCCGCGGCTTGTCGGCGAAGCGCACGAACTTGTCCTCGATGCTCGGGCAATACCGCGGTCCGGTGCCGACGATTTCCCCCGAGTACATCGCCGACAGGTGCAGATTCGACCGCACGATCTCGGCGGACTCCGGTGTCGTGTACGTGATCCAGCACGACACCTGCGCCTCGCCCGGCTTCCACCCCAGCCGGCGTTCTCCGCCGTGTTCCACGTGGAACAGGTCGCCATCCCCCCGGGTGTCATGGAACGCGAACAGGGTCGGCTCGGCATCCCCCCGCTGCTCCTCCAGCCGGGAAAAATCGATGCTCCGCCCAAGAATCCGCGGCGGGGTCCCGGTCTTCAGTCGCTGCAACTCGATGCCTGCCTCCAGCAAGCTCCCCGAAAGGGTTTTCGCGCTGAAGTCCCCGAGTCGGCCGCCTTCGTTCTTGTTCTGTCCGACATGCATCAGGCCGCGCAGGAACGTGCCTGTCGTAATGACCACGGTCCGGCCCCGAAACTCCAGGTCGAGGTTCGTCCGGCAGCCGATGACGCGGCCGGACTTGAACAGCAGCCCCGTGACGGTCGCCTGGAAGATGTGGAGATTCGGCTGAAGCTCGAGGGTGTGCTTCATCCGGAACTGGTAGGCCTTCTTGTCGCATTGGGCCCGCGGTGACTGGACGGCCGGACCCTTCGACTCGTTGAGCAGCCGAAACTGGATGCCGGTCACGTCGGTCGTGATCGCCATCTCCCCACCGAGCGCATCGATCTCCCGCACCAGTTGCCCCTTCGCCTGCCCGCCGATCGCCGGGTTGCAGCTCATCTGGGCGATGGTGTCGATGTTGCCCGTCAGGAGTAGGGTGGAGGCCCCCCGCCGAGCTGCAATCAACGCCGCCTCGACGCCCGCATGACCGGCGCCGCAAACGATGACGTCAAAGACCCCGTCCGGTGACATATTTTGACGTGAATCTTATTTTCCGATGCAGAACGTCGCGAACAGCGCGTCGAGCACGCGCTCGTGGTCCACGCGCCCGGCGATTTCTCCCAAGCAATCCAGACAGCCGCGCAAATGGCTGGCCACCAATTCTATCGGTTTTCCGTTCTCCAGGCCTCGTCGCGCTTGGGCGAGCTCCTCCGCGGCCCGGCGCAGGGCGTCGGCGTGGCGCGCGTTGACAGCGACGACCTCGTCGCCGGTCTCCGGCCGGACCGCGTCCACGAGTCGGACCAACTCGGTCCGAAGCGCCTCGAGACCGTCGCCGGTCAGCGCCGACACGGCCACGGCGCGCAGGGTGGGGTGCTTCGCCGCGAATCCGGGCACGAGGTCCGCCTTGTTGCAGACGAGGAGGGCTTTGGCCGCCGTGACGCCCGAGGCGATCTCCGCCGGCAGCGAGGGCAGGGGACGCGAGGCGTCCACGACCCACACGACCAGGTCCGCCTCCGCCGCCTGCTCCCGCGTCTTCTCGATGCCCCGCCGCTCGAGGGCGGCCGGCGCGGGATTCAATCCGGCGGTGTCGACCAGCCGCAGCGCGTGCGGTCCGACCGTGACCATTTCCTCGAGGTAATCCCGCGTGGTGCCCGGCTCCGGACTCACGAGCGCGCGGTCGCGGCCGACGAGGCGGTTGAGGAGGCTGCTCTTCCCGACGTTCGGCTCCCCCACGATCACCGTGCGGACACCGTCGCGCAGCAGCGTTCCGTAGCGGTTCGTCGCGGCGAGCCGACCGATGCCATCCTGCAGGCGGCCGACATCCGCCAGCACCGCCGCCCGGTCCTCCGGGGGCAGGTCCTCCTCGGGAAAGTCGATGTAGGCCTCGACCCGAGCCAAGATACTGACCTGCAATTGGATAAGCTCATCCATCCGCCGCCCCAGCGCGCCGCGCAGCTGCTGGTTGGCCGCGGCGAGGGCCCGCTCGCTGCGGGCGTGGATGAGGTCCATGACGGCCTCGGCCTGACTGAGGTCGAGCCGGCCGTGGAGGAACGCCCGCCGGGTGAACTCGCCCGGCTCGGCCGGCCGGCACCCGCGCGCGAACAGGTCGTCGAGGATGCGCCGCGCAATCAGGGGATTGCCGTGGCACGAGACCTCGAGCGTGTCCTCGCCGGTGTAGGAGTTCGGCCCGGCGAAGAACGTGAGGACGACGTCGTCGATGACCGCGCCGTCCGCCCCGCGGTAATCCGCGTGCTGCGCGACGCGCGGCGCGGGCGGCGCACCCAAGATCGCCGCGGCGAGCGCGCCGGCCGCGGGTCCGCTCGCGCGCACGACGGCCAGCGCGGACGTGCCGGCGGGCGTGGCGAGGGCGGCGATGGTGTCCGGCGACGCGTGCACCGCGTCACGCAAAGCCACGCGCTCCGGCGAGGCAAAGGGAATTCCCCCGCGCGCCGCGCCGCCTCAGCGCGCGGCCGCGAACACCTCGGCCACCTTGCGCGCGCGGTAGTCGAAGATGTGCTCGAGCTGCCGCCGCACCCAGAGCTTCTCCGCCAGCCAGCCGAACGGCCCCCAGCCGACCTCGTAGGTCACGCGGTCCGTCATCCGCACGCCGCCGGGCACGGCCTCGAAGTGATGCTCGTGGTACCAGAGCCGGTACGGCCCGATCCGCTGCTCGTCCACGAAGTACTCCCGGTCGCGGATGTGCCGGATCTCCGTCAGCCACCGCAGCCACACGCCCGGCAGGGGCGAGATGCGGTACTCGATCAGCAGGCCCGGGTACATGGATTCCGGCACCGCGGTCAGGATGCGGAACTTCAGGTCCGGCGGCGTGAGCTCGTCGAGGTTGCGGGGCGTGGCGAAGAACCGCCACACGCGGTCGAGGTCGGCGGGAAGGATCTGCTCGCGCAGGAGCTGGGCGCACATGGCCGGCAGCGTAGTCCGGAACGCCGCGCCCACAAGGGCCGGCGTCGCGCGCGCGGCCCGGCGCGGGAAGAATGCGTGGGCGGAACCGCGCCCGGCGCGGACCGGGTCAGGGCTTCGGCAGGTCGAGGACCGGACGCGGCGCCTCGGGCTTGGTCCCGAGGTCGATCTTCACCTTCGCCGGCGCGGTCGCGGGCGGAGGCACGGGCGCGCCGGGCAGCGGCGGGGGGCGCGGGACGGCCGGGGCGACCGACGCCCGGGGCTCGGCCGCGGCGGCGGACCCCGGGTTCGCCAGCGCCGCGAGCAGCTCGGCGGCGCGGCGCTCGGCGGCCGCGATGTCGGCCGGGCGGCGGGCGAGGCGCTCGCGCGTGCGCTGCTCGGCGTCGGAGACCGCGCCGCTCCTCGTGGCGACGATGAGCCACGCGAGGCCCTCGACGTAGTCGCGCCGCACGCCGCGGCCGCTCACGAGCATGGCGCCGACGTTGTGCTGCGCCTCGGGGACGCCCGCGCGCGCGGCGCGCGCGTAGTAGTCGAGGGCCCGGCCGTAGTCGCGCGGGCCGCCGACGCCGTCGTGGTGGAGCTTGCCCAGCCGGAAGAGCGCGTCGCCCGACCCGGCCTCCGCCGCGCGGCCGAACCAGACGCGCGCCGCCGCCTCGTCGCGGGGCAGCCCCTCTCCCGCGAGCAGCCGCTCGCCCAGCTCGAGGCAGGCGAGGAGGTCGCCCTGCTCCGCGAAGCGCCGGAGTCCGGCCACGTCCTTCCAGCGCGGCTCGGTGGCGAGCAGGCGCGGCCCGGAGTCGGGCGGCGGGGCGGGGGAGGCCGGCGCGGACGCGGCGAGCGCCGCCGCGAGGAGGGCGGCGCAGGCGCGGGAGGCGGACGGGAGACGGGGCATGCCGGTGGGACGCGGGCGGCGCGGCGCCGGTTCCCGCGCGGCTCAGTCGCCGGCGGCGCCGGTGACGGGATCGCCCGGCTTGATCTGGGCCTTCTCGAGGATGGCGGCCTTGATCTTCTCGGCGAGGGCCGGGTTCTGCTTGAGGGCGTCCTTGGCGGCCTCGCGGCCCTGGCCGACGAGCTCGCCGTTGAACGCGATCCACGCGCCCTTCTTCTCCAGCACCTTGTGGTCGAGGCCGAGGTCGAGGAGGGAGCCGTTGGCGGAGATGCCCTCGTCGTACATGATGTCGAACTCGCACTCGGTGAACGGCGGGGCGACCTTGTTCTTCACCACCTTCATCTTGGTGCGGTTGCCGATGACCTTGCCGTCGGGCGTCTTGAGCTGGTCCTTGCGGCGGATGTCGAGGCGGATGGAGGCGAAGAACTTCAGCGCGCGGCCGCCCGAGGTCGTCTCGGGGTTGCCGGACACCACGCCGATCTTCTCGCGGATCTGGTTGGTGAAGATGCAGACGCAGTTCGTCTTCGAGACCACCGCGGTGAGGCGGCGCATGGCCTGCGACATGAGGCGGGCCTGGGCGCCGACGGTGGCGTCGCCCATCTGGCCGTCGAGCTCGGCCTTGGTCGTGAGGGCGGCGACGGAGTCGAGGATGATGACGTCGATGGAGTTCGAGCGGATGAGCGTCTCCATGATGTTGAGCGCGTCCTCGCCGGAGTCGGGCTGGGAGACGAGGAGGTCGTCGAGGTTGACGCCCACGACCTTGGCGTACTTCGGGTCGAGGGCGTGCTCGACGTCGATGAACGCGGCGAGGCCGCCGCGGCGCTGGGCCTCGGCGATGACGCTGAGGCAGAAGGTGGTCTTGCCCGAGGACTCGGGGCCGTAGATCTCGATGATGCGGCCCTTGGGCAGGCCGCCGACGCCGAGCATGAGGTCGATGGCGAGGGAGCCGGTCGAGAGGGTCTCGACCTTCATCTTGGCGTTGTCGCCCAGGCGCATGATCGAGCCCTCGCCGAACTGCTTCGTGATCGAGGAGACGGCGAGGTCGAGGTTCTTGTCGCGCGCGACGGCGGCGGGAGACGGGGCGGGCTTGGTTTCGGCTTTCGGGGACTTATCGGCTTTGGACATGAGGGGGAATGGGTGGAGGGAGGGAGGCTAGCGCGACGCGCTGACAGCCGTATGTCAGGAGACTTTCCGTCACGTCCCCGCGCCCGCAAGTGCGGAGTCGGGAAATTGCGCCGGAAAAGCGGCGGCCGCGGGCCTCAGGCCGCCGGCGGCGCCGGGCGGAAGCCGAAGGCGAACCAGACGGCGAGGAAGATCAGGGCCATGCTCACGGCGTAGTTCCAGCGCAGGCGCTCGCCCAGCACGAGCCAGGCGAAGGCCACGAACACGACGAGCGTGATGACCTCCTGCATGATCTTGAGCTCGTACCCGGTGAACTTCCCGTAGCCGATCCGGTTCGCCGGCACCATCAGGCAGTACTCGAAGAAGGCGATGCCCCAGGAGATGAGCACGGTCGCCCAGAGCGGCTTGTCGTGGAGGAACTTCAGGTGCCCGTACCAGGCGAAGGTCATGAACACGTTCGAGGCCAGCAGCAGGAGGAAGGTCGTCATGCGCCGGCGACGCTGCCCCGGGAGCCGGGGCCGGGCAAGGCGCCTTCGGCGCGCGGGCCGGACTCACTCCGTCAGGGCGTACACCGCGAACGACGGCAGCCAGTGCGAGCGGTGGAAGTCGTCGGCGTCGAGCAGCGGCAGCGCCGCCGCGTGGTGCGCCCGGGCCGACTCCGCCGCCAGCGCCCGCCGCGGGTCGCCCTCGGGCAGGATCGCCGCGAGGCGGCGCCAGACCCAGCCCTTGTTGAGGTTCAGGCCGATGAGGTGCGCGATCTTCGGGTCCGTCGGATCGCTCACCGGCGCGGGCCGCAGGAGGTTGGCCGGCTGGCCCTGCGCCAGGCGCGGGAGGAAGCGGTCGAACCAGCGCAGGAACTGCTCGCGCGGGAGGATGCGCGCCATCAGGCCGGCCTCGGTCAGGCACGGGGAGAAGAAATCCTCGCCCGAGGGCTCGTAGTGCGCCGGGTAGTCGGTGTCGTGGCCGTACCAGTACGCCGCCCGCGCGGTGCAGAAGAGCTTGAACTCCTGGTCGTCGTGCGCGCGGGCGTGCCCGAGCGCGAGCGCGACGGCGACGGCGGTGTTGCCGTGCACGCCGTTCCGCACGGGGTGCGTGAGGTTGCGCAGGTAGCGCATGAAGCCGGCGCGGATGCAGTCCACCAGCGGGTCGAGGTCCTCCTCCATCCGCGGGTCGTAGCCGCCGACCTCCTGCGCGAGCTTGAGGAACCAGGCCCAGCCGTAGGGCCGCTCGAAGAACTGCCGCCCGGGCGCGCGGAAATACTCGGCCTCCACCTCGACGTTGGCCCGCGTGAGGTGCTCGCGCAGCACGCGGTCGATCGCCGGCCGCTCCGGCAGGTCGGGGAAGAGCAGGGCGAGCCGGACGAGCATCCAGTGCTGGTGCACGCACGAATGCCAGTCGTAGCTGCCGTAGAACGCCGGATGCAGCGCCCGGACCTCGCGCAGGTCCTCCGGCCCGTCCAGCATGTGCTGGAGGTGGTGCGGGTACTCCCGCCGGACGTTGGCCAGCCCCAGCCGCGCGAACGCGGAGGCCTGGGCGGCGGTCAGGGTGGGGAACGGTTCGGGCACCGCCGGCACCGTAGCCGCGGAAACTTTCAGTTGAAGAAGAAAACGCCCCGCCTAGCTTCCGCCGCCAGACACCCACGCACCCACACCATGACGATCAAGGCCTACCTGAAGCCGCACTGCGGCTGGTCCAACGGCGTCCGCGCCATCCTGCGGAAGCACAACCTGCCCTTCGAGGACATCGACATCATCAACCACCGCGCGAACTACGAGGAGATGGTCCGCAAGTCCGGCCAGCCCCTCTCGCCGTGCGTCGAGATCGACGGCGTCATGCTGGCCGACGTCTCCGGCGAGGAGGTCGAGAACTACATGCTCGCGAACGAGCTGGTGAAGCCGACCAACGCCGCCACCGACGTCGCGACCAACGCCGGCTGCTCCGACGAGGAGCACGCCCGCATGCAGCAGCAGTCGAAGCCCGTGCGCTTCTTCTGAGGCCCGCCACCGCTCCCGCCTCCCCGCGCGCCGGCCCCCGGGCCGGCGTCCGCCTTTTCCGCCGTCAGGCCCGCCGCCCGAGGCGCGCCACCCCGGCCGCCACGCCGAGCGTGACGAGCACGCCGATCAGGGTGAACCACGGCCAGAAGACCTCGCCGCCGAACGTCGCCAGCCACCAGCCGCGCACCGCCGGCACCTGCGGCGGCCAATAGAGGAGGTTGAGGACGGCGACCGACGCCAGCATCCCCGCCATGACCGCGCGCGCCCCCACGCCGCGCGCGAAGAGCGCGAGCAGCAGCGCGCCGAGGAGCGCCCCGCCCGCCAAGCCGCGGAGCGAGAACGCCGCGTGCAGCACGAACTGCACCTCGCGCGTCAGCCACGCCACGCCGCCGAGCGCGACCGCCCAGAGCAGCGTCGAGCGCCGGCTCCACGCCAGCAGCGCCCCCTCGCCCAGCCGCGGCGCCAGCGGCCGCAGGAAGTCCATGGTCGAGACCGACGCCAGGGCGCTGAGGGAGGAGCTGATCGACGACATCGCCGCCGCGAGGATGGCCACGATGAGGAAGCCGCGCATCACCGGCGGCACCTCCGTGACCATGAAGATGGGGAAGACGAAGTCCGTCGCCTTGATCCCCGGCCGGCTCTCCGGCAGCGGGATCGCCATGGGGTGCGACTGGTAGAACACCCAGAGCAGCGCCCCGACGAGGAGGAAGACGAGGAAGAGCGGGAAAATGAGGACCGCGCTCAGCACCAGCGCCTTCCGCCCGCCCGCCACCGTGCCGCAGGCCAGCACGCGCTGCACGATCAGCTGGTCCGCCCCGTGCGAGGCCATCACCATCGCCGTCCCGCCGAGCAGCCCCATCCAGAGGTTGAACGGCGCGCCCCATGAGAACGTCGGGTTGAACCACTCCAGCTTCCCCGCCTCCGCCGCCCGCGCGAACGCGTCCGCCCACCCGCCGCCGATCAGGCCGGGCAGCACGGCGAGCGCGTAGAGTCCGCCCGCGACGAAGAGCACGAACTGCACGGCGTCCGTCCAGATCACCGCCTTCACGCCGCCGACGTAGGTGTAGACGAGCGAGAGCGCGATGAAGAGCGCGATGGCGCCGAGGATGGGGTCGGCGACGCCCCCGAGCCCGAGCACCCCGTCGCCCAGCATCAGGCGCACGGGGATGCAGGCGACGTAGACGCGCACGCCCGCGCCCAGCGTCTCGAGCGCGAGGAAGAGCCCGCCGGCCAGCCGCCGCGGACCGGGACCGAGCCGCTGCTCCAGCAGCTGGTACGGCGAGTAGATCTCGCCCCGCAGGTAGTGCGGCACCATCACGACCGCCAGGACCACGCGCGCCACCACGTAGCCGAGGATCATCTGCAGGAACATGAGGTTGCCGCCGTAGGCGATGGCCGGGACCCCGATGATCGTCAGCGCGCTGGTCTCGGTGGCGATGATCGACATCCCCACGCCCCACCACGGCACGCTGCGGCTGCCGAGGAAGTAGTCGCGCGTCGTCCGCTGGTCGCGCCCGAACCAGCACCCGAGGCCGACCATGGCCGCGAGGTACACGAGGATGACCACCCAGTCGCCGACGCCGAGATGCGCGTTCATGCCGCGGCCGCGAGGAAGCCCGCCGACCCGCCCGGTGGCGAGCGCATTTCCCCCGGGGAAGCCGCCGGCCGGCGCCCGGCGTCTTCGACCCGTGCGCGCCGCCCTGCTGCTCCCGCTCATCCTGCCCGCCGTGCTCGCCGCCGCGCCGGCCGCCGACCCGCGCTTCGCCGCGGCCGCCGCGCTCAGCGCCGAGGGCGGGGGCTTCGCCCACCTCGTGCTGCTCGACGGCAGCGTCGTCCACGAGGAGTACCGCGACCGCGGCCGCGCCGACCGGGCGAGCGAACTCGCCAGCGGCACGAAGAGCTTCGTCGGCGTCCTCGCCCTCTGCGCCGTCGAGGACGGCCTGCTCGACCTCGACGAGCCCGTCTCCGCCACGCTGGAGGAATGGCGCGACGAGGCGCGGCGCGCGCTGACCGTCCGCCAGCTCCTCACGCTCACCAGCGGGCTGCCCGGCGGACCCATCGGCCGGCCGCCCTCGTACCGCGAAGCCGCCGCGGCCATGCCGGTCGCCGCCGCCGGCGCGCGCTTCGCCTACGGGCCGGTGCCGTTCCAGGCCTTCGGCGAGGTCCTGCGGCGCAAGCTCGCGGCGCGCGACGAGACCGTGGCCGGCTACGCAGAGCGCCGCGTGTTCGCGCCCCTCGGCCTCGCGCCCGGGGCCTGGCGGCGCGACGCGGACGGCCAGCCGCACCTTCCGAGCGGGCTCGCGCTCACCGCGCGCGACTGGGCGCGGTTCGGCCAGATGGTCCGGCTCGACGGCCGCGGCGTGCTCCCGCCAGGAAGGCTCGACGCGCTCTTCCGCGGCACCGCGGCCAATCCCGCCTACGGGCTCACCTGGTGGCTGCCGGCCGAGGGCCCGATCGGCGTCGCCGTCCGGCGCGAGGTCGCCGACTCCCGGCTGCCGCGCGACACGCGCGTCGCGGCCGGCGCCGGCGGGCAGCGTCTCGTGGTCATCCCCTCGCTCGGCCTCGTCGCCGTGCGCCAGGCGCCGGTGCGCCTGCGCGAGGGCGGATTCGACGAGCGCGCCTGGCTGGCGGCCCTCGTGGCGGGCGCGCGGGCGCCGGCGCCTCAGTAGAGCAGGCGGGCGCGGATCGTGCCGGGAACCGACAGGAGTTCGTCGATCGCGACCTCGGAGGCGGCGGCGTCCACGTCCATCACGAGGTAGCCGATGTGCTCGTTGGTCTGCAGGTACTGCGCGGAGATGTTGATGCCGCGGTCGCCGAACTTGTCGTTCACGTGGGCGAGGACGCCCGGCACGTTGCGGTGCACGTGGAGCAGGCGGCACTTGCCGGTGCCGGAGTGCTCGGGGAGCGTGACCTCGGGGAAGTTCACCGCCGTGACGGTCGAGCCGTTGTTGGAGTAGCGGATGAGCTTGTCGGCCACCTCGACGCCGATGTTGGCCTGGGCCTCGACGGTGGAGCCGCCGATGTGCGGGGTGAGGATGACGTTGTCGAACTTGCGCAGCGGCGAGAGGAACTCCTCGTCGTTGCCCTTGGGCTCGACGGGGAAGACGTCGATGGCCGCGCCCGCGAGGTGGCGGCGCTCGAGCGCGTCGGCCAGGGCGTCGACGTCGACCACCGTGCCGCGCGCGGCGTTGATGAGGTGGGAGCCGCGCTTCATCTGCGCCAGCTGGGCGCGGCCGATGAGGTGGCGCGTGGCGGGCGTCTCGGGCACGTGGAGGGTGACGACGTCGGACTCCGCGAGCAGGGTGGCGAGCTTCGAGACCGGCCGCGCGTTGCCCAGCGGCAGCTTGCCGGCGATGTCGTGGAAGAGGACGCGCATGCCGAGGTGCTCGGCGAGGATGCCGACCTGGGTGCCGATGTGGCCGTAGCCGACGATGCCGAGGGTCTTGCCCCGCACCTCGACGCTGCCCTCCGCGCTCTTGGTCCAGCCGCCGCGGTGGACGAGGGCGTTCTTCTCGGGGATGCCGCGGAGCAGGAGGATCGCCTCGCCGATGACGAGCTCGGCGACGCTGCGGGTGTTGGAGTAGGGGGCGTTGAAGACGGGGATGCCGCGGAGGGCGGCGGCGGCGAGGTCGACCTGGTTGGTGCCGATGCAGAAGCAGCCGATGCCCGCGAGCTTCGGGGCGGCGGCGAGCACGTCGGCCGTGACCTCGGTGCGCGAGCGGATGCCGAGGAAGTGCACGTCCTTGAGCGCGGCCTTGAGGGCGTCGCCCGCGAGGGACTTGGGGGACGTGCGCACGGCGGTGTAGCCGTCGCCGTGGAACGCCTCGACCGCCTTCTCGTGGATGCCCTCGAGGAGGAGGCACTTGATGCGGCTCTTCTGGAACGAGTGCTTCTGCATGCGCCCGCCCAGCACCGCGCAAAACAGCCCGGGCGGCAAGGCCCGGTTGTGTCACCCGCCCGGGCGCGGCGCTTGCCTCGCGCCGGGCGATGGGCTTCCGTGCCGCCGATGCCCTCGAGACCCATCCCCGGCTCCAGCGGCGAGGTGCTGACCAGCCTCCCGTCGCCCTACGAGCCGCACGCCGCCACCGGCCTCCTCCACCTCCCGCGCTTCCTCGCCAAGTGCCGCTACGTAAAGGTCCACGGCGCGCTGCCCGCGAGCTACCGCAAGAACTACAAGCGCGGGATGGACCGCTTCCTCTGCCTGCACCTCGGCGTGGACCCCGACGCGGTCGAGCGCATCGTGCACGAGGCGATGGACGCCGGACTCGACGACGCCGCGGTGGACGCCCGGCTGAAGGCCCTCTTCCCCGCCGACGTGCGGGCCGCCAAGTGGAACCGCGAGTACGTGCAGAAGGGCATGACGCCGAGCGGACGGGAATTCCTGAGGGAGGCCCTGACCAACATGGGCTGCCCGGACCGCGCCGCCGACATCGTCAGCATCGCGGACCTGATGGACTTCGACGAGGGCCGGATCGAGTAGGGCCCCCGGACGCCGCTCAGCGCTCCCGCCCGTCGAGCGCCGTCGGCTGCGGGGCCGGCCGCGGCCGGCGCGGCAGCCACCGCGGCACCTCGCGCCGGTAGTCCTCGTACATCGCGCCGAAGCGGAAGGAGAGGTCCCGCTCCTCGTAGAGATGGACGAAGACCTGGAACAGGCAGGCGAGGCAGACCCAGTAGATCGCGATGTGCCAGGAGACGAGGAACACCGCCTGGCCGCCCACCACGGCCAGCACCGCGAGGTACATCGGGTTGCGCACCCAGCGGTAGAGGCCGCGCTGCACCAGGTGGTGGGGCGGATCGAGGAGGAACGGCGTGCCGCGGCCGCGGTGCTGGAACTGCCACACGCAGTGCAGGTAGGCGACGAGGCCCGCGACGACGGCCGACAGGCCGGCCCAGTGTTCGGGCTGCATCTCCGCCGGCCAGCGCGCGCGCCGTTCGAAGACGCGCAGGGGAAGCCAACCGACGAAGATTCCCGGCACGACGAGCGTGAACAGGACGTTCTTGAGGAGGAGAACCAAGGAGGTTGCGAGGGGTGGCCCGGAAGACCCATAGGGTTCCCACCCCGCAGGGCAAGCCCGGCCATGCCCGACACGACCGCCGCCGGCCGAGCGGTCAGGCCCCGGCCACCGGCAGCTCCAGCCAGAAGCGGGCCCCGCCGGCCTCCGGAAAGTCCGCGCCGACCCGGCCGCCCTGCGCCTCGACGAGCTGCTTCACGATGCTCAGGCCCACGCCGTTGCTCTCCTCGCCGCCCGTCGGGCGGGGCGACAGCTTCGCCCCCTCGGTGAAGAGCCCGGCGCGCTCGTCCGGCGGCACGCCGGGGCCGGTGTCGTCCACCTCGACGCGCAGGCGCAGGCCCGCCTCGCGGAGCCGCACGACGACCCGCCCGCCCGGCGGCGTGAACTTGAGCCCGTTGCTCACGTAGTTGGCGATCGCCTGGTAGACCAGGCCCGCGTCGCACCGGCCCGGCGGCAGCGCCGGCGGCGGCTCGAGCTCGAGCGTCAGGCCCTTGCGCTCCGCCTCCGGGGCGTGCTGCGCCACCACCGCGGACGCCAGCAGCGGCAGGTCGCACCGGGCCGTGCCGCCCGCGCCCTCCAGTCCGGGGCGGCGCAGGTTCAGGAAGGTGTCGATGATCGCCCGCATCTGGCGGGCCGAGGCGTGGATGCTCTCGAGGTACTCGAGCACCTCGGGCGGCACGGCCCGCCGCCGGGCCAGCTCGCCCGAGACGAGGATGAGGCAGAGGGGATTGCGCAGGTCGTGGCTGGCGATGCGCATGAAGCGCTCCTTCAGCGCCAGCTGCTCCTGCAGCTCCCTCTGCAGCCGCCGCAGGGTCAGGTGCGTGCGGATGCGCGCCAGCGCCTCCTCGTGCTGC
The DNA here is from genome assembly GCA_964460895.1 of uncultured Opitutaceae bacterium. Lineage (GTDB taxonomy): Bacteria > Verrucomicrobiota > Verrucomicrobiia > Opitutales > Opitutaceae > Didemnitutus. The sequence goes on from CAYWTK010000003.1 coordinate 58,534, forward strand.
AGGGGCTTCGTGATGTAGTCCACCGCGCCGGCGGCGAAGGCCTTCAGCTTCTCCGCGGTGTCCGTCAGCGCCGTCATGAAGATCACCGGCACGTCGCGCGTCGCCGCGTCGGCCTTCAGCCGCCGGCACGTCTCGAACCCGTCGAGGCCGGGCATCATCACGTCGAGCAACACGAGGTCCGGCCGCGTGTGCCGGACCTGCTCCAGCGCGTCCTCCCCGTCCTCGGCCACCATCAGCTGGAAGCCGGTGTCGGCCAGCGCGTCCACCAGGACGCTGACGTTGGCCGGGGTGTCGTCGACGATGAGGATGGTGTCGGGCATGGGACTCAGGGGGAGGGGGGGGCGCCGTCGGCGCGGTGCCGGGCGACGTACTGGCGGATGGCCTTCATCTTGAAGCGGGCCGCGAGGTCGATCACCGCCTGCGCGAACGCCGCCTGCCGCGGGTCGCGCGCCCGCAGGGCCTCGGCATAGGCGCGCACCGCCACGACGTCGCCCTTGCACGCCAGCTCGTGGATCGCGTCCGCGTCGGCGGTGTCGGGGGGCGGACCCGCCGGGGGAAAGGGGGCGCGGGTGTCCGCGCCCGCCGCGGCGTCGCCGCGGACCCACTCGAGCCCGAGCTGGCGCGCCAGCGTCTCGAGCAGGCGCGCCTCGCGCAGCGGCTTGGGCAGGAACTCCGCGCAGCCCGCGTCGAGCGCCGCGCGCTGGTCGGTGTCGAACGCGCTGGCGGACATCGCGACCAGCCGCGTCGCGTCGGCCGGCAGCTCCGCCCGGATGGCGCGCGCCGCGGCCCAGCCGTCGAGCACCGGCATCTTCAGGTCCAGCAGCACCAGGTCGGGCCGGAGCGCGCGGGCCTGCGCGACCGCCGCCGCGCCGTCCTCGGCCGTATGCACCTCGAAGCCGAGCGGCTCGAGCAGGTCGCGGAGGAGCTGGCGGTTGGCCGCGTGGTCGTCGGCGACGAGGACCCGCCGGCGCGGGCCGGCGTAGCCCGTGACGCGGCGGTCGGGCTCGGCCGCGGCCGCGGGGATGCCCGCGGCCGCGGGCAGCGCCACCTCGAACCAGAAGCGGCTGCCCCAGCCCGGCCGGCTCTCCAGCTGCAGCCGCGCGCCCATCTGCTCGAGGATGCCGCGGCTGACGTTGAGCCCGAGCCCCGTGCCCTCGGCGTGGCGCGCCCGGTCGCCGATCTGCGCGAAGGGCTCGAAGAGCCGCTCCTGGTCCGCGGGGGAGATGCCCGGGCCCGTGTCGCTGACGGAGAACCGCACGCGGTCGTCGACGCGGCTGACGGCGAAGACCACGCCGCCCCGCTGCGTGAACTTCACGGCGTTGCCGAGGAGGTTGTAGCAGACCTGCCGCAGGCGCTGGGCGTCGCCGCGCACGTGCTGCGGCAGGTCGGGCGCGGGCTCGCTCTCCAGCCGCAGCCCCTTCTCCCGGGCGCGGGGCGCGAAGAACTGCGCCACGCCGCGCACGAACTCCGGCAGGTCGAAGTCCGTCGGGTGCAGCTCCAGCCGCCGCGCCTCGATCTTCGCCAGGTCGAGCACGTCGTTGATCAGCGCCAGCAGGTGGTCGGCCGACTGCTGGATCACGTCCAGCCCCGCCCGCTGGCGGACCGAGAGGCCGGAGTCGCGGCCGAGGATCTGGGTGTAGCCGAGGATGCCGTTGAGGGGCGTGCGCAGCTCGTGGCTCATGCTGGCGAGGAACTGCGACTTCGCCCGGCTGGCCGCGTCGGCCTCCTCCTTCGCCGCCTGCAGGGCGCGCGCCGTCTCGCGCTGGGCGGTGACGTCCACCGCCACGCCGTCGAGTCGCTCGACCCGGCCCTGCGCGTCGCGCACCGCGCGGACCGACTCGGTGATCCACACGCGCCGGCCGTCCGCGCGCACGACCTCCGACTCGAAGTCCGTCACCTCGTCGGAGGCGCGCAGGAGGGCGAGGAACCGCTCGCCCCGGCCCGGCTCGGCGTAGAACCCGCGGCCGAGCGCCTCCGCCGCCGCGACCAGCGCGGCCGGCGAGTCGTAGCCCAGCAGGCGGGCGAACGCCGGGTTGGCGTTGGTGAACCGGCCGTCGGGCGCCGACGTGTAGAGGCCCTCGAGCGCGTTCTCGAAGATGCCGCGGTAGCGCTCCTCCGCCGCGCGCAGCGCCTCCTCCGCCCGCCGCCGCTCGACCGCCGCCGCCGCCTGCTCCGCCACGAAGGTCAGCAGCCGCTTCTCCTCCGGACCGTAGGCCCGGGGGTTGGCGTAGTCGTGGATGGCGATGACGCCGCGCGCGCGGCCCTCGACGAGCAGCGGCGCGCCGAGGCGCACGGCCGGGGCGCCCGCCGGCGGCTCGTAGGGACCCCGCGCGGCGAGCAGCCGCCGGAGCTCGTCGGCCGCGAGGAGCTGCGTCTCGCCGGTCTCGATGACGTAGTCGGTGAAGCCGAGCCCGAGCGGCCGCGGCGGCGGCTGGCCGCCCGGCGCGGTCGCGCGCTCGTCGCGGAAGTAGGGGAAGCTGAGCGCCGCGCCCGCCGCGTCCAGCTGCGCGACGTAGAAGTTCCGCGCCGGCATCAGGCCGGCGACGATGCGGTGCAGCTCGGCGAACAGCGCCGGCAGGTCGCCGCCCGTCAGCACCGCGCGCGAGATGCGGTAGGTCGCGTCCTGCACCTGCTCGCGGCGGTGGCGCTCGGTGATGTCGATCGCCGTGATGAGCATCGAGGGCGCGCCGGAGAGCTCGAGGCGGTCCACGTTGAGCAGCACGTAGCGCAGCTCGCCCGCCTTGTTCCGCAGCGTGGTCTCGTAGCCGTGGACCGAGCCCGCCTCGTCCAGCCGCGCCAGGACGCGCTCGCGCTCGGCGGGGTCGGGCCAGATGCCGAGCTCGAGGGAGCGCCGGCCGAGGATCTCGTGCCGCGCGTAGCCCGAGGCCCGGGAGAAAGCCCCGTTGGCCTCGAGGATCCGCCCCGTCTCGAGGCTGACCAGCAGCATCAGGGCCGGGCTGGCGTGGAAGGACTTCGAGAAGTACTCGCGCGACTCGCGACGCGCGGCCTCGACCTCGACGCGCTGCAGCGCGGAGACGATCTGCCCGGCCACGAAGCGGAGGAACTGCGCGTCCTCCGCCCGGTACGCGTCCGGATTGTCGTAGTCGATGAGCGCGAGCACGCCCAGCGCGCGGCCGCCGGCGAGCAGCGGCACGGCGAGCCACGACTCCAGCGTGCCGAACATCGGCCGGTGCCCGGTGCGCGCGACGAACGCCTCGAGCTCGGGCCCGCGCAGGTGCAGGGGCTCGGCCCGCCGGAGCACGTAGTCGGTCAGGTTCTGTCCCAGCGGCCGCGGCGCGGGCGGCGTCGGCACCCGCGGGTTGATCCAGAGCGGGAAGCTGATCTGGTCCCGCGCGTCGTCGTACAGCGCGATGAAGAACGTCTCCGCCGGCAGGAGCTGGCCGATGATGGCGGGCACCCGCGCGAAGAGCTCGTCGCGCCCCGTGGCGTCCAGCGCCGCCGCCGAGATGCCGTAGAGCGCCGCCTGCTCGCGCTCGCGCCGGCGCCGGTCCGTCACATCGAGGGCCACGACCACCACGCAGGGCTCGCTGGCGAACGGGATGACCTCGGCGTTGAGCAGCACGTCGCGCACCGCGCCGCGCCGGTTCGCCATCCGCGCCTCGAAGTCGCGCACCCGGCCGTCGCGCTCCAGCCGCTGGCGGTACTCGGCCCGGCGGCCCTCGTCCACCCACAGGCCGAGGTCGGTGATGACCTGGCCGCGCGCCTCCTCGGGCCCGACCTCGACCGCGCGGTGGAAGGCGGCGTTCGCGTGCAGGAGGATGCCGTCCGCCAGCCGCGTCACCGCCATCATCGCCGGGCTGGCGTTGAACGACTTCTCGAAGATCTCCTGCGAGGCGCGCCGCGCCGCCTCGCTCTGGCGCAGCAGGTCCTCCGTCCGCCGGCGCTCGACGGCGGCCGCGGCCTGCTCGGCCACGAAGGTGAGCAGGCGCTTCGCCTCCTCGCCGTAGACCGTCTCGTCGGCGTAGTCCTGCACCGCCACGACGCCGATGGCCCGGCCGTCCACCACCAGCGGCGCGCCGAGCCAGACGGCGGAGAGGTTGCCGGTCGGCGCATAGCCGCCCTCCTTCAGGCGGCGGTCCAGCTCGGCCCGCGCCGCCAGCAGGGGCTCCCGGGTGTCGAGCACGTAGTCGGTCAGGCTCCGCCCGCGCGGACGCGGCGCCGGCTGCGTGCTGCGCTCGTCCTCGTAGTAGGGGAACGAGACCTCGCGGCCGTCCGGGCTGACGAGGGCGAAGTAGAGGTTGCGCGCCGTCATCAGCCCGCCGATCAGCGCGTGCAGGCGGCCGAACAGCGCCCGCAGGTCGCCGCTGGCGTTGGCCGCCTCGGAGATGCGGTAGGTGGTGTCCTGCAGCAGCTCCCGGCGGCGGCGGTCCGTCACGTCGATCCCGACCGTGAGCATGCAGTCCTCGCCGCCGATGCGGACCACGTCGGCGCTGAGCGAGAGCCAGCGGCGCTCGCCGCCCCGCAGGCGGAACTCGGCCTCGTACTCCCGCACGCGGCCGCCGCGGTGGATCTTCTCGAGGAAATGCTGGCGCTGGGCGTGGTCGACCCAGACCCCGAGGTCCAGCGTCGTGCGCCCGATCACGTCCTCGCGCCGGAAGCCGCTGAGCCGCGCGAAGGTGTCGTTCACCTCGATCAGCTCCCCCTCGGGCAGCCGCGCCAGGAGCATCACCGCCGGGCTGAGGTGGAAGGCCTGCGCGAAATAGTCCCCCAGCTTCGCCGGCCGGCGGGGGGCCGGGCGGGAGCGGGCGGGACGGGCGGGCTTCCGGGGCGGCTTGGGCATCGCGGCGGCGGCAGCGGAAGGAAAAGGCGCGCCGACGGCAACGGCGGAGTGCGCCGGCCCCCGGGGGGACGCGCCGGCGCGCTCAGGGCGCGAGCGAGCGCAGGTAGGCCACGACCGCGCGCGCGTCGGCCTCGTCGAGCGCGAAGGCGGGCATCGGCGGCCGGGCGCGCGAGCCGTCGGGCCGCACGCCTTCGCGGAGGAAGCGGACCGCGTCCTCCGGCGCCATCGACGGCAGGCCGGCGAGCGGCGGCGCGACCTCGGCCCACGGCATCTCGACCGTCGGACGGAAGGGCAGCGCGGCGCCGCGCAGCCAGAGGTCGGGATCGAACGAACCGTCCGCCCGGCGCGGCGAATGGCAGTCGGCGCAGAGGCCGACGCGCGTGACGAGGTACTCGCCGCGCGCGAGCTCGGCGGCCACCGGGGACGGGACCGGAGCGACGGCCGGAGCCGGCGCGGCGGCGACGGAGCGACCGACCGCGAGGGCGGCCAGCAGGCCGGCGGCGACGAGGAGCGGGACGGAGGGAAGGCGGCGGGCGCTCACGGGAGGGCGGCGGAAGGGTTCACTGCAGCCGGCTGATCACGGCCTCGTGGGTCGGCGCGCGCCGCAGGCGGTTGTGCGGGCCCTGCATCCAGCCGGTGCGCTGCGTGAGGTAGTTCGACGTCGGGAGGCTCCAGGTGTAGCCGACGATCGCGAACGACGCGTCGACGAGCAGGCCGATGGTGCCCGTGCCGACGCCCGGGATGGTCGTGTCCACGCCGTTCACGCTGACGATGCGGCTGTCGTTCGTGTGCGTGCCCGAGGAGCTGTCGACCACCTCCACCTCGTAGTACGTCGTGCCGGCGAGCGCCGGGTCCGAGAGCGCGTGGTTGGTCGGGTAGGCCTTGGCGCTGGCCCAGTCGACCGCGACGAGGAGCATGGTGTGGTCGTTCGCGTCGCTGCCGACCGTCCACCACGAGAGGATGTCGCCCGGCTGGGCCTGGTCGAGGCGCGCGACCCGGGAGAGGCCCTTGTTCTCCTTCGTCAGCGCGATGTACTGGTAGGGGGTCGGGCTGGCGACCGACTTGGTGGTCTTGAGCACCGGGTCGTGGAACGAGTGGACCTTCCAGTCGGTGCCGTAGCTCGCCTTGAGCAGGTGGGTGACAAGCGGCGAGCACTTGGTGTTGTTCGCCGCGTAGACGCCGTTCGGGAGGTCGGCGAAGCGGAAGTAGGAGGCGTCGGTCGCGCTGTTCCACGAGCCGCCGTAGCGGTTGAGCGGAACGCCGGCGGCGTCGGCGAAGACGCCGGCGGCCTGCTGGCCGGTGATCTCGTCGACCAGTTGGAGGGCCTTCTGGAGATGCAGGGGCTGCTGGGCCAGGGCGGCCGTCGCGAGCAGGGTGGAGGCGAGGAGGGCGGGGAGTCTGCTTTTCATGGTCAAGGGGAGGAAAGGGACGCGGTGGAACGCGGGGAGGAGGAGAGCGCCTCCGCCAGGCGCCAGTAGGCCTTGGCCCAGGCGGCGCGGATCTCGGGCGTGAAGTCCGGACCGAGCCCCTTCTCCAGCGTCCAGAGCAGCGCCGTGCCCACCGCCTCGACCGGCGCCGCGCACCCGGGCACGGGGGTGGGGCGGAGGCCGAGCGCGCGGGCGGCCGGCAGGGCCTTCTCCGCCCGGTCGATGTCGGCCAGCCACGCCGCGAGCGCCGCCGTCAGCTCCGCGCCGCGCGCCGCCATCTCGCCGGGCAGCAGGCCCCGCAGCGCCGGCTCCAGCTCGAACAGCCGCGCGTAGAAGAGCGCCGCCGCCTGGTCCGCGAAGGGCGCGACCCGGGCGAAGGAGGAGCGGACGAGTTGGATCTCTTGGGGAGTCATGCGGGGCGGACGTCGCGAGCATGCCACAGGGGCGCGGCGCCGCCCATGGGCCGGGGGGCAGTGGGCCGGGCGGCCAAGGCTCGCTTTACTTCGCCCGGGCGATTCCCATCCTCCGCCCCGTGGAAAAGATCCTGGTCATCGACGACGACGCCCGCATGCGCCGGCAGATCGCCCAGCTGCTCGCCGCCGAGGGCTACGCGACGGTCGAGGCGGCCAACGGACGCGAGGGCGTCTCGCTCGCCACGCACGAGCGGCCCGACCTCGTGCTCTGCGACATCACGATGCCCGAGATGAACGGCCACCGCGTGCTCGAGGCGCTCCGCGCCCAAGCCGCCACCGCCCACGTGCCCTTCGTCTTCCTCACCGGCTGGGGCGAGAAGGAGGACCTCCGCGCCGGCATGAACCTCGGCGCCGACGACTACCTCGTGAAGCCCGTCGAGCCCGCCGAGCTCGTGGCCGCGGTCGCCGCCCGGCTGCGCCGCCGGAAGCAGGCCGGCGGACGCCGCGCCGCCTCGGTCGCCGACGCCACGCCCGCCGCCATCGAGCGCGCGCTCGGCCTGACCGCGCGCGAGGCCGAGATCCTCCACTGGGTCGTGCAGGGCAAGACCAACCCCGAGATCGGCACCATCCTCGGCATCCAGCTCACCACGGTGAAGAAGCACCTCGAGAGCACGTTCATGAAGCTCGGCGTCGAGAACCGCACCGCCGCCGTCACGCTCGCCCTCGAGAAGGTCGCGCCGCCGGAGTAGGCCCGCCCCCGGGGAATTCCCGGCCGCGCCGGACGCACGCGTCACGCCACCGGGCGGGAACCCGTCGGAGGAACGGAAGCGCGGTCCCGCCCGGCCGCCCTCTCGGCCACGGATCGGGCGGATGGAGGCGGATGCCGCGGATCCGCCTCACCCGAAGTCCTCCGGTCGATCCGAGGCTCAGCCGGACTCATGCCGTCGGACCCGACCGCGGATTGAGCGCATCTCACGGATCGAGAGGCGCCCAAGACCTTCAGCCCCGCTCAGGGCTTCGGCAGGTGCCCGAGGGCGTCGTGCTCGATGCGGGCGCGCGTCTTGGCCAGGCTCTCGCGGACCAGCGCGCCCATCGAGGCGCAGGCGAGGAAGTCCTTCGAGCCGTAGTGGTCGGCGAGGCCCTCCCGCAGCTGGCGCACGTTCTCTTCGGGCGCGATGGGGTCGGTCTCCATCGCCGCCAGCAGCCCGCCGAGCCGCACGCTCGCCAGCTCGGCCCGCTGCAGCATCAGGGTCTGCTCCTCCCGCTGGTACTGGTGCGCCGTCTGGGCGTGCAGGTGCTTCGTGCAGAACTCGACCAGCGGCAGGTTGTCCTTGAAGAACTGCGGCAGGTAGAAGCTCTTCCGCCCGTGGTGGCTCTGCTGGTCGAAGTCCATCGCGCGGATGCGGACCTGCGAGTGCTCGAAGTCCGGCGTGATGACGAAGACGAAGTTGTAGCTCCGCATGTCGCCGAGCAGGCGGATGAAGCAGCGCTCGTTGAACTTCACCAGCTCCTTGGCGATGCGGATCGGCCGGAGCGACTCGTCGCCGAGCCAGCGCGCGATGAAGACGTCGCCCGGGACCCCGGCCACGTGCTCCTCGATCAGGGTGTTCCCGTAGGTCAGGAAGTTGAGGCGGTTCGGCGAGAGGAGGTGCTCGAGCTCGAGGCCGTAGATGCGCGAGGCGTCCCCGCGCTTCACGTAGAAGTAGTCGGGGTTCTCGTTGTACGCGTTCACGATCCGCACGCGCAGGGGCTGCGAGTTGCCGAAGCTGCAAAAGTCCACCCGGTCGATGTAGAGGTGCTGCATCACCGAGAAGTCGCCGTCCACCTTGAGCAGCGCGTAGATGCGCTTCAGGCCGTCGTTGATCGCGGGCAGGTCCTCGGCCCGGTAGATCACCGTCTCCCAGAGGGTGTTCCGGCCGTCCTGGTCCGTGAGCGGCAGCGCGTCCTGGAAGTCGCGCAGCCGCTCGTACGTGACGGGCAGCTCGCGCTCGCGCCGGAAGCGCCGCAGGTAGCCGCGGAGCTCGTCGCGGATCGGGTAGCTCGGCTTCTTCGGCGTACGTTCCTGGATGAGGTAGCCCGGCGCGGCCATGGCCGCCGACCCTACGCCGGCCCGCCCGCGACGCAACCGCGGACCGCGCCGCGCAGCCGCCCGACCAGCGCGAGGAGCCGCGCGCGCAGGGGCTGGCTGCGCTCGGCGAACGCGCGCTGGAGGCGCTCGTACTCGGCGCGGCCCTCCGGCGTCTCGACCGGGATCGGCGCGTACCCGAGCGCCGTGCAGTCGTAGGGGCTGGCGCGCATGTCCACGACCCGGATGTCCCGCGCGAACGCGAAGCAGTCGGCGACGAGCTCCGCCGGGGCGAAGGGCGCGAGCTTCGACGCCCACTTGTAGAGGTCCATGTTGGCGTGCAGGCAGCCGCGCTGCTCGAGCTCCGGCGCGGTGGCGCGGGTCGGCTGCACGCGGTTGAGCGGCCGGGCCGAGGGCGTGAAGAACCGGAACGCGTCGAAATGCGTGCAGCGCACGGGCAGCGACTCGACCACGCGCGCCGTCCCCTCCGGTCCGAGCCGCAGCGGGAGCTGCGGGTGCCGCACGTCGCCCGCCGCGAGGCCGTGGACCATCGCCCACTCGTGCAGGCCGAAGCAGCCGAAGGCGGGCGGACGCTCCGCCGTCGCCCGGAGCAGGAAATCGAGCCAGTCGAGGAACTCCCGCCGCGCCGCCGGGAACGCCGCGGGCTCGACCCGCACGCCGCCGTCCGCCTCGACGTACTCCGGCCACCGCAGGTAGTCGCGCGCGGCGGCGCCGAGCAGCACGACGTCCGGCCCCGGATGCCACCGCCGCAGCCAGCTCGGCCGGTAGGCGTAGTATTCCCAGAGGAAATCCTCCACCGGGTGCCGCTCGCCGCGGGACCGCCGCGCCTGGTGCGGGTCCGTCCACGCCCGCACCCGCGCCTCGTGCGCGTCCCGGAGCGCGCGCCACTCGGGTTCCGCCAGGGGGCGGAGGTCTCCCTGCGTTGTCATCGCACGCCCGTGCTCCACTCCGGCGCGGCCGAACGCCCACTGTAGGGCGGGGTCTCCCGACCCCGCCGCGAACGTCGCTTCAGGCCTCCCTCCCGGAATCGCGGACGGACGACGGCGGGGTCGGGAGACCCCGCCCTACACCCAAGCCCGTTCGGCGCGGCGCGGAGGTGACACACCGGCTCAGTCCTTCAGCAGCAGCCGCCGCACGCCCTCGGACGGCGGGTCGGTCACGAACCGATACTCCACCGGCCAGGCGTGCGTGGCGGCGAGGGAGCGGAGCAGCGCGGCGGAGAGCGGGGCGTTGAGGAGGGCGCCGCAGACGCCGCAGGGCACGGCCTCCGCACCGGGGAAGAGGCGCGCGGTGACGAACCGCGCCTGCTCGACGAGGCCGGCGACGGACTCGGTCAGCGCCGCCTGGGCCGGACCGCAGCCCTCCGCCGCGAGCTCGAGCACGCGGCGGCCGAAGGCCGCGATGCGCGCGTTGGCGTCGGCGTCGGCGTAGAACGCGCGCTTGAGCGCGGGCTCGTCGCGCCCGCCGGACTCGGCGCGGAGCGCGGCGCCGAGCGCGGTCTCGGGGGCCCAGCCCTGCAGCTCGAGCAGCGCGCGGGCGAGGCCGCGCCGGCCGAGGTCGAAGCCGCTCGCGGGGTCGCCGAACTTCCAGCCGAGGCCGCCGGCGTAGTGGACCGAGCCGTCGGGCGCGCGCGCCGCGATGAACGAGCCGGTGCCGGCGTGCAGGGCGATCCCCGGCGCGCCGCCGGTGGCGAGCTCGAGCACGGGCAGCGAGTCGGGCCCGGCCGTCATCCGCCCGTAGCGCGTCTCCGCCGCCGCGAACTCCCGCCAGAACTCCGGCGCGCCGGCCATGAAGAGCGCGGTGCGCCCGACCGCCTCCGGCCCCGCGCCCGCCGCCGCCAGCAGCGCGTCGAGCCCGGCCCGCAGCGTGGCCCGCGCGGCGTCGGCGCCGACGTGGCTCGGGTTGCCGCCGGGCGCGACGTGCCGGGCCAGGACCGACCCGGCCGCGTCCACCAGCAGCAGCTCCGTCTTGGTGCCGCCGCCGTCGACGCCGATGCGCAGGGTGCCGGGCGCCGCCATGGTCAGTGGAAGAGGGTGACCGCGATCGAGCCGAACACGTCGCGCCTGTCCTGACCGTAGAATTCCCGCGTGCGCAGGTCCTGCGTGTACGTCACCTGGAAGCCCGGCCACGACAGCACGACGCCGGCGGAGAAGTCGCCGATCACCGGCCGCTTGTCCACGGAGTGGCTGTCGCGCCAGGTGTTGCCGTCGAGGAACACGTTGCGCGCCACCGCGCGGACCTCGGCGCTGAGGAAGGCGTGGCCCGAGAACCCGCGCCCCGTGCCCGCGTTGGCGATGGCGCCGCCGGCCGGGCGGATGAGGTCCGTGCCGAAGTCGGGCGGCAGGTTCCAGCCGAGCCGCACGCGGCCGCCGAGCGCGGCGTGGGTGTGGATGTTGCCGAGCGTGAGGCGGCCGCGGCCGATCAGGTCGAGCCAGCGGCGCCCCTGCGCCTCCCAGGCGTGCAGGCGCCGGCGGCGCTCCCACGAGAGCATCAGGCCCGGCTCGTCCTTCAGCTGGTTGGCCCAGCCCTGCGCCTCGGGGACTTGGATGATCTGGTGGAACCCGTTCTGCGCCTCGCGGCCGAGGGCGGAGGGGCCGACGATGCCGACGGTGAGCTCGACCACGCGCAGCCGCACGCCGTCCACGTCCTGCGCCTGCGCGAGGAGCGAGCCGTAGAGCCAGCCGGCGTAGGGACGGTCGTCGGGGATCAGCGCCGCCGTCTCGGTGTCGGCCGGCGTGTAGATGTTCTGCCCGAGGGCGAGGCCGACCTTGTAGCGCTGGCGGTCGGCCGCGCCGCGCAGGGTGGGCACGAGGTCCGCCACGCGCCGCACGAACTCCCGCGACTCGTCGAGCGAGGTCTCGCCGAGCCAGAGGAGCTTCAGGCCGTTGGTGTAGTGGCGGTCCGTCCCGGCGAAGTACTTGTCGTTCTCCGTCACGACGGTCCACGCCCCGCGGCGCACGCGCACCTCGGGCTCCAGCGCCTCGACGGCCGCGCACGGGCCGGCCGCGGCGAGGAGCGCGACGCACGCGACCGCGAGCGGCCGGTAGGGAAGGCGGAGGAGGGACATGGCCATGGCGGCGCGGGCCGCCGCCCGCGGGCGGCGGCGGACCGGGTCAGCCCTTGTGCGCGATGACCTCGATCTCGACGATGCAGTCGCGCGGGAGCTTGGCGGCCTGGATGGTCGTGCGGGCGGGCTTGTGGCCGCCGAAGGCGGCCTCGTAGACGCCGTTCATCTTCGCGAAGTCCCCCATGTCCTTGAGGTAGACGGTGGACTTCACGACGTGCTGCAGCGTGCAGCCGGCGGCGGCGAGGACGGCCGTGATGTTGGCGAAGACCTGCTTCGTCTGGACCTCGATGTCGCCCACGGCCAGCTGGCCGGTGGCGGGATCGATCGGCGTCTGGCCCGAGCAGAACACGAACGGGCCGGCCTCGATGGCGTGGGAGTAGGGACCGATGGCCGCGGGGGCCTGGGGAGCGGTGATGGTTTTCATGGGAGGGAGGAAACGGGGCGGGGACGGGAGAACGAGAACGATTTCGCCGCGGCGGCTCAGTCCGCCTCCCACCGCCCGAAGATGCCGCAGGGCAGCACGCGGCCGTCGGCGCGGATGGGGAGGCCGACCTCGCCGCCGGTGACGCGGCCGCCGCGGTCGGCGAGCAGGCCGCCGAGGAGGTTGACCACGACGGTGGGCGAGAGGCGGGCGGTGTAGGCGTTGATGAGGAAGAAGAGGGGCCGGTCGCTCAGGACCTGACGGCACTCGGCGAGCAGCTCCCAGAGGTGGTCCTCCAGCCGCCACATCTCGCCGGTCGAGCCGCGGCCGTAGGTCGGCGGGTCCATGATGATGGCGTCGTAGCGGCGGCCGCGCTTGATCTCGCGGCGGACGAACTTGAGGCAGTCGTCCACGATGTAGCGGATGGGCGCGTCGGCCAGGCCCGAGAGCGCGGCGTTCTCGCGGCACCACTTCACCATGCCCTCGGCCGCGTCCACGTGGCAGACGCTGGCGCCGGCGTGCGCCGCCGCGACGGAGGCCGCGCCGGTGTAGCCGAAGAGGTTGAGCACCGCCACCTCGCGGCCGGCCGCCCGCGCGGCGCGGATCCGGCGCGAGAACCAGTCCCAGTTCACGGCCTGCTCGGGGAACAGCCCGGTGTGCTTGAAGCTGGTCGGATGGATGCGGAAGGTCAGCGCGCCGTAGCGGATCGTCCAGTGGTCGGGCAGCCGGGTGCGGAACTCCCACTTGCCGCCGCCGCTCTCGCTCCGGTGGTAGAAGCCGTCCCAGCCCTCCCAGCGCTTGGCCCCGCCCGACCGCGGCCAGAGGATCTGCGGATCCGGCCGCACCAGCGTGTACGGACCCCAGCGCTCCTGCTTCATGCCGTCGCCGCAGTCCAGGAGCTGGTAGTCCTGCCATTGGTCGGCGACGACGAGGCCGGGGCGGTCGGTCTGCATGCCCGGTCAGGATTGCCGGCGAAGCCGGCGGAAGGACACGAAAAAATCGCCGTCCCGCCCGCGCCGGCTCAGCGGACCGTCTCCCGCGGCCGCGGGATCTCGAGGCGGATGCGTGTGCCGACGCCGAGCTCCGAGCGGATCCAGAAGCGCCCGCCGAAGCGCTTGGTGACGAGGAAGGCCTTCGTCAGGCCGAAGCCGCCGCCCATCGTGCGCATCGCCGCGACGTTGCTGCCGCGCCGGCCGTAGTGGACGACGGTCTCCAGCTCGCCCGGCGGGATGCCGCAGCCGCTGTCCTGCACGGAGAAGCGGAGGGTCGTGCCCGACTCGTGGAGGCCCGCGTCGATCGTGCCGCCGGGCTTCGTGTACTTGCGCGCGTTGGCCAGCAGGTCGCGCATCACGTCCTTGAGGACGGGCGGCAGCGCGACCGTGCGGCCGTTCTCGCTCTCGATCACGAACCCGACGTAGTAGTCCGTCACCTCCTGCTCCGCCAGGTTGTAGATGATGCGGTAGCGGCCGTGGCTGTTCCGCTCGATCGCCGCGAACACGCGCCGGAAGTCCGCGCGCAGCTCCTCGATGGGCATCTCCACCCAACGGTCGGGCGCCTGCGCGCGGGCCAGCAGCTCCTGCGCGCGCACCGCGAGCACGGAGAAGACCGAACGGATGTTGCCGACCGACTCCTCGACCTCGGGCGAGCGCGCCTTCTCCGGATCGGCCGCGAGCGCGCGTCCGAGGTCGGCGAGGATCGCGCGCCGGTGCTCCTCGACCGAGGCGACCTGGCGCAGCGCCGCGGAGGAGTCCGAGAGGTCGCGCCGGATCGCCTCGCAGCGCTCCAGCGCGGGGGCGACCAGCGCGGCCGCGCCGAGCAGGTCGCCGACGATGAAGAGCTCGCCGTGGAGGACGTTCACGACGTTCAGCACGGAGTGCATGTCCAGGAGGGAGACCTCCCCGGGCGACAGCGGAGGGATGGTCGCGATTTCGATCTCGGGCGAGGCCATGTCCCGATTAAAGCGTCTCGGGAACGCGGTAACGAGGTAAAACCCGCCCGGCGTGGCGCCGCCCGGGACGGAACCGGCGTCAGGTGCCGTAGAGCCGGTCGCCGAAATCGCCGAGGCCGGGCAGGATGTATTTCCGGTCGTTGAGCTGGCGGTCGAGCGCGCCGGCGTGGATCGGCACCTCGGGATGCGCGCGCTGCAGCGTCGCGACGCCCTCCGGCGCGGCCACGATGCAGACGAAGCCGATGTCGGTCGCGCCCGCCTCCTTCACCAGCGTGAGGGCCTGCGCCGCCGAGCCGCCGGTGGCGAGCATCGGGTCCACCACGAGCACGCGCGCGCCGGCGAGCGGCGGGAGCTTGCAGTAGTAGCTGCGCGCCACGGCGGTGGCGTGGTCGCGCTCGAGGCCGACGTAGCCGACCGAGACGTCGGGGAAGATGTCGTGGAACGGCTGCAGCATGCCGAGCCCGGCGCGGAGGATGGGCACGACGACGAGGGGCTTGGCCAGCACGCGACCCTTCATCGGCTCGAGCGGCGTCTCGATCTCCTTCTCCACCGTCGCGAGGTCGCGCGTGGCCTCGAGCGCGAGCAGGAGCGAGACCTGGTAGCTCAGCGTGCGGAAGAGGACGGGCTTGGTCGTCCGGTCGCGCAGGTGGGTGAGGACATGGTGCGCGAGCGGGTGGGAGAGGACGTGGAGCGGCATGGCGGGGGACGGTTTCACGGGCCGCGCGGCGCGGACGCTACGGCTGCAGGGTGAGTGTGTGGACGGCCTCGCCCGGAAGCAATGCCGTGGGCTCGCCGCGGACCCACGCGGCGTGCCCGGCGCGGTAGTGCGGCGACAAGGGATGGCCGCTCTGGCCGCCCGGCATGTGGAAGATGCCGCGCTCCTCGAAGCCCGGCGCCACGACCATCCGCTGCGAGGCGCCGAAGCCCCGGCCCTGCACGCGGGCCATGCCGCCGTCGCCCGGCAGCGGGTCGGCCGGCATGTCGAGGAACCGCGCCGCCCAGCCGGGGAGGAAGCGGCTGAAGGGGTGGCGCATGCGCAGGGTGTTGCGCGCGCCCCAGGTGAATTGCGCGAGCGTCAGGCCGGAACGGTCGGCGTCCGCGCCGAGGGCGTCGGCCGCGCCGAGCAGCAGCGCCTCCCACGAGGGGTGGGTCGGATTGAGCAGGCGCGCCGGGCGCTCGGTGACGAGCCGCCAGAGCGGCTCCTCGGTCATGAACCGCCCGAATCCGAACCGTTCGTACCGCGCCTGCGCCGCGCCGGCGAAGGGCGCGAACGCGCGCTCGTGGACGTGCGCCCGGAACCCGCGCACCAGCCGGTAGCCCGCCGACTCCGCGGTCGCGCGCCCGTCCCACGCGCGCACGAGGTCGCGCAGCTCGCGGCGCGCCGACGAGGACGCGACCGCCGCATCGTCGAGCACCGCGAGCAGCAGGCCGCGCCAGCGCTCGAGGTGCGGGGCGCGGTCGGCCAGCGCGACCTCCAGCAGGTCGAGCTCGGTGAGCTTCCCGGCCGCGGCGCGCGCCCGCAGGTCGTCGCGGATGCTGCGCGCGCGGTCCGCCTCGTCGTACCCGCCGTCGCCGACCCGCCGGTAGGCCTCGCCCCCGACGAGCCGGTTGTTGGCGGTCCAGAGCACGCCGTCCGCCACCGGCAGATCCAGCTCCGCGCCGGTCGGGTCGGTGGTCGCCACGGGCAGCTCCTCGGGCCGCAGCCAGCCGTC
>CAYWTK010000004.1:0-73345 GCA_964460895.1 uncultured Opitutaceae bacterium
CCCTAGTCGGTGGGTTTCACCCCCGACGCGGAATCGCCGCGGCACGCGTCCGTCCGCGGCGCCGTGCCATCGGGTCCGGTGACTGGCGGGCAGTCAGCTCCTTTGCGGCCGGCTCGGTCCGCTGACCTCACGCTCCCGTCCCCTGGCGGGTGGCCCGAGTGGAAGTGGGAATGGGCGCGGCGCGGTTGCCGTCGCCCCGGGACCGACGGATCAGGTGTTGAACCGGAACAGGGCGACGTCGCCGTCCTGGAACACGTATTCCTTGCCCTCGAGCCGGTACTTGCCGGCTTCGCGGGCGGCGGCGGTGGAGCCGAGTCGGGCGAGGTCCTCGTAGCTGACGACCTCGGCCTTGATGAAGCCCTTCTCGAAGTCGGTGTGGATGACGCCGGCGGCCTGCGGGGCCTTCCAGCCCTTCACGATGGTCCAGGCGCGGACTTCCTTCTCACCGGCGGTGAAATAGGTCTGCAGACCGAGCAGGGCGTAGGCGCCGCGGATGAGGGACGACACGCCGGAATCGCTGACGCCGAGGTCGGCGAGGAAGGCCTTCGCCTCTTCGGGCGGCAGGTCGATGAGCTCGGCCTCGATCTTGGCGCTGATCGGCACGTAGGCGGCGTCGTGGTGGGTGCGGACGTAGTGCGCCACGGCCTGGACGAAGCGGTTCTGCTCGGCGTTCGCGAGGTCGGACTCCGCGACGTTGCAGGCGAAGAGCACGGGCTTCGCGGTGAGCAGCTGGAAGAGCTTCATCAGCGCCTTCTCCTCGCTGGAGGCCTCGAGCGTGTTCGCCGTCTTGCCCGCGTTGAGGTGGGGCTCGAGCTT
Source organism: uncultured Opitutaceae bacterium (assembly GCA_964460895.1). GTDB lineage: Bacteria > Verrucomicrobiota > Verrucomicrobiia > Opitutales > Opitutaceae > Didemnitutus. The sequence continues at coordinate 817 of CAYWTK010000004.1, forward strand.
CTGCAGCAGCGCCACTTCGGCCTGCGCCTCCTTGTCGCCGGACTTGGCCTTCTTCTGCGTCTTCTCGATGCGCTTGGTGACCGCGTCGAGGTCGGCGAGGACGAGCTCGGTCGTGATGACCTCGATGTCGCGGACCGGGTCCACGCCGCCCATCGTGTGGACGACGTCGCTGTCCTCGAAGCACCGCACGACCTGCACGATGGCGTCGACCTCGCGGATGTTGGCGAGGAACTGGTTGCCGAGGCCCTCGCCCTTGGAGGCGCCGGCGACGAGGCCGGCGATGTCGACGAACTCGATCGCGGCGGGAATGACGACGTTCGTCTTCGCGATCTTCTGCAGCACGGCGAGCCGGTCGTCGGGGACCGTCACGACGCCGACGTTGGGGTCGATGGTGCAGAACGGGTAGTTCGCGGCCTCGGCCTTGCGCGAGCGGGTGAGGGCGTTGAAGAGGGTGGACTTGCCCACATTGGGCAGACCGACGATGCCGGCTTTGAGCATAGGGGCGGCGAACGTCGCGGCCGCCTCCGGGCCGGTCAACGAAAATGCCGGCGGGGCGCGTCGTGTCGTCCGGCGAGACAGAGGGCTTGACAAGCCGGTGTCCCTTCCGAGTCTCTGGCGGTTTTCCGACTCCAATCCAGCCGTCTCCCACCTGTCCATGGCCCTCACGATCCGTCTCTCCCGCTTCGGCACCAAGAACGAGCCGCACTACCGCGTGGCCGTCGCCGAAGCCCGTTCGCGCCGCGATGGCGATGCCGTCGAGTATCTCGGCAGCTACAACCCGAACGCCAAGGGCAACCCGCTGACCATCAAGCTCGACCGCTTCGACTACTGGGTCTCGAAGGGCGCCAAGCCGTCCGACACCGTCGCCTCGCTGGTCAAGCGCTCCAAGCGCGCGGCCGTGGCGAAGGCCTGACCGTCCGGTCCGCGGCCGGCCCCCGGCCGAGCGGTCCCGACCTCCCGAACCTCGGAGCGATCCGGGGTTTCGTTTTTTCCGTTCCGGTCCCCCGCCCGGCCGGCCAGCCTGACTCCATGCGCATCGACGTCCTCACCCTCTTCCCGGCCATGCTCGACGGCTTCCTCTCCGAGAGCATGCTCGGCCGGGCGCGGACGGCGGGCCTGCTCGAGGTGAACGTGCGCAACGTGCGCGACTGGGCGACGGACAAGCACCGCACGACCGACGACCGGCCGTTCGGGGGCGGGGCGGGCATGGTCATGAAGTGCGAGCCGGTCTTCGCCGCCATCGAGGAGCTGCAGACGCCCGGCTGCCGCCGCATCTACCTCACGCCCGACGGCGTCCCGTTCACCGCCGCCCGGGCCGAGCGGCTGGCCGGCGAGCGCCACCTGATCTTCCTCAGCGGGCATTACGAGGGCGTGGACCAGCGGATCCGCGACACCGTCATCGACGAGGAGATCAGCATCGGCGACTACGTGCTCACCAACGGCACGCTGGCGGCCGCCGTCGTGATCGACGCGCTGGCGCGCTTCATCCCGGGCGTGCTCGGAGAAGAAAAGTCGTTGACCAGCGAAAGCTTCACCCGCAACTTGCTCGACTTTCCCAATTACACGCGTCCCGCCGTTTTCCGCGGCATGTCCGTGCCCGAGGTCCTCCTCCAGGGCAACCACGGCGAAATCGAGAAGTGGCGGCGCGCGCGGCAGTTGGAAAAGACCGCCCAAGTCCGTCCCGATTTACTCAAGCAACAGCCATGAATCCCATCGTCAAAGAACTCACCGCCGCGCAGGTGAAGCCGACTCCCGCCCCCTTCAAGGTCGGCGACGGCGTCCGCGTCCACACCAAGGTCCGCGAAGGTGACAAGGAGCGCATCCAGGTCTTCGCGGGCGTGGTCATCGCGCACAAGGGCTCGGGCGTGAACGAGACGTTCACCGTCCGCCGCATCAGCTACGGCGAGGGCGTGGAGCGCGTCTTCCCCGTCAACTCCCCGAACATCGAGAAGATCGAGGTGGAGCGCGACTCCGAGCCGGGCAAGGCCCGCCTCTACTACCTCCGCGACCGCACCGGCAAGGCCGCCATGGCGGTCAAGGAGAAGCGCACCGAGGAGTCGGACAAGGCCTGAAGGCCGTCCGAGTCGTCCCTTCCCGAGGCGGGCCCGCGCGGCCCGCCTTTTTCGCGCCCGCGCGCCGCGGCGCATGACACCATTTGGGCTTTGCACGCGTTCCGCGCGCGCGGCTAGATGACGGCTTTCGCCCCGCCATGAAGCTCAACACCGAGATCCTCGCCCAAGCGTGCGCCCAGGCCCGCGGCCTCGCCATCGACGCGGTCCACAAGAGTTCCTCCGGCCACCTCGGCCTGCCCCTCGGGGCCGCCGAGATCGGCGCGGTGCTCTACGGGCACGCCCTGCAGCACAACCCGGACGAGCCGCGGTGGCTCAACCGCGACCGCTTCGTCCTCTCGGCCGGGCACGGCTCGATGTTCCTCTACGCCTGGCTCCACCTCAGCGGCTACGACCTGCCGCTCGAGGAGGTGCGGAACTTCCGCGTGCTGCACAGCCGCACGCCCGGACACCCGGAGTTCGGCGAGACGCCGGGCGTGGAGAGCACCACGGGCCCGCTCGGGCAGGGCATCGGCAACGCCGTCGGCTTCGCCCTCTCGGGCCAGATGGCCGCCGCGCGCTTCAACACGGCCGAGCACGTCATCTTCGACCACCACGTGGTCTGCCTCGCGGGCGACGGCTGCATGCAGGAGGGCGTCGCCATGGAGGCCGCGGCCTTCGCCGGGCACCAGGGGCTCGACAACCTCATCCTCATCTACGACGCGAACGACGTCACGCTGGACGCGATGGCCGACCGCACGCAGAGCGAGAACACCGCCGCGCGCTTCAAGGCGATCGGCTGGGACGTGCAGACGCTGGCCGACGGCCACGACCTCGCGGCGCTCCTCAAGGCCTTCAACAAGGCGAAGAAGGCGAAGTCCGGCCGGCCGCAGCTGATCATCGCCAAGACCCAGATCGCCCGGGGCATCCCGGAGGTCGCCGGCACGGCCAAGGGCCACGGCGAGGGCGGCGCGAAGTTCGCCGACGCCGCGCGCCGCGGCCTCGGGCTGCCCGCGGAGCACTTCTTCGTCGGCGCCCCGGTCCGCGAGTACTTCGCCGCCCACAAGAAGCGGCTCAAGCGCGCCTATGCGAAGTGGAAGAAGGTGTTCGCCGCCTGGCGCGAGGCCAACCCGGAGAAGGCGGCCCTGCTCGACTCCCGCGGCACCGCTCCCTCGGCGGCCGACCTGCTCGCCCGCCTCCCGGAGTTCCCCGCCGACGCGAAGCTCGCGACCCGCGCGGCCGGGCGCGACGTGCTGCAGCCGCTCGCGGCCGCGCTCCCGCTGCTGGTCTCGGGCTCGGCCGACCTCCACGGCTCCACGCTCAACTACCTCGCGGCCGACGCCGACTTCGACCGTTCCAACCGCGCCGGGCGCAATATCCGCTACGGCATCCGCGAGCACGGCATGGCCGCCATCTGCAACGGCGTCGCCTACGACGGGATCTTCCGCCCCTCGTGCGCCACGTTCCTCGTCTTCGCCGACTACTCGCGCCCGTCCATGCGCCTCGCCGCGCTGGCCCGCCTGCCGGTCGTCTACATCTACACGCACGACTCCGTCGGGGTGGGGGAGGACGGTCCGACCCACCAGCCGGTCGAGACGGTCTCCAGCCTCCGCGTCATCCCGGGGCTCGACGTCATCCGCCCGGCCGACCCGGAGGAGACCGCGGGCGCCTTCGCCGCGGCCCTCGGCAACGTCTCGGGACCCACGCTGCTCGCCCTCACGCGCCAGGCCGTGCCGCTGCTGGCGGACATCCCCGCCGGCGTGCGCCGCGCCGGCGTGCTCAAGGGCGGCTACGTCGCCCGGGCCGAGACCGCCCCGCTGACCCACCTCCTGCTCGCCAGCGGGAGCGAGCTGCAGTGGGCCCTGGCCGCCGCGCAGGTCCTCGGACCCGGCGTGCGCGTCGTCTCCCTGCCTTCCTTCGCGCGCTTCGACGCCCAGCCGGCCGAGTACCGCGACGCCATCCTGCCGCCGTCCTGCCGCAAGCGGGTGGCGGTGGAGGCCGGCGTCACCGGACTCTGGGCGAAGTACGTCGGCCTCGACGGCCGCGTGGTCGGCATCGACCGCTTCGGCCTCAGTGCGCCCGGACCGGTCGCGATGCGCGAGCTCGGCATCACGACCGAGGCGGTGGTCGCGGCCGCCCGCGCCCTCTGAGGACCCGGCTTCGGTGACGGACCGGTGACGATCCGGTCCCCGGGTTGTCCTTTCGGCCCAGGGACGCGGATCGACCTTGCGAAAATCGTTAGGGAGCTAACGGTCAGCGGCCTTACTTCCCGCCATGCCGCACCTGCTCCTCAAGGACCTCCCGCGCTACGAGTGCCTGCTCGAGGCGGCGCGCGTCTACCCGGAGCTCGATCCGTCGGCGGCGGAGGCCTACCTGCACCTCCTCCGCACCGCCGACGAGGTCAACGCGCTGGCCGAGGCCGGCTTCGGCGCGCACGGCATCTCCCACGGCCGCTTCGGGGTGCTGATGCTCCTCTGGCGCGCGTCGGCCCCGCGGGACGGCGCGCGCTCGCCCACCGGCGAGCCCTGCGGGCCGCGCACGCCGGCCGGGCTGGCGGAGGCGGCCGGCGTCACCCGGGCCACGATGACCGGGCTGGTCGACACGCTCGTGCGCGACGGCTTCGTCGAGCGCCGGGCCGACCCGACCGACCGGCGCATGCAGCTGGTCCGCCTCACGCCCAAGGGCGAGCGCTTCCTCAACCGCATGCTGCCGGGGCATTTCGCGGAGGTCAGCGACCTGCTCCGCGACCTGCGCCCGGCCGAGCTCAAGACCCTCGTGCGCCTCCTCGGCAAGGTCCAGGCGCGGGCCGCGCTCCTCCGCGCGGCGCCGCGGCGCGCGACCTGAGCCTCCCTCCGCCTTCCCCGTCAACTCTCCACGCAGCACCTGATCCCATGACCAAGAAGTTCGCCTACGTCATCGTGGCCATCGTCGTCGCCATCCTGGCCGTCGTCGTCGCCATCAAGAAGAAGCAGTTCGCTCCCCCGCCGCCGTGGGAGCCGATGCCCGAGGCCGTGACCACGGCCCGCGCCGAGGCGCAGGAGTGGGAGCGGGTCGTGACCGCGGTCGGCTCCCTCCGCGCCGACCAGGGCGTCGTCGTCCCCAGCGAGGGCCAGGGCGCGGTCCGCGCCATCCGCTTCGAGTCGGGCAGCCGGGTCGAGGCCGGCGCCGTGCTCGTCGAGCTCGACGCCGACGTCGAGCGCGCCGAACTCGCGGCCGCCCAGGCGAGCGCCCAGCTCGCCCGCCTCAACGCCGGCCGCGCCCGCGAGCTGGGGGAGCGCCGGGCCCTTGCGCAGTCGGAGCTCGACGCCGCCGAGGCGGCGGCGAAGAGCGCGGCCGCCCAAGTCACCGCCCTCGAGGCCGCCATCGCGAAGAAGTCCGTCCGCGCCCCCTTCGCCGGCCGCACCGGCATCCGCCAGGTCAACCTCGGCCAGTTCCTCGACCGCGGCAACCCCGTGGTCACGCTCCAGTCGCTCGACCCGATCCACGTCGACTTCTCGCTGCCGCAGCAGCGGCGCGCCGACCTCCAGGTGGGCTACGCCGTCCGCGTCACGACCGATGCGCTGCCCGGTCGCTCCTTCTCGGGCACCCTCACGGCCATCAGCCCCGAGGTGGACCGCGCCACGCGCACCATCCGGGTCCAGGCGACGCTGGCCAACGCCGACGAGGCGCTGAGCCCGGGCATGTTCGTCAACGTCACGGTCGTCGCCCCCGAGAAGAAGGCCGTCGTGGCGGTCCCCGCCACCGCCGTGTACTTCCAGGCCTACGGCGACAGCATCTTCGTCGCGGTCGAGCAGAAGGACGAGAAGACCGGCCAGGTGGTGAAGCGCGCCGAGCAGCGCTTCGTGCGCCTCGGCGAGTCGCGCGGCGACTTCGTCGCCGTCGAGAGCGGCATCCAGCCGGGCGACGAGGTCGTGACGACCGGCGCCTTCAAGCTCAGCAACGGCACCAAGCTCGTCATCGACAACTCCCTCGCCCCCGCGGCCACGCTCGCGCCGAAGCCGGCCAACACCTGAGCGGTCCCGACCCTCCCGTCCCCATGAGATTCACCGACATCTTCGTGCGTCGGCCGGTCCTCGCGATCGTCGTCAACCTCGTCATCATCATCGCGGGCCTCCAGGCCATCCGCACGCTCAACGTCCGCCAGTACCCGAAGAGCGAGCTCGCCTCGGTGACGGTCACGACGCCCTACGTGGGCGCCAACGCCGAGCTCGTGCGCGGCTTCGTCACGAGCCCGCTGGAGCGCGCCATCGCCTCCGCCGACGGCATCGAGTACCTCGAGTCGCAGAGCCTGCAGGGCGTGTCCATCATCCGCGCCCGCCTGCGCCTCAACTACGAGGGCACCAAGGCCCTCGCGGAGATCAACTCCAAGGTCAACCAGGTGCGCAACGACCTGCCGCCCGAGGCCGAGCTGCCGGCCGTCGCGCTCGAGCCGGCGGACAGCCAGTTCGCGTCGATGTACCTCACCTTCGGCTCGACCGTGCTCGAGGCCAACGAGGTCACCGACTACCTCGTGCGCGTCGTCCAGCCCGCGCTCACCTCGATCGAGGGCGTGCAGCGCGCCGAGATCCTCGGCGCCCGCACCTACGCGATGCGCGTCTGGCTCAAGCCCGACCGCCTCGCCGCCCTCAACGTCAGCGCCACCGAGGTCCGCCAGGCCCTCGCCGCCAACAACGTGCGCGCCGCCGTCGGCAGCACCAAGGGCTCCTACCTGCAGGTCAACCTCACGACCGACACCGCGCTGCAGGACGTCGGCGAGTTCCGCCGCCTCGTCGTGCGCGAGCAGGACGGGGCGATCGTGCGGCTGGAGGACGTGGCCGACGTCGTCCTCGGGGCCGAGAGCTACGACGCCGACATCCGCTTCTCCGGCAGCCAGGCCGTCTTCATGGGCATCTGGGTGCTGCCCAACGCCAACTCCCTCGACGTCGCCGCCCGCGTGCGCACGACGATGGAGGGGCTGAAGGAGCGCTTCCCCGTCGGCTTCACCGGCGGCATCGCCTACGACGGCACGGCCTACATCCGCAGCGCGCTGCGGGAGGTCGTGAAGACCCTGAGCGAGACGCTGCTCGTCGTGGTGGTCGTCATCTTCCTCTTCCTCGGCTCGATCCGCACCGCCCTCATCCCGGTGATCGCCATCCCCGTGTCGCTCATCGGCGCGGTCTTCCTCATGCAGGCCTTCGGCTTCACCCTCAACCTGCTGACCCTGCTCGCCATCGTGCTCTCGGTCGGCCTGGTGGTGGACGACGCCATCGTCGTGGTCGAGAACGCCGAGCGCCACCTGCGGGAGGGCCGGACCCCGATGGAGGCCGCGATCGTCGGCGCCCGCGAGCTGATCGGCCCGGTCATCTCGATGTCCATCACGCTCGCCGCGGTCTACGCGCCCATCGCCTTCCAGGGCGGCCTCACCGGTTCGCTCTTCCGCGAGTTCGCCATCACGCTGGCCGGCGCGGTGCTCATCTCGGGCATCGTCGCGCTGACGCTCTCGCCCATGCTCGCCTCGCGCCTCCTGCGCAGCGCCGAGCGCGAGGAGCAGGGGTTGTCCGGCCGCATCAACCGCGACTTCGACCGCCTCAAGGCCTTCTACGCGCGGCTCCTCGAGGGCACGCTCGAGCGCCGGCGGGTGATCTACGGGGTCTGGGCGCTGATCACGCTGTCCATCCTCCCGCTCTTCATCCTCTCCTCGATGACCACCGAGCTGGCGCCGACCGAGGACCAGGGCGTCGTCTTCAGCGTCGTCAGCACCGCCGCCAACTCGAACCTCGACCAGGCCTCGCGCTTCACCGCGCGGGTCAACGACGTCTACTTCGGCACGCCGGAGGCCGAGTTCAGCTTCCAGATCACCCAGCCGACGGGCGGGTTCTCGGGCATGGTCGCCAAGCCGTGGGACCAGCGGGAGCGCGACATCTTCCACATCAAGCAGGACCTGTTCATGCCGCTCCACCTCGTGCCCGGCGTGCAGGTCTTCCCCATCCTGCCGGCCGCCCTGCCCGGCGGCGGCACCTTCCCGATCGAGTTCGTCGTGGCCTCCACCGCGGACACGCGGCAGATCGTGGACTTCGCCCAGCGCATCGCGGGCGCGGCCGCGGCCAGCGGCAAGTTCGCCTTCCCGCCCATCGTGGACGTGAAGATCGACGAGCCCCGCTCGGAGATCCGCATCGACCGCGACAAGGTGGCCGCGCTCGGGCTCAGCCTCCAGCAGGTCGCCTCCGACCTCGGCTCGCTCCTCGGCGGCGGCTACGTCAACCGCTTCAGCATCGACGGGCGCAGCTACAAGGTCATCCCGCAGGTCGAGCGCACCGGCCGGCTCAATCCGGACCAGCTCGCCGACATGTACGTCGCGGGCCCCGGCGGCCAGCTCGTGCCGCTCGCGAGCTTCGCCACGGTGCACCACTCGACCGAGCCGCGCTCGCTCAACCGCTTCAACCAGCTCAACGCGGTCAAGATCTCCGGCGTGCCCGCCGCGCCGCTCGACGCCGCGCTCAAGGTGCTGGAGGACGAGGCGCGCCGGATCCTGCCCCGCGGCTACACCATCGACTACGCCGGCGAGTCGCGCCAGCTCCGCAAGGAGGGCAGCAAGTTCCTGCCCGCCCTCGGCCTCGCGCTGCTGCTGATCTTCCTGGTGCTCGCGGCCCAGTTCAACAGCTTCCGCGACCCGCTCATCATCCTCCTCGGCTCCGCGCCGCTCGCGCTCTTCGGCGCGCTGCTCTTCTCCGCCATGCGCGCGCCGGGCGACCCGACGACGCCGCACTGGACATGGGGCTGGACGACCTCGTGGAACATCTACTCGCAGGTCGGCCTCATCACCCTCATCGGCCTCGTCGCCCGCAACGGCATCCTCGTCGTCGAGTTCGCCAACGCGCTGCAGGAGCAGGGCCGCTCGAAGATGGAGGCCATCAAGGAGGCCGCGGCCACCCGCCTCCGGCCGATCCTGATGACGACCGCCGCGACCGTCTTCGGCCACATCATGCTCGTCTTCGTCACCGGCGCCGGCGCCGAGGCGCGCAACTCCATCGGCCTCGTGCTCGTCTGCGGCATGACGATCGGCACGTTCTTCACCCTGTTCATCATCCCCTCCCTCTATTATCTGATGGCGAAGGACCATTCCCACGAGCACCTGCACGCGCCGGTGCCCGTGCCTGGCGCCGTCGAGCCCCTCGTCTCCAAGTGACTCCCGCGATGAATATCCCCCGTCGTTCCGCCGGCCTGCTGGCCGGCCTCCTGCTCCTCGCGTCGGCCAGCCCGGCGGCCATGCCGCCGGTGCCGTTCCAGCCCGACGGCAAGCCCGACCCGGGCTACATGGTGCCCGACGAGCTCAACCTGCCCTACGCGCTCGCCTTCGCGCTCGACAACAACTTCGCCATCCGCGCGGCCAAGGAGCGCATCCGGCAGCAGGAGGGCGTCCTCCTCGAGGTCCGCTCCGCCGGCGTGCCCAACGTGGGCGCCAGCGCGAGCTACAGCCGGCTCGACCGCGAGGTCTCCAGCTCCGGCGACGACCGCACGTGGGGCCTCAGCATCACCGCCCGGCAGGTGCTCTACTCGGGCGGCGGCGTCCAGGCCTCCGTCCGCGCCTCCCGGCTGTCCCTCGACGCGGCCGTGCTCCAGCTGCAGGCCGTGATCGACCTCGCGCTGCTCGACGTGCGCACGCGCTTCTACGACGTGCTCGTCTCGCGCGAGCGCATCAAGGTGCAGGAGCAGAACGTCGAGCTCCTCCGCCGCCAGCTGCAGGACGTGCGCAACCGCTACGAGGCGGGCACGGTCTCCAACTTCGAGGTGCTCCGCGCCGAGGTCGCGCTGGCCAACGCGCAGGCGCCCCTCATCAGCGCCCGCAACAACCACCGCATCGCCATCGAGGAGCTGCGGCGCGCGCTCGGCTTCACCACGGCGGACAACGCCAACGTCGCGCGCGTCCCGGAGTTCGTCGGCTCGCTCGACTTCGCGCCCGCCTCCGTCGAGCTGACCGCCGCCCTCGCCTCGGCGCGGGAGCGCCGGCCCGACCTGCTGCGGCTCCGCAAGCTGGAGGAGGCCGCCGTCGCGGGCGTCGCCGCCCGCCGCGCGGACCTCTATCCCGACCTCGCGCTCGCCGGCAGCTACAGTTGGAACAAGGCGCCGTTCCGCGACAGCTTCTCCGATGCGCGCGACGGCTGGACGCTCGGCCTGCAGTCGAGCTGGAGCCTCTTCGACGGCCGCGCCACCCGCGGCCGCGTGGCCCAGGCCAAGTCCCTGCTCGAGCAGTCGCGGCTCGCCTTCGAGGAGGCCGAGCTCGCCGTGACGGTCGAGGTGCGCCGCGCCCTCTCCTCCCTGCAGGAGGCGACGGAGCTGGCCGAGGCCTCGAAGAAGGTCGTCGAACAGGCCGAGGAGGCCGTCCGCCTGGCGGACGCCCGCTTCGCCGCCGGCACCGCGACCCAGCTCGACGTGCTCACGGCCCGCACGGACCTCACCACCGCGCGCCTGAACCAGCTCGAGGCGTTCTACCGCTTCAACGTCGCCAACGCCTCCCTCCGCCGCGCGATGGGCCTGCCGGACGAGCAGGTCGCCGCCGGCCGCTAACCCCGCCCTTTCCACCGGTCGCGGCGGCGGAGGCCGCGGCCGCGCTCCCGCATGAGCCCGGATTCCGCAGTCCCATCGACCAGCCGCCCGGCGCGGGAGCACCGCCGCCGGAGCCGGGGCCATTTCCCGACGGCGGGGTCCGCGGCTCAGCGTTCCCCGGTCGAGGCTCCGTTCCTGACATGAAGTCCTCCCGCCTGCTCCTCCTCGGCGCCCTCGGCGTCCTCGCGCTGCTCGGACTCGTCGTCGCGACGGCCTTCGCGCCGCCGGTCCAGCAATGGGCGGTGCGGCGCGCGCTGGCGGGCGAGCCCGGCACGGAGGTCGCCTTCTCCCGGCTTTCGTTCGGGCCGCGGGCCGGCGAGGTCGAGGGACTCGACCTGACCCGCGACGGGCTGCGCGTGCGCGCGGCGCGGGTGGAGGTCGACTACTCGCCCGTCGCCTTCCTCTTCCGCCGGGAGGTCGACGTCCGCCGGTTCGTCGCCACCGGCCTCGAGGTCGACGCCTCGGCCGCACCCGGCGACCGCGCCGGTGCGGGCATGGCGGGCGGTCCGGCCGCGGTGCCCGGCGCGATCGGGCAGGTGCGGCTCCCGTGGAAGCTGTCGGTCGGCGAACTGCGCGTGGACGGCCGCCTGCTGCTGCCCGGTCCCGCCGGCCGCGGGCCCGTCGCGGCGGCCTTCACCATCTCCGGGGGCGGGCTGCGCCCCGGTCAGGAGGGACGCTTCGCCCTCGACGCCACCGTGCAGGATCCGACGCCCGGGGCGCGGGTCGAGCGCCTGCACGCCTCCGGCGCGCTGCGCGTGCGCCAGGCGGAGTCGCTCGCCTTCGACGCCGTCGCGCTCGCGGTGGCGGTGGACGCCACGGGTCCGCAGTTCGCGGCCGCCAACCAGCTGCGGGTCGACGCGAGCCTGCGGTCCGGTCCGGAGCGGGCCGAGTACTCGCTGCGGGTCGACACCGCGGTCGGCGGCGCGGTGACGCCCCTGCTCGCGGTGAAGGCCGAGGCGCCGCCCGACGGCTCGCGCTTCTCCGGGACCTGGAACCTCCGGACGGCGCACGGCCAGGTCGAACCCTTCTTCCTCGGCGGCCCGCTGCCGCGGTTCTCGGTCGCGGGCGAGGGGACGCTGTCGGTCGAGCCGGCCGCGCGGGCGCTGGCCCTCGCCGGGCGGATCGAGGGCGACGCCGAGGGCCTCGAGGCGTTCGATCCCGCGCTGCGGGCGCTCGGGCGCCTGCAGGTGCGGGCGGAGTTCGACGGCGCCGTCTCGCCCGGCCGCGCCCGGTTGGCGCGGCTGGGGGTCGACGTCTCCGCCGGCGCGAAGGTGATCGAGGCCCGGCTGGTGCGCGGCGTCGCGGTGGACCTCCGCGCGGGATCGGTCGAGCTGGCCTCGGGCGAGGGCGAGGTGGGCCGCCTGCGCCTCGACGGATTGCCCGTGGCGTGGATCCGTCCGTTCGTCTCTGGCGCCGACCTCGCCGGCGGCGCGGTCACCGGCGAGATCCTCGCGGGCGGCGACGCCCGCGCCCTCCTGCTCGAGACGGTCGCGCCCCTCCGCGTGCGGGGCGTCTCGGCGGCCCGCGAGGGGCGGCTGCTGGTGCGCGACGCGGACCTCGCCGCCGCCGGCCGCGTGCGCTTCTCGTCCGAGGGGCTGCGGGTGGAGCTGACGGAGGCGACGCTGGCCACCGCGGGCGGGGACCAGGCCCGTGTGCGGGCCGCGTTCGACCTGCCGCGGGACGGCGCGACGCCGGCGACGCTGCGGCTGGAGGGCGACGCGGACCTCCCGCGGCTGCTCGAACCGTTCGCGCCCGTCGGGGCGCTGCGGCTGGCCGGCCGGCTCGAGGCCGCGCTCGCCGGCGGGAAGCTCGAGGTCCGGGCCCTGCGCGGCGAGGTCGGCGACGGGCCGGGCCGCCGCTGGGTGTCCGGCGAGCTCACCGCGCCGCTGTCGCTGGACCTCGCGGCCGGTCGGCTCGTCGACGCCGGACCCGCCGAGGTCGCGTTGGGCCGGGTGACCGTGGAGGCGCTCAAGCTCGACGAGATCGCGGCCCTGCGGCCGCTGGGGCCGCTGGCCGGCACCACGGCTCCCGTCGCGTTCACCCTCGCCGCGCGCGCCGGTCGCCTGATCGTGAAGGCCGAGACGCCGTGGCGCTGGGACGGCGTCGCGATCGGTCCCGAGCGCGACCGCCGGCTGGTGGGCCTCGGCCTGCGCACCGCCCCGGCGGTGGACTTCGGCTCGCGGGCGGATTGGCGGCTGACCGACGGCGGCACGAGCCTCGTCGGTCCGGAAGGAGCGGCCCTGGCCGACCTCAAGCTCGACGCCTCCGCGGGCGCGGACGGCACGCGCGCCTCGCTCGCCTTCACGGCGGAGCTGGCCGCGCTCGGCCGCCAGCCGGCGCTCGCCTCGCTCGCGGCGCTCGGCGGCGGGCGGGCGACCGGCGAGCTGCGGGCGCGCCGGGCGCCGGGGACCGGGATGCAGGTGGAGGGCCGGACGACGCTCAACGGCCTCGTCCTGCGCGAGGGCAACCAGGCGCTGCCGGTCGCGAACGTCAACGTGCGCGCCGTGCGCGACGCGGCGGGCCGGACCACCGTGGAGCTGCCCATCCTCCTGGACCGCGTCGGCCAGCGGACCGACCTGCTCCTCGCGGTGGAGGTGGCTCCCGAGGCGGGCGCGCGGCGTTTCGCGGCCCGGCTGACCGGCGAGCACGTGGAGCTGGCGGACGTCCTCGCGCTCGCGGCGCTCGCGCGTCCGTCGCCCGGCGCGGTTCCGGCCCCCGGCGCGGCCGCCGCCGTCGTCGCGGACTCGGCCCCCTTCTGGGCCGGCTGGAGGGGCCGGTTGGACGTGGACGTGAAGTCCCTCGTGCGCGGTGCGGACTGGCAGGCGAGCGGCCTGGCGGCCGAGGCCACGGTGGACGACGCGCAGCTCCGCCTCGCCCGCGCCGGTGCCCGCTGGGGCGAGCGCGGCGAGTTCTCCGCGCAGGGCACGCTCGCCTTCCGCGGCGGGGCCCGGCCCTACGCGCTCGACGGCGGCTTCACGCTCACCGAGCTCGACGTGGGCGCGCTGCTGCGCGGACTCGACGCCGAGCGCTCGCCGGTGGTGGAGGGCGTGTTCGCGACGACCGGCCGCTTCGCGGGCGTCGGGCGCACGCTCGACGACACGCTGGCGGCGGCGCGCGGCGAATTCGAGCTGCGCAGCCGGCAGGGCTTCTTCCGCGGACTGCGGCGCACGACGGAACGGGTGTCGGTCGCGACGCGGGCCGTGGACGCGGTGGCCGCGCTCGGCTCCCTCTTCGGCTCCGAGCGCGTCAAGGGCGCGGCCGAGCGCGTGGCGGGCCAGGCGTACCAGGTGGACCAGCTCGCGCAGGCGCTGGCCGAGCTGCCCTTCGACCAGCTCGTGGTGCGGGCGCGGCGCGACGAGACGCTCGACCTGAAGGTCGAGGAGCTGAGCCTGCTCTCGCCCGAGGTGAGGCTGCACGCCCGCGGGACCGTCACGCACGCGGCCGACCGGCCCCTGCTCGAGCAGCCCCTCGCGCTCACCTACCAGCTGGCGGCGCGCGGGCGGATCGAGCAGACCCTCGCGCGCCTGCGCGCGCTCGACGGGACGAAGGACGACCTCGGCTACTCCCGCGTGCGCGACGTCGGCACGATCACCGGCACGGTCGGCCGGCCGCAGCCCAACCAGTTCTTCCTGCGGCTCGCCGAGGCCAAGCTCGGGGAATTCCTCAACTGAGGCCGGAGCGTCGGGTAGGCGGGGGTCCGGGCGCGGCCCGGCGCCGGCTAATCCCTGCGCATCCCCCGCCAAGATGTGCGAGTGGTTGCCGCTTGTCGCTCCCCCGGCGGCCGGTAGCGTGGGGCTCCCCAACCAACGGCGCACCCCGCGCGGGTTCGCCCAACCCCAAGGAGACCGAACCTTATGAATGGCCCCCGTCCTGGAGACATCAGGAACTTCGCCATCGTGGGGCATGCTACAGCCGGGAAGACCACCCTGGCCGAAGCCATGCTTTTCTGCGGCGGCGCCATCCACCGCCTGGGCAGCGTCGCCCAGGGCACCACGGTGTCGGACTACCACGTCGGCGAGCAGCAGCGCCACATCTCGATCCACGGCACGCCGCTTAACTGCGAATGGCAGGGTCGGCGGTTCAATTTCGTCGACACGCCCGGCTACCTCGACTTCGCGAGCGAGGCCATCAACGCCCTGCGCGTGGCCGACTTCGCGCTCGTCGTCGTCCACGCCGGCCACGGCGTCGGCGTCGGCACGGAGATGATGTGGGAGTACGCCGGCCAGTTCGGCATCCCCCGCCTCCTCGTGGTGAACGGATTCGACAAGGAGAAGTACGACTTCGACACCATCCTCGCCGACGTGCGCGAGCACTTCGGCGCCGCCGTGTTCCCGCTGCAGGTGCCGATGGACCCCGGTCCGGGCTTCCACCAGGTGCTCGACGTCCTCCGCAGCGAGGTCTGCAGCTACGCCACCGACCGCTCGGGCAAGTACGCCGAGGAGCCCGCGACCGGGGCGTGGAAGGAGCGCGTGGACGCGCTGCACAAGGAGCTCATCGAGCACATCGCCGAGAGCGACGACACGCTCCTGCAGAAGTTCTTCGACGAGGGCGGCCTCTCGGAGGAGGTCATGCGCACCGGCATCCATCCGGCCGTGCAGAAGCAGGTCTTCGTGCCCCTGCTCGTCACGTCGGCCGAGACCAACGTCGGCGTGGCGCGCCTGATGGACTTCATCGCCAAGTACGGCTCCTCCCCCGAGGACCGCCAGACCGTCGGCGCGACCGACGGCGACGGCGCGCCCTGCCTCGTCTCGCTCGCGGGCGCGGAGCACGTGGCGTACGTCTTCAAGACCCTGACCGACCCGCAGAGCGGCGACCTCTCGATCTTCCGCGTCTACTCGGGCGACGTGCACACGGGGATGGACCTCTACAACAGCGACCGGCGCACCACCGAGCGCATCGGGCAGCTCTTCCGGCTCAACGGCAAGCTCCGCACGCCGGTCGAGCGGCTCAACGCCGGCGACATCGGCGCGGCGGTGAAGCTCAAGGACACCCACACCGGCAACACGCTCTGCGACCAGAAGCACGTCGTCACGCTGCCGAAGGTCGCCTACCCGACCCCGTACACGCAGGCGGCGCTCAAGCTCAACGCCCCGGGCGACGAGGAGCGGCTGGCGGCCGGGCTCGCGGCGCTGCACGAGGAGGACCCCGCGTTCACCTACCACACGGACCCGGAGCTGCATCAGTTCATCCTCGCGGCGCAGGGCGAGATGCACCTCGACGTGCTCTTCGAGCGCCTCAAGCGGCGGTACAAGGTCGACGTCTCGCTCGAGCCCCCGCGCATCCGCTACCGCGAGACCATCCGGGCCAAGGCCGACGCGCGCTACCGCCACAAGAAGCAGACCGGCGGCGCGGGCCAGTTCGCCGAGGTCTGGCTGCGCATCGAGCCCGGCCCGCGCGACAGCGGCATCGTGTTCGCGCAGTCGCTCGTCGGGCAGGACGTCGACCGGGTCTTCGTGCCCTCGGTGGAGAAGGGCCTGCGCAACGCCGCGCTCGAGGGCGTCCACGCGGGCTACCGCGTGACCGACGTGAAGGTCGACTTCTACGGCGGCAAGATGCACCCGGTGGACTCGAAGGACATCGCCTTCCAGATCGCGGGCTACTTCGCGTTCCGCGAGGCCTTCCAGGCCGCGCGGCCCGTGCTGCTGGAGCCGATCCACGAGCTCGAGATCCGGATGCCCGAGGAGTTCGTCGGCCGCGTGGTCGGCGACCTGTCGGGACGGCGCGGCAAGATCCTCGGCATGGACGTGGCGGGACGCCTCCAGGTCGTGAAGGCCCTCGTGCCCGCGGCGCAGCTCCACCACTACGGCACGGTCCTGCGGTCGCTCACGGGCGGCCGCGGCCTCCACTCCGAGAAGTTCAGCCACTACGAGGAGATGCCGGGCGACCAGGAGCGGAAGCTCGTGGACGAGTACCAGAAGGCGCGCGCGGCCGGGAATTCGGCCCACGCGCACCACTGACCGCGTCGCCGCGGCCCCCGCGACCCCGGCCGGCCCGCGCCGCCGGGGTCGTCGCGTTTCGGGGCTGGCGCGCGCGGGGAGGCGGGCTAGGGTGGGGGCGTGATCGCGGCGGTGCAGTTCCGGAACTTCAAGGCCCTGCGCTCGGCCTCGGTCCGCCTCGGTCCGTTCAACCTGCTCGTCGGGCCCAACGGGTCGGGCAAGACCAGCCTCATCGAGGCCCTGCTCCGGCTGCGCACGCTGGCGGCCCTGCCCGCGGCCCGCGGGGACGAGCCGGGTTCGGCCCGCGCCGACGGCCCGGAGGTCGTCTACCGCTTCGGCCCCCCCTTCGAGGAGGTGCGCGTGCGCGCGGTCTGCCGGCACGACGAGCTCGTGTGCGACACGCTGGTGGTGGACGCCCCCGCCGGCGGGGCGGGGGAGGCGGCGTGGGCGCGCCTGCGCGACCGGGCGCGGACCATCCGCGGGCACCTCTTCGACCACGTCGCCATGGCGGCGCCCGCCCCGCGGTCCGCGGGCGACGGGCTCGCGCCCGACGCGGGCAACCTCGCCGCCGTCCTCGCGGCCCGCCGGGAGCGCGACCCCGCGGCGTGGCAGGTGCTCGAGGCGGAGTTCCGGCGGATCGTGCCGGAGTTCTCCGGGCTCGAGCTGCGCGACGCGGGCGACCGGGTCGCGCTGGGCGGGCGGCTCAACGGGCAGGTCGTGCCGGCCGACGGGTTCTCGCAGGGCACGCTCTACCTCCTCGCCATCCTCACGCTCGCCCACGACCCGCGTCCGCCGGCGGTCGTGTGCCTCGAGGAGGCCGACCGGGGCGTGCATCCGCGCATGCTGCGCGAGGTGCGCGACGCGCTCCACCGGCTCAGCCATCCGGCCGACTTCGGCCTCGCCCGCGAGCCGGTCCAGGTCGTGACGACGACCCACTCCCCCTACCTGCTGGACCTCTTCCGCGACTGCCCCGAGGAGGTCATCCTCGCGAACAAGCAGGGGCGCGCGGCCCACTTCGAGCACCTCTCCGACCGCGCCGACCTCCGGGAGCTCCTCGGCGAGGCCAGCCTCGGCGACCTCTGGTACAGCGGAATCCTCGGCGGCACGCCGGAGGGCGCCGGATGACGGCGGCCGGCAGCCGATGAAGCTCGCCGTCCTGAGCGAGTCGCCGGTCGACGAGGCCGTGCTGCGCGTGCTCGTCGAGTGGATCCTCGACGAGCCCCTGCACCTCGTCGCGCCCGCGCTGCGCGCGCGCGGCTGGCCCTCGGTGGAGCAGGTGCTGCCGCCCATCCTCCGCCACCTGCACTTCAACACCGACGCGCACGGGCTGGTCGTCGTGGTGGATTCCGACGACTCGCCCGTCCACACCGAGGCGCACGAGGCGCCCGGCCACCACCACCCGCTCTGCCGCCTGTGCCGCCTGCGGGCCGTCTTCCGCCGGACCCTGCGCAACCTGCCGCCGGCGCGCGGCCGCGCCGGGCCGCTGCGCGCCGCCGGGCTGGCGGTGCCGGCGATCGAGGCCTGGCTGCTCTGCGGGCGCGATCCCGGGGTGACGGAGGCGGCGTGGACGCAAGGGCAGGAGAGCGGCCGCCCGCCGTACTCGCGGCCCGAGCTGAAGGCGCGCGTCTACGGCACGGTGCGGCCCGGGCTGCCGCAGCAGCTGCGCCGCGCGGTGGACGAGATCGGCCGGCACCGCGGCGACGTCCGGCGGCTGGAGAACGATTTCCCCCTCGGCTTCGGGGCCCTCGCGCGCGACCTGCGCCGGTGGAAAGCCCCGGCCTGAATTCGGACAAGCCGGGCTTGCGGCGGACCCGCGGCGCGGCTCATCTTCCCGCCTCCACCCCACGCATGAAACTACCCCGTGCTTCGCTGGCCGCCCTGCTGGGCGCCCAGGCCCAGGTGACCTTCAACGATTTGGCGGCCAAGTTGATGCTGGTGTCGCTCGCGCAGCAGCTGGCCCACGAGGCCGATTGGGACGAGAAGGTGGTGGTCGGCCTGATCGGCGGCGTGCTGCTGCTGCCCTACATCCTCTTCGGCCCGATCTGCGGGTGGATGTCGGACCGCTTCTCCAAGCGCTCGGTCTTCAACGCGGCGCTCATCATGCAGGTCGTCGTCGTCGCGCTGCTGATCGGCGCGGTCTGGATGAAGTCCTTCGGCGCCGCCCTCGGCTGCTTCTTCCTCCTCTCGGTCCAGACCGCGATCCTGGCCCCCGCCAAGCGCGGCATCATCCTCGAGTACGTGGGTCCGGAGCGCCTGTCGCGCTTCGTCGGCCTGATGGAGATGGCGACGATCACCGCCATCCTCGTGGGCTCGTTCGCGGGCGGGTGGATGTTCTCGCACTGGCTCGTGGAGGGCGGCGACCCGTGGCGCGCGGCGCTGAACACGTCGCTGGTGCTGATGGTCCTCTCGGTCCTCGCCTGGGCGATCTTCCAGGTCGCGGCGCCCACGCCGGCGCAGTCCACGGAGCCGTTCCGCTGGAGCCTGTGGGTCCGCCACTTCACCGACGTGGCCGAGGTCTGGCGGGAGCGCCCGTTGTGGCGCGCGGTGATGGGCATCTGCTTCTTCTACGGCGCGGGCGGCTACATGTCCGCCCTGATCCCCCAGGTCGCCTTCGAGCTGGAGTCGGGCGGTCCGCGCACGGGCGCGGTGCAGGGCGTCATGCTCCTCATGGTCGGCGTGGGCACCATGTTCGGCAACCTCTCGGCCGGGCTGTTCTCCCGCCGGGGCATCGAGCTCGGGCTCGCGCCGATCGGGGGCATCCTCCTCTGCGGCTGCCTCGCGGCGATGAGCATCGCGCAGCCGGGAACCGCGTCGTTCACCGCGCTGCTCATCGGCGCGGGCTTCTCCTCGGGGCTCTTCCTCGTCCCGCTCTACGCCTTCGTGCAGCAGCGGGCCGGCGACCACCGCCGCGGCCGGATCCTCGCCGGGGTCAGCCTGCTCGACAGCGCGGTCGGGCTCGGCGCGGCCGGCCTGTACGCGGCCTTCGCGGCGGAGAATCTCGGGGGCCTGTCCGTGCAGGCCCAGCTCGCCTTCCTCGCGGCCGTCACGGGGGTGATGGTCGTCTACGCGCTCTGGCACCTGCCGCACCAGACCGTGTGCACGGTGATGCGCTTCTTCGGGCCGATCTTCTACCGCGTGCGGTCCCGCGGGCAGGAGAACATCCCGACCGGCGGCGCGCTGCTCATCTGCAACCACCTCAGCTACGTGGACGCGGTCGTGCTGCAGGTCGCCTCGCCGCGGCCGATCCGCTTCGTGGCGTTCGCCGGCCTGGCGAAGAGCCCCACGCTCCGCTTCCTCTTCCGCGCCGCCGGCGTCATCCCGGTGGCCCCGGGCAAGCCGATGAAGGGCATCCGGCTGGCGGTGGACGCGATCAAGGCGGGCGAGCTCGTCTGCGTCTTCCCCGAGGGCGCGATCTCGCGCACGGGTCAGCTGATGCAGCTGCAGCGGGGCTTCGAGGCCATCGCCCGGCAGGCGGGCGCGCCCGTCATCCCCACGGTGATCGACGGCCTCTGGGGCTCGGTCTTTTCCTTCGCGGGGAACAAGTACCTCTGGAAGTCGCCGCGCCTGATGCCGACGCACGTCTGCGTGCTCTTCGGCAAGGCGCTGCCGGCCGACCGCGTCGACACCGCGCACGCGCGCCGCGCGCTGCTCGACCTCGGCGAGGAGGCCTTCCAGGAGCGCCCCGCGCTGCGCCGCCACGTCGCCCGCGAGTGCGTCCGGGCCCTGGCCAAGCGGCCGCGGCACGTCGAGGTGGTCGACCGCACGGCCGAGCGCCGGGTCGTCACGGCCGGCCAGCTCCTCGCGGTGGCCGCCGCGCTCTCCCGCCGCATCCGGCGCAACGTCCCCGAGCAGCGCGTCGGCATCGTCCTCCCGCCGGGCGCCGGCGCGCACATCGCCAACCTCGCCGTCGCCTGCGCCGGCAAGGTGCCGGTGAACCTCAACTTCACCGTCGGCCGCGCCGCCGTCGAGGCGGCCCTCCGCATCGGCGAGATCAAGACCGTCATCACCGCCGACGCGATGCGGGCCAAGGTCCCGAACTTCCCGTTCCCCGAGAACACGCTCGACCTGAAGCGCGAGATCGAGGCCATGGGCGGCAAGAAGGCCGTCCTGCCCTGGCTGCTCGCCGCCTTCCTGCTCCCCAACCAGTGGATCGCGGACCTGCTCGGCCTGCCGCGCACGGGCGACGAGGACGAGGCCGGCCTGCTCTTCACCTCGGGCAGCTCGGGCGAGCCCAAGGGCGTGGTGCTCACCCACCGCAACATCCTCTCGAACTGCTCGCAGATCTCGTCGCTCTCCATCCTGCCCGACTCCGCCGTCATCGTCGGCTGCCTGCCCGTCTTCCACTCCTTCGGCTTCACCGTCACGCTCTGGTACCCGATTCTCCGCGGCTGCCGCGTCGTCACGCTGCCCAGCCCGCTCGACACGCGGAAGATCGTCGAGGCCATCCAGCAGGAGAAGGCCACGGTCATGGTCGGCGCCCCCACCTTCATCCGCCCGTTCCTCAAGAAGGCGACCAAGGAGGAGCTCCGGTCCCTCGACCTCGTCGTGACCGGCGCGGAGAAGCTGCCGATGGACCTCTACGAGGCCTTCCTCAGCCAGTTCGGCATCGAGATCCTCCAGGGCTACGGCCTGACCGAGACCACCCCGGTCTCCAGCGTCAACCAGCACAATCCCCCCGTGACCACCTCCACCGCCGAGCCGCAGGAGGGCAAGCGCACGGGCTCGGTCGGCCGCCTCATGCCGGGCATGACCGCGCGCGTGGTGGACCCCGACACGGGCGAGGAGCTGCCGATGTCCTCCACCGGCATGCTCTGGCTCAAGGGCCCGAACATCTTCCCCGGCTACCTGAAGGACCCGGAGAAGACCGCCACCGCCATCCGCGACGGCCGCTGGTTCGTGACCGGCGACCTCGGGCGGATGGACGACGACGGCTTCCTCTACATCGAGGGCCGCCTCTCGCGCTTCTCCAAGATCGGCGGCGAGATGGTGCCGCACGGCACGATCGAGGCGCGCATCGCGGAGCTGTTCGGCTGGGACCAGAACGAGGGCCCGACCTGCGTCGTCACCGGCGTGCCCGACGTGGCCAAGGGCGAGGCGCTGGTCCTGCTCACGACGCAGGAGGTCACGCCCGACCAGGTCCGCGCCAAGCTCCTCGAGGCCGGCCTGCCCAACCTCTGGGTCCCGCGCCTCATCAAGCGCGTGGAGAAGATCCCGATGCTCGGCACGGGCAAGACGGACCTCAAGGGCTGCCGCACGCTCGCCATCGAACTCACCCGCGGCGACGCGGGCTGAGCGGCGGCGTCGGCGGGAGCCTTTGTGCGGTCGGAAGTAAGCCGCGCCTGAAGCTCCTCGTGGCCACGGATGGTACGGATGGAGCCGGACTCTCCGGATCCGTGATATCTGTTTCCATCCGTGCCATCCGTGGCCAATGGCACCGGCGATCGCGGCATCGACTCCATCGCGCGACGCAACGCCGCCCGGCCGCGGGCTTGCGCCGCCGGCGCTCCCGGCGTACGGGTCGTGGGCCATGCCCGCGCCGCACGCCGCCGCCACCCGTCAGCTCCGCCGCCGTCTCGGCGCGCGCGTCGACCTCTCGGAGGCCGGCCGCGCCGCCGCGTCCTACGACAGCAGCCGCGTCGCCGTGATGCCGGCGGCCGTCGTCACGCCGCGGCGCGAGGAGGACGTCGGCGTCGTCCTGACCCTCGCCAACCGCCACCGCGTACCGGTCACGGTGCGCGGCCGCGGAACGACCCTGATGGGCTCGGCCGTGCCCGTGCGGGGCGGCTGGGTGGTGGACCTGACGCGGCTCGACCGGGTGACGGTGGACGCCGACGCCGGCCTCGCGCACGCGCAGGCCGGGGCGACCACGCAGGCGGTGCAGGACGCCGCGGCCCGGCACGGCTGGTTCTACCCGCCCGACCCGTCGTCGCGCGCCTACTGCACGATCGGCGGCAACATCGCCTGCAACGCCGGCGGCATGCACGGCGGCAAGTACGGCGTCACCCGCGACTTCGTCGTCGCCCTCCGCGGCTACCTGCCGACCGGAGAGGCCGTCCAGTGGGGCACCGCCACGCGCAAGTTCTCCGCCGGCTTCAACCTCCGCGACCTCTGGATCGGCAGCGAGGGGATGCTCGGCATCGTCACCGGCGCCGTGCTCAAGCTCGTGCCGCAGCCCGCGGCGCGCTGGACACTGCTGACCGCGTTCGCCGACGAGGCCGCCGCGCTCGCGGCGGCGCGGGCGCTGTTCCGGACGCGCGTGCAGCCGGCCATCTGCGAGTTCCTCGACCGCGAGAGCGTGACCTGCGCGGAGCGGGCGATGAAGACCACGATCTTTCCCGGCCAGGCCGGCCGGCCGGTCATCCTGCTTGAATTCGCCGGCGGGGTGGCCGAGGTGGACGACCTCAAGCCGGACGTCCTCGCCTGGGCGCGGGCCGAGGCGCAGGCCCACCGCGAGGCGCGGACGCGGGCCGAGGCCGAGGAGCTGTGGGCCGTGCGCCGCAAGTGCTCCGGCGCCATGTTCGAGCTGGGCGACACGAAGCTGAACGAGGACATCGTCATCCCGATGCGCCAGTACGGCCGTTTCGCGCGCTACCTCGCCGGGCTCAAGCGCCGCTCGCGGCTGCCGATCCCGACGTTCGGTCACCTGGCGGACGGAAACCTGCACGTGAACATCATGTTCCACCGCGCCGACCCGGCCGAGGCGCGGCGGGCCGAGGCGGCGGTGGTCGACCTCATGCGCACGGTCGTGCGCCTCGGCGGCGCCATCTCGGGCGAGCACGGCATCGGCCTGGCGAAGACGCCGTTCCTCCGCCTCCAGCATTCCCCCCCGCAGGTGCGCGCGATGCAGGCCGTGAAGCAGGCCCTCGACCCGCGCGGCATCTGCAACCCGGGGAAGATGTTCGAGCCCGTCGTGCTCTGGCGGAAGCCGAAGGTCGCGGTCTCCTTCCCCTGGGACCACAAGTGACCCTTTCTGGGTAGCTCGGCCTCTCCGAGGACGGGTGGCTTGTCCCCGATCTTTCTCTTTCCTCTTTCTCGTGCTCCTTCTCTCAGCCGTGAAGGAAGCGAGTAGGATCACGGCTGCATCGGGATGCTCACTCCGCCGCGGTCGGGCGTGCGCGAGTTGTAGGGCGGGGTCTCCAGACCCCGCCGTCGCGCGCCCGCGGTTTCAGGAGCGGTATCGGGAAGAACGTTCGCGGCGGGGTCGGGAGACCCCGCCCTACAGCGGGAAAGCGCTCAGAGGCGCGGGACGACGAGGCCGCCGTCGACCATGATGACCTGGCCGGTCGAGAACGGGAAATCGCCGCGGGCGAGGGCGGCGACGGCCTTGCCGACGTCCTCGGGGAAGCCCCAGCGCGGCTGGATGGCGAGGCCGTTGGCGAGGAGGCGGTCGTACTTCTCGGTCACGCCGGCGGTCATGTCGGTCTTGATGACGCCCGGACGCACCTCGTACACGGGGATGCCGTCGCCGCCGAGCCGCGCCGCGAAGAGCTGCGAGAGCATGCTCAGGCCGGCCTTCGCGATGCAGTACTCGCCGCGGTTGATGGAGACGACGGTGGCGGAGATGGACGTGATGTTGACGATCGCGCCGGCGAAGGCGGGGTCGGCCTTCCGCGCCGCCACCATGTCCCGCGCGAACGCCTGGGTGAGGAAGAACACGCCGCGCAGGTTGGTGTTCACCACGTAGTCGTAGCTCTCCTCGGAGGTCTCGAGCAGGTCGGCGCGGACCTTGGGGGCGACGCCCGCGTTGTTGACGAGGAGGTTGATCGCCTTCCCGCCGGTGAAGGCGAGGGTGGCGGCGCGGATGGCCTCGCGGCCCTCGCGGCTGCCCACGTCGCCGCGGGCGTAGCCGACGCGGACGCCGCGGGCGCGGAGCTGGTCGAGGGCCGCGGCGACGGCGGACTCCTCGCGGACCCCGTTGATGACGAGGTCCCATTTCTCGGCGGCGAGCGCCTCGGCGATGCCGAAGCCGATGCCGCGGCTGCCACCGGTAACAAGGGCGATTTTGTTCATGGCGTTCAGCTGTCAGCGGTCGGCTTTCAGCGTGTTCAGGAGTTGGGGACTGCGGGTGAGGCACGCCGGCCGGGGTCAACGACCCCCAGCTACAGGGTGCGGGTTGAAGGATGGGGGTTTGCCGTATCGGGAAGGAGTGGCTCAGCGGGCGCGGACGAGAAGACTACAACTGTAGGGGCGGACCTTGTGTCCGCCCTCGCGGGCGCGGGCGAGCCGCGCCCCTACAGAAGAGACGAGACGAACCGCAACGGGTACGACTGATGGTTGGTCGCCGGTCACAGATGACAGGTCACCGCTCGCTGACAGCTGAAGGCTGATGCCTGACCGCTCACGCCGCTCAGGCGAGCGGCGTGACATCCACCCACTTGCGCTGGGCCCAGGATTGGAGGGCGAGCTCCGCGAGCTGCACGCCCTTGGCGCCCTCGTGGAGGGTCCAGGGGAAGGCCGAGCCGGTGACGACGTGCTTGAGGAAGAGCTCCCACTGGATCTTGAACGCGTTGTCGTAGACCTGCTGGTCCGGGACGCGGACCCAGCCGTCGCGGTACTTGATGGGGGAGTCGATGTCGGGATTCCAGACGCAGCGCGGCGTGGCGGCCATGGACTGGGCCTTGCAGTCGCGCAGGCCGGCGACGGCGGTGCCGTGGGTGCCGTCCACGTGGAGGGTGAGCAGGTCGTCGCGGTCCACGCGGGTCGTCCACGAGGAGTTGAAGTGGCAGACGACGCCGTTGGTCAGCTCGAACGTCGCGTAGGCCGCGTCGTCGGCCGTGCACTTGTACGGCTTGCCCGCCTCGTCCCAGCGCTGGGGGATGTGGGTGGCGCCGAGGCAGGTGAGGGACTTGATGTCGCCGAAGAGGTTCTGGATCACGTACTGCCAGTGACAGACCATGTCCACGATGATGCCGCCGTCGTCCTCCTTGCGGTAGTTCCACGACGGGCGCTGGAGCTTCTCGAACTCGCCGGTGAAGACCCAGTAGCCGAACTCGCCGCGGACGGAGAGGATCTTGCCGAAGAAGCCCTGGTCCATGAGCCACTTCAGCTTCACGAGGCCGGGGAGCCAGAGCTTGTCCTGCACGACGCCGTTCTTGAGCCCGGCGGCGGTCACCTCGCGGGCGAGGGCGAGCGCCTCCTGCGAGGTCGTGGCGGTGGGCTTCTCACAATAGATGTGCTTCTTCGCGGCGATGGCCTTGCGCACGCCGACCGGGCGCTGGCCGGTGAGGGTGGCGTCGAAGTAGATCTGGTTGGCGGGGTTCGCGAGCTCGGCGTCGAGGTTGGTCGAGACGCGGCCCACGCCGACGCGCGCGGCGAGGGCCTTGAGCTTCTCCTCGTTGCGCCCGACGAGCACGGGCACGGGCACGATCGTCTCCGAATCGGAGAGCTTCACGCCGCCCTGGTCGATGATCGCCTTGATGGAGCGGATGAGGTGCTGGTTGGTGCCCATGCGTCCCGTGACGCCGTTCATGATGATGCCGATGTTGTGAACTTTCATGATGAGAGGGGCCACAAAAGGCGCAAAAGGCGCAGAATGGCCGCGGAGTGTTTTGAGGTTTTTGTGCTTTTTGTGGCTAAACGGAATTGGTCACACGTGGTCGCGGTAGGCCTGGACGATCTTGGCGAGGTAGTCGTCCTGGTCCGTCGCCCACAGGCGCGTGGAGAAGACCTCGACCTCGATGCAGCCGCGGAAGCCGGCGGCCTCGACCCAGCCGCGGATCTGGCGGAGGGGGATGCAGCCTTCGCCCATCAGGCCGCGGTCGTTGAGGAGGTCGAGGGTCGGGGTGCGCCAGTCGCAGACGTGGAAGGCGAAGAGCGCGCCCAGCCGGCCGCAGCGGGCGATCTCGGCCTCGAGCGCGGGGTCCCACCAGAGGTGGTAGACGTCGGCCGCCACGCCGACGAGGGGCGAGCCGAGCTGCTCGACCACGTCGTTGGCCTGCCCGAGCGTGTTCACCGCGGAACGGTCGGCGGCGTACATCGGGTGGAGCGGCTCGATGGCGAGCTTCACGCCGGCGGCCTGGCAATCGGGCAGGAGGGCGGCGATGCCGTCGGCGATCTGGCGGCGCGACTCGGCGAGCGGCTGGCCGGGGACGGCGCCGCAGACGAGGACGATGAGCGGGGCACCGAGCGCGTGGGCCTCGGCGATGGCGCGGCGGTTGTCGTCGAGCGCCTTCGTCCGTCCCTCCGCCGTCGCGGCCGGAAAGAACCCGCCGCGGCAGAGCGAGACGACGGACAGCCCGCGGTCGCGGAGCATCCGGCCCGTGGCCGCGATGTCTCGTCCGGCGAGCGTGTCGCGCCAGACCGTGATGCCCTTGACGCCGGCCGCGGCGAACTTCGCCGCCGCCGTCTCGATCGGCCACGGCTTGGTGGTGATCGTGTGGATGCAGAGGCGCGAGAGGTCGGGCAGGGGAGCGGCGTGGGTTGGCATCAGTATCTTTCCTCTTTCTCTTTATCTTTCTCTTCAATCTCCCCGTTCCGAGCCGGAGAAAGAGAAAGAGAAAGAGGAAAGAGAAAGATGGTCGGAGCGGTTACTTCACGCACCCGAAGAACGTGTAGTACGGCTTGTTCTCGATCAGGCGCTGGAGGTGCAGGGCGGCCTCGCGGAGGTGGTAGTCGCCCCACATGCAGGCTTCGCCGCACGGCACCTTGCGGCCGGCGGGGATGTGGTCCCAGCCGTTGGGCCGGTGGTAGACGGTGTGGAGCAGCAGACCCTGGTGGTCGGGCGACGTGGCGAGGTAGGCGTCGCTCAGCAGCGTGCGGAGCGTCGTGAGGCCTGCCTGCCAGTAGGACTTCCCCTCGCCGGATTCGCCGAGGTAGCGGCCGAGGCGGAGGAGGCCCTGCGCGCCGATGGCGGCGGCGGAGGAGTCCACGGGCTCGAAGTCGTTGAACGGCTCGGCCGGGCGGTCGCGCCAGTCACCGAGGCGGTGGAGGTGCGGGGCGCCGCCGTCCCAGTAGGGGATGCCGTCGAGCGCGGTGTGGGCGATGTACCAGTCGCAGGTGGCGCGGGCGGCCTTGAGGAGCACCGCCTCCCAGCGGGCGCGGCCGCCGAGCGGGTCGAGCTCGGCGTCGGATACCGTGCGGAGGAACTCGAGTTCCTCGGCGAAGCCCGTCATGGCCCAGGCGAGGCCGCGGGTCCAGGTGGTGAAGCCGGAGAAGCCCTGCTGCGAGTTCGGGCAGCGGAAGCGGCCGTCGGCCGGGTTGAACACCGCCTCGTGCGTCGTGCGCCCGCGCTCCGCCGGCACGTCGTAGCCGTCGCGGCCCTCGCCGTAGTAGATCGAGTAGCGCGCGGTGGCCTCGGCGTGGAGCAGGCCGCGCTGGAGGAGCGAGTGCGCGGCGTCGTTCTCCGCCATCAGGCGGTGGCCGAGGCGGTGGGCGACCATGAGGATGCGGACGGACCGGATCGTGTCCACGAACAGCGAATGCGGCCCGTTGAAGGAGTGGATGAAGCCGCCCTCCTCGGTGCCGCGGGTGCCGTTGGTGCCGCCGTGCTGGATGCGCGACCAGCGGGACGCTTGGACGGCGCCGGACGTCTTGAGCGCCAGCTCGCAGAAGTCCACGTGCGTCGCCGGCAGCCGGCCCTCGTGCTGGAGGCGCAGCCAGTTGCCGTAGGTGCTGAGGTTGTTGAAGCCGTGGTCGTGCACGCCGATGTGCGAGACGTGCGACGCCATGCGGTCGACGGTGAACTTCGCCGCCGCATCCGCGAAGCGGCGCTCGCCGGTCGCGTCGAACTGGAGGAAGCCTGAGCCGTAGTTGAAGCCCTCCGTCCACTCCGTCCACCCGCGCGCCGTGTAGCGGCCGGCGACGGTGAAGACCGGCGAGCCCTTGGCCGGGTCGTAGGTCGAGAAGATCGAGTCGATCTTCTGACCGGACAGCGCCCAGAAGCGGGCGAGGGCGGGAGCGAGGTCGGCGGGGCGGAGGGTGGAATCGATGCGCATGAGGGGGAAGGGGGCGGAGGACGGAAGACGGAGGGCGGAGGACGGAAGACGGAAGACGGAAGGCGGAAGACGGAGGAGGGGGCGGGGTTGCGTTCGACTCTCGACTCTCGGCCTTCGACTTCGACTGCTGCTTGGGTTGCTGATGGCTGAGTGCTGAACGCTGACCGCTGATCGCCGGAGGCCTCGCCTCCTAGTACCGCTTCTCCTTCCGCAGGTGCAGAATGACGAACGTCGAGTCGGCGAGGGCCTCGTAGGTGTGCTGCTGGATGGCGTCGAACTGGATGCTCTGGCCGGCCTCGAGGAGGCATTCCTCGTGGGGGAGGGTGAGCTTCAGCTGGCCTTCGATGACCCAGCAGACCTCGGTGTCGTCGTGGTGGATCTCCGGCCGGGACACCTTCGCGCCCGCCGGGGCGGTACCGAGCAGGCCGACCACGTTCGCGTAGCGGATCTGCCGGAAGCGGAAGTCGCCCGAGCGGTACGGCTTCTCCGCGGTGCGGTGGGCGAGGGGGGATTCCGACAGCGCGATGAGGTCGGTGGCGCTCAGGCCGAACGCCCGGCCGAGGCGGTAGAGCGTGTCGAGCTCGGCCGACTGCTGGTTGCGCTCGAGCTTGGAGATGACCGCGACGGAGACGCCCGATGCCGCCGACAGCTCCGCCAGCGTCAGCCCCCGTTGC
Organism: uncultured Opitutaceae bacterium; assembly: GCA_964460895.1. GTDB lineage: Bacteria > Verrucomicrobiota > Verrucomicrobiia > Opitutales > Opitutaceae > Didemnitutus. The sequence continues at coordinate 29,991 of CAYWTK010000004.1, forward strand.
TCGCGGAGGCGGCGCACGACCGAGAAGTCGAATTGGGCGGCTTCGCTCTTGGCCATTTTCGCCGGTGAGAAAGAAAGGCCATAATGTTGCTGTCAACGAAAATGCCGATTCCCGCCCGCCCCTCGGGAGCCCGGGCTCTCCGAGCACGGGGATCGGGTCGTGGCTGAGGCCGTCAGGCCTTGGGCGCCCTGAAACGGCCGCCACGGAATGGGGAACTCAGGAATTCAGGAATCGGGCCAACGGCCTGGTTCCTGATTCCCTCATCCTCCGCTCCGACCACACCCCCCGGCTCGGATCTCACGGACAGCCCCGGCATCCGCCATCCCCATCGCCCTTCAACCTCAACCATCAACCTCAACGGGCGGCTCGGGCCGCCTACCCGCGCCCCTTGGATTTCAGCACTTGCGCGCGCCCGGCTAATGACCCAAGTTGCGCGCGGTTTTTCTCCGGTGCGGTAGCCAAGTGGTAAGGCCGAGCTCTGCAAAAGCTCTATTCGGCGGTTCGATTCCGCCCCGCACCTCCACCTATCGGAAGCCGATAGGTGCCCGCCGAAGCCCGCAGGGCGAAATAGGCCTCCAGCCCCCTAGAACGCGCACTCCTCCCTTGGCAATGGTGGCGAACTCGACGTGAGGGGGAGGCTGATTAGGAGAGGCCGATTGGCGCCCGGCTGAGGAGAATGAGGCGTGAGCGGGGACTCAGGCTTGCCGGCAGTCGTCCTTCCGTCCCGCTTTCCGTAATCGATAAAAGCCCTCCGGGGATGGCGGGTCGAGGAGGGCGCCCGTAAAGCTGCGTGCAGTTCAAGGCGTCGGCCCCGCGCCGGCCCGCTGTCCACCCTAACCCCAATGAAGCTACCCTACCGTTCCCTGTTCGCGGCGTCTCTGTCCGCTTTCGCCGCGGGTGCGCTGGTCGCCCAGTCCGCTCCGGCCACCGCGCGTTCCAACCAGACGCCCGCCGACGACGAGGTCGTCGAGATCTCGCCCTTCGTCGTGACCACCTCGTCCGACAACGAGCGCGTCGAGGAATCCACCTCCGGTACACTCGTATCCCGTCCCCTGGACAAGCTGCCGATGGGCATCTCCGTCGTGAGCGCCGAGCTGATGAAGCAGCTCGACATCTTCAACGCCGACTCGCTCAACCGCGTCGTCCCCGGCCTGGCGAACCAGAACAACACGACCTCCGAGGGCACGGGCAACAACACCCAATACGCTTCGCGCGGCTTTACCGTGCTGCCCCGCCGCAACGGCTTCGCCCCCGGCGGCCGCCTCTACGACATGACGGGCATCGACCGCGTCGAGGTCATCCGCGGCCCGAACTCGCTGCTCTACGGCCAGAGCGACGCCGGCGGCATCGTCAACTACATCACCAAGCGCCCGCGACTCCGCAACACGACCGGCATGCGCGGCACGATCACCGCGGCGGGCGGCAACTACGCCTTCTACCGCGGCCAGATGGACGTAGACTACACGCTCATCCCCGGGAAGCTGGGCTTCCGCCTCCCCGCCTCGATCACGAGCAACGAGCGCGAGTTCAATTTCTTCCGCAACAAGGCGATGGTCGCCAACCCCTCGGTGCTCTGGCGGCCCTTCAAGAACACGGAGCTCTCCTACGAGTGGGAGTACCTCGACGTGAAGACCAACTTCGGCGCCTTCCAGCCGATCGTCTGGCGTCCGCCGGGCTCGACCGTCGAGTTCGTCGACAAGACGAACCGCGGTCTCGGCCGCGAGGCCCGCGGCGGCCTCTTCGGCCCCTACGCCAAGGCCCAGAACCGCCAGACGAACTGGACAGCCGACCTCACGACCCGCCTGACGGACAACATCACGTTCCGCGGCGTGTACTCGAAGAACCGCCGCGACCGCAACGAGATCGTCCCGACGGGCGGCGATCCCTTCCGCACCGTGCCGACGCCCTACTGGGGCGCCAACACCCGCGACGGCAACCGCATCACGGGCTACAAGGGCGACCTGCTCGGCGAATGGGACATCGGGCCGTTCAAGACGCGCACGGTGCTCGGCTACGAGTTCAACAAGAACATCTTCTTCGCCTCCATCTGGCGCGGCTGGAACGCGGCGACCAACGCCCGCGACAACCTCTTCACGCTCAACCTGGGCTACGACCCCGTGACCCAGCGCGTGACCCGTCCGCCGACCGCCGACGACTTCCGTCCGTTCAACGGTGTCTCCGGCGAGTGGCTCGACACCCGCCTCGACCCGGCCCTCTGGCGCCTCGAGGTCGGCCCGAACCGCTTCCAGAGCGAGTGGACCAACACCCGCGTGAGCGAGGTGCTCTCCGCCTTCGACGACCGCCTGCAGGTCCTCGGCGGCGTCGCCCGCGGCAAGAGCGTGCTGGTCAACACCACGACCGGCGCCGAGGACAACCGCACCGCCACCGTCTGGCAGGCCGGCATCGGCTGGTCCTTCGACAGGGCGCGCAAGCACATGCTCTTCGCCAACCGCTCGACGAGCTACCAGCCGCAGTTCCTCTTCGACATCAACTTCAACCCGCTCCCGCCCACGACTGCGGAGGGCATCGAGGGCGGCCTGAAGTCCACTTGGGGCGACACCGGCCTCTCCACGATGATCGTGTTCTACCAGCAGGAGCGCAAGGACGTCGGCCGGCAGTTCCAGGACTTCTCCTTCAACCCGCCGCGCACCTACGGCATCGTGACACCCGGCGAGGAAGTGAAGGGCATGGAGTTCGAGGCCTGGTACCAGGCGACCAAGCGCCTGTCGTTCACGCTCCTCTACGCGCAGTTCGACGGCAAGATCACTGGCGCGCCCCCGACCAACCAGGCCATCATCGGCCGCGAGCTGCCCCGCGCCCCGGAGAAGTCCGGCAACCTCCTCGTCAACTACAAGATCGACGGCGAGGGCCTGCTCGGGAACACGCGCTGGACGTTCGGCATGAACTACAAGAACGACGTGTGGCTCGACACCGGCCTCGGCGCCGCGACGCTCGAGCGCCGCAGCGACGCCGGCTCGGTCTACTTCCTCGTCTTCTCGAAGGAGTTCAAGCTGGCGAACAAGCGCGCCCTCGCGGTGCGCGTGAACGTCGGCAACCTGACCGACCGCGAGTACATCTCCGAGGGCTTCACGTTCGGCGAGCCGCGCACCTGGCGCATCGCGACGGACTACAAGTTCTGAACCTAGGCGCGGGACGCCCGCGGGCGTCCCGACTGGGGCGGAGCGCGACGGGGGTCGCGCTCCGCTTGCCCGCCTCCCCGTCCTCCCGCCGTCCGCGTCCCGAACATGATCCTCCCCTCCGATTTCCAGCTGCGGCGCCATCCCGAGCCGATCCTCCGCCCGAATCCCGCGCAGCCATGGGAGTCGCTGGTCGCGACGAATCCCGCCGCGTGGCACGATGAGGCCGCGGGCGAGGTGCTCCTAGTCTACCGCGCCGCGGGCGACGATCCCGACCACGTCGTCCATCTGGCGCTCGCGCGCAGCCGCGACGGCGTCCGCTTCACGAGAGACGGGGACCGCCCCGTGGCGTCGCCGATCCCGTTCACGCCCGACGGCGGCTGCCTCGAGGACCCGCGCATCATCAAGGTCGGCGACTGGTACTACGTGACCGTCGCCTCGCGTCCGTTCCCGCCCGGCAAGTACTGGGACGAGGCCGCCGCCGCGTCCCGCCTCCACCGAACCTTCCCGGACCACTTCCCCGCCGCGCTCCGGCAGAACCTCACCTCCACCCACCTTTTCCTGACCCGCGACTTCCGGTCGTGGATCCGCGCGGGCCGCCTGACCGATCCGTCGCTCGACGAGCGGGATGTCGTCATCTTTCCGGAGACCATCGGCGGCCAGTGGGTCACGATCCACCGGCCGATGCAGTGGCATGGCCCGGGCTACCCGAACGCCCAGCCTGCGATTTGGATCGCCGCGACCCGCGACCTGCTCGGCTGGAAGCAGCTCCGCCTCCTCGCGAAGGCGGAGTACGATTGGGAGCTGAAGGTCGGCGCGAACAACCCGCCCCTGCGGACGCCGCACGGTTGGCTACAGATCTACCACGCGGTCGGCCCCGACAGGCACTACCGCCTCGGCGCGCTGCTCCTTGACCTCGACGATCCGTTCAAGGTCACGCACCGCACCCGCCGGCCAATCTTCGAGCCGACCGCGGACTGGGAGACCCGGGGACTCTACAACGGCGTGTGCTTCCCCTGCGGCCACGCCGTTCTCGGTGGTGTCTACCACCTCTACTACGGCGGCGGCGACGTCGTCTGCGGACTGGCCACCGTGCCGGTCGACGACCTCGTGGCGCACCTGCTCGCGCAGCCGGTCGGCTGAGGGCCGGCTTGCTCCGCGAAGGACCGGCGAGTCGAATCCCGCCATGGTCACCCAACAGGACGTCGCGCGGGAGACCGGGCTGTCGCAGACGGCCGTCTCGCTCGCGCTGCGCAACAGTCCGGACATTCCCGCGGCCACCATTCGTCGGGTCCGTGCGGCGGCCCGTCGGCTCGGGTACCGGCCCGACCCGCTCATCTCCGCACTCATGGCCCAGCGCCATCGCCGGCGCCAAGGGGCGTTCCGGGCGAAGATCGCGTTCCTCACCGCCTTCACGCGGCGGGACGAACGGGGCCAGTCGGCCTACGCGTCCGGCTGCTTCGACGGCGCGCAGCGCGCGGCGTCGGAACGGGGCTACGTCTGCGAGCGATTCTGGCTCCGCGAGCCGGGCATCACGGGGCCGCGGCTCAGCACGATTCTCTGGACCCAGAACGTCCAGGGGCTGCTCGTCGCTCCGCTGCCCGTCGACCATCCGCCCCCGGCGCTCGAATGGGAGAAGTTCGCCGCCCTCAGCCTCGACTACTCGCTGGCGCGCCCCGTGCTCAGCCGGGTGGTGGACGACCATGCCTTCGGCATCGAGCGCGTCCTCGACGAAATCGCGCGTCGCGGCTACCGGCGTCCGGGCCTGGTGCTCCGCGCCTCGCAGGACGTGCGCACCCACCACAGCCGGCTCGGCGTCTTCCTCGTCCACCGCCGGCTCCGGCCCGAATGGCAGGATGTCCCTCCCCTGATCCTGCCTGAGGACCGCTGGGATGCTCCGCTCTTCGTCGCGTGGCTGCGGCGCGAGCGTCCGGACGTCATCCTGACCGAGGAGCTCGTGGTGCCCGCGGTGGTTCGGGATGTCGGCCTCCGGGTGCCCGGCGACCTGGGGATTGCCTTCTTCCACAAGGAGCGGCCGGCCCGGGTGCTCAGCGGCCTGCAGATCAACTCGCGAGAGGTCGGCGCCACCGCCGCCAACATCCTCATCCGCATGATCGAAACCAACGAGCGCGGCGAGGCGCGGGTCCCCACCACGACGCTCGTGCAATCCTTCACCTGGAACGACGGCCGCACCCTGCGGCGTCCGCTCCGGCCATGAACGCGCCGTTCCCCGTCCTCCGGCACCGCCGTCCGCTCGCGCGCACGCTCGCCGCGGCCCGGCGCGGCGCGCTCACGGTGGGGTTCCTCGGCGGCTCCATCACCGCCCCGAAGACCGGAACGCGCTGGCCGGAGCCGTTCGTCGGCTGGCTGCTCCAGCGCTTTCCCGGCGTCCGCCTGGCCGTGGAGAACGCCGCGCTCGGCGCCACCGGCAGCGACCTCGGCGCTTGCCGGGCGGGCCCGGAGGTCGTCGCGCGCGGTTGCGACCTCGTCTTCGTCGAGTACGCGGTGAACGACTTCGGCACGCCGACCGCGCGCCGCGACCGCACGCGCGAGGGTCTGCTGCGGCAGCTGGTGGCCTCCGGCGCCGACGTCGTGCTCGTGCACACGTTCTGCACCGAGATGCTGCCCGACCTGGAGGCCGGCCGCGTGCCGCCTTCCGTGGCGGAGTTCGAGGCCCTCGCCGAGCACTACGGACTCGGGTCCGTCTGGGTCGGACTCCACGCCTGGATCGAGGTCCGGCGCGGGCTGATGACGTGGGAGGACTGGCTGCCGGACGGCCTGCACCCGGAGCAGCGCGGCAGCCTGAGCTACGCGCAGGCCGTGATCGCCTTCTTCGAGACGGAGATCGGGGGCGCGACCGGCTCGGGCGCCTGGCTGGGGCGACCGGCCCTCCCGGCCGCCTTGCACGCCGGCTGCTGGGACCGCGTGGACCTGCTCCCGCTCGACGTTCCGGAGCGCACCGGCCCGTGGGGGCTGCACCGGTGGTTCACCTGCCTCGGGATGGATCGGGCGCTGCACGCGACGGCGCCGGGCGCGGCGCTGCGGATTCCCTTCACCGGTCGCGGCCTGGTGGTCGGCTTCGACTTCGGGCGCCTCTCCAGCGAGGTGCGCTACCGGGTGGACGGCGGGGAATGGCGGGAGACCCGGCGCGACCGCCCGGCCTGGTGCGGCGACAGCGGCTGGTTCCGCCCGCTCGTGGTGGCGGACGACCTTCCGGCCGGTCCGCACGTCTGCGAACTCGAGGCCGTCGCGGTTCCCGTGCCGCAGGGCTGCGGCACCCGCACCACGATCGGCCTGCTCGGCGTCATCGGCTGACTTTCCCATGCGCTCCCGTCTGGTCCTCCTCGGTCTGCTCGTCGGTCTCACCGCCCCGGTCCTCGCCGCCCCGCGCTACGCGCCCGCGCCCGCGCGGGTCCGGCAGATCGAGGCGGCGTTGCCCGAGCTTCCGGGCGGGTGGGGGCCGGTCGCCTCCGACCGCAAGGCCTGGAAGGAGGCCGCCGCGACCATCCCGGCGCGCGACCTCGTGCTCGCCGCGCAGGAGGCGATGGGCCAGCGGCCCCCCGACCTGTCCGCCGACCTCTACCGGCGCTATTCGCGCGACGGCAACCGGTCGGAGTTCCAGGACGCCAACCGCGTGCGGATGGGACGGCTCAACCTCTTCGCCTGGGCGGAGGCGGTCGAGGGCAGGGGCCGCTTCCTGCCCGCTCTGGCGGGAGAGATCGCCGCGACGCTCGACGAGCCGACCTGGGTGCTGCCCGCCCACGACCCGAAGCTGAACAACTTCGAGGGACGCTGGACCGAGATCGACCTGATGGTGGCGATGAAGGGCTGGTCGCTCGCCACCGTCCTCCATTGGCACGCCGCGCAGCTCGACCCCGCATTGGTCGCCCGCGCCCGCGCCGAGCTCCAGCGCCGGGTCATCGCGCCGTACCTCGCGCGGGTGAAGGGGGAGAAGAGCGCCGACACGGACGGGATGTGGTGGACCCGGACGGACAACAACTGGAACTCCGTCTGCCACGCGGGCGTCGTGGGCACGGCGCTCGCGGTCCTCGAATCCCGCGCCGCGCGCGCCGAGGTCGTGGCGCACGCCGAGATCAACCTCATTGAATACCTCAAGGGTTTCACCGCCGACGGCTACTGCAGCGAGGGCATCGGCTACTGGAACTACGGCTTCGGACATTTCGCCATGCTCTCGGAGACGCTCGGGCGCGTCACCGGCGGCGTGGTGCGGCCGCTCGCCGGCGACCACGCGCTCCGCGTCGCGGCCTATCCCTGGGCCCTCCAGATCCTCCCGGGCGTCTTCCCGGCGTTCGCGGACATGGACGTGCGCGAGCGGCCGTCCACGTGGTTCGGCGCGGTCGCGGTCATCCAGGTCTACCCGAAGCCCCTCGGGATGAAGTCGTGGGGCCTCTCCGTCGGCGACCTGCGCACGCAGGTGACCTACGAGGCGGCGATGAAGGTTTTCCTGCCCTTCCTCACCGCCGGCCTACCCGCGGCGCCCGCGCCCCGCGTCACGGGCGACCACTACTGGTTCGACGCGGCCCAGGTCTACACGGGACGCGCCGCGGCCGGCTTCGGCGCCGCCATCAAGGGCGGGCACAACGACGAGCACCACAACCACAACGACGTCGGCTCCTTCGTCGTCGCCGCCGCGGACCGGCCCGTGCTCGTGGACCCGGGCCTCGAGGTCTACACCCAGCGCACCTTCTCGCCGCAGCGCTACGACTCCAAGGTCATCAATTCCTACGGGCACTCCGTGCCGGTCGTCGCGGGCGAGCTGCAGCGGACCGGGCGGAAGCACGCCGCCCGGGTCGTCTCGACCTCCTTCTCCGCCGCTGAGGACGTGGTCGTGCTCGACCTGACCGCGGCCTACGAGGTCCCGGCGCTCAAGTCCCTCGTGCGCACCTTCACCCTGCGTCGCGGCGTCAAGCCAGAGGTCGTCGTCAGTGACCAGGTCGAGTTCGCCACGCCCTCCGCCTTCGAGGGGGCCCTCGTCACCTTTGAGAAATGGCGCGACCGCGGCGAGGGTCGGCTCGCGCTCGGGGAGGGAGACGCCGCGCTGCGGGTCGCCGTCGAGTCCGACGTGCCTTGGACCCTGCGCTCCGAGGTCATCGACGAGCAGCTGCCGGGCAACCGGAAGCCGACCCGCCTCGGCCTCGCGTTCGACCGGCCCGTGACCACGGCGCGGCTCACCTTCCGCATCAGCCCGGCGCGATGACGAACTCGTCCCTCCTCCTCCCGCCGCTGCGACGCTCCTGACCGATGGCCGCCCTGCTCGACCTCTCCACGCTGCAATGGACCCTGACGGGCTGGCGCCCGTTCGCCTGGCGGCTCCGCAAGTCGGCCGAGACCGGCGGCTTCCTCCTGCCGGACCACGGTCCGTACCCGGCGCGACTGCCCGGCTCCGTGCAGGAGAACCTGTTCCGGGCCGGCGCGATCCCGGACTGGAACGTCGGCCACAACTCGCTGGCGGTCGAATGGGTCGAGCATCGCCACTGGATGTTCACCGCCACGCTCCCGCCGTTGCCGGCCGGCGAGGTCGTGTTCGAGGCCGACGGCCTCGACCACAACGGGTGGATCACGCTCGACGGCGTCGTCGTCGGCGAGTTCGCCGGCGCGCACCTCCCCGTGCGCCTTCCGCTGGACGGCAGGTCCGGCCGGGGCCCGCGGGAGATCTCGATCATCTTCGGCCTGCCGCCGGAAGGGCAGGGGCAGCTCGGCTACACCTCCCTCGCGCGAGAGGCCAAGCCGCGGTACAGCTTCAGTTGGGACTGGTGCGTGCGGGTCGTGCCGATCGGCGCCGCCGGCCGGCTCCAGCTCGCGCGCGTCGCGGCCCCGGACGTGCGCGTCGTGCGCACGGTGGCCACGCTCGACGCGGCGCTCGCCCGCGGGGAGGTCGTGGCCGAGTTCACCGCCGGCGAGGTCCGGCCGGGCGACGAGGTCCGCACCACGGTCGAATCCCGGGAGGGCGTCGTCGCGGAGACGCGGCAGGCGCTGGTCGCGGGCGGGAATACCGTGCGCCTGGCGGTCGCCTCGCCAGCGCCGTGGTGGCCCAACGGCGAGGGTGGGCAACCGCTCTACGTCGTGCGCACGGCGGTGCGCCGCGGGGGCGCCGTGGTGGACGAGTTTGTGCGCGAGGTCGGCTTCAAGCACGTCGCCTGGCGCCCCTGCGCCGGGGCGCCGGCCGGCGCCCTCGACTGGCTCTGCGTCGTCAACGGCCGCCCGCTCTTCCTCCAGGGCGTCAACTGGACCCCCGTGCGGATGTGCTACCAGGACGTGACTCGGCAGGAGACCGAGCGCCTCGTGCGGATCTACCGCGACCTCGGCTGCAACCTGCTGCGCGTCTGGGGCGGCGGTTACCTCGAGTCGCCCGAGTTCTACGCCGCCTGCGACCGGGCGGGCCTGCTCGTCTGGCAGGAGTTCCCGCTCTCCTCGTCCGGTCTCGACAGCCGGCCGGCGGAGGACGACGCGTTCATCGCCGGGATGACGTCCATCGCCCGGCACTTCATCCGCAGCCGCCAGCACCACGCCTGCCTGCTGCAGTGGTGCGGCGGCAACGAGCTGCACGTGGACGTCCCGCACGGCGACGGCAAGCGCCGCCACCCGCTCGACCTCTCGCACCGCCTGCTCGCCGCCCTCGACCGCCTCGTGGCCGAGGAGGATCCGACGCACCGGTTCCTGCCGACCTCGCCGTACGGGCCGCGCTTCCATGCGACGCGCGAGGAGTTCGGGCGCGGCCTGCACCACGAGGTGCACGGGCCTTGGGGCCTGGACGGGCATCCGGGCGACGAGTGGGAGTGCTACTGGCGCGACGACGACTCGCTCTTTCGCGGCGAGACCGGCGTGGCCGGGGCGAGCCGGGCCGAGCTGATCCGGCGCTTCGCCGGCGGCGAGCCCGTCTGGCCGCCCAACACCGCGCTCTGGCGCCACGCCTCCGGCTGGTGGACGCAGTGGGACCGGCTCGGCGGGGAATTCGCCGACGCCGACCCCGCGACCGCGCTCGAGGCCTTCACCGAGCACACGCGCCGCGAGCAGGCGGAGAAGCTGGCCTTCGCCATCCGGGCGAAGAAGGCGAGATTCCCGGCCTGCGGCGGTTTCCTGATCTGGATGGGGCATGACGCCTTCCCCTGTCTCGCCAACACCTCCATCGTCGAGTTCGACCACGCCCTGAAGCCCGCCGCGCACGCGGTCGCGGCCGCGTTCAAGGAAAGACCCGCTCCCGCATGAAGATCCCGACCGTGCTCATCGCGCTCGCCGCGGCCTCGCTGCTGGCGGCGTCCGATCCCGCCCCGCGCCGGCCGAACGTCGTCGTCATCGTCACCGACGACCAGCGCTGGGACGCCCTCGGCGTCGTGCAGCACGAGCAGGGCGAGCGGGCGCGCTTCCCGTTCTTCGCCACGCCGCACCTCGACCGGCTGGCGGCGGGCGGCGCCCGCTTCCGCAACGCCTTCGTGACCCATTCGCTCTGCTCGCCCAGCCGCGCCTCGATGCTCACGGGCCGGCCGACCCACGCGCATGGCATCCGCGACAATAAGACGGCCTTCCGCTCCGAGGACACCTGGGCGCACGCCCTCCGCGATGCGGGCTATCGGACGGGCTACTTCGGGAAGTGGCACATGGGGAAGCAGGAGGATCGGCCCGGTTTCGATCACACCTTCACGTTCGTCGACCAGGGCATCTACCCGAACTGCCGCTTCCTCCACAACGGGGTCTGGGTGGAGACGGAAGGGTGGGTCGACGACGTCACCACCGACGCCGTGCTCCGCTTCGTCTCCGCGCACCGCGCCGAGCCCTTCGCGCTCTTCGTCGGCTACAAGTCGCCGCACGACGTCCGCCAGCCGGCGCCCCGCCATGCCGACCGCTATGCCGGGGTCCGCATCGCCGAGCCGCCGAGCTTCCGCGCGTGGCCGCCGTTCCCCTGGGGCGACCGTTCGCGGCCGTGGAATCCGGTCGTCGAGGACCGGCTCAACTACTTCCGCTGCCTGCAGGGCGTGGACGACAACATCGGGCGGCTGCTCGACGGGCTGCGGGAGGCCGGGGTGGCGGACGACACCGTCATCGTCTTCGCCGGCGACAACGGCTACTACTTCGGCGAGCACGGCCTGGGGGACAAGCGCTCGGCCTACGAGGAGAGCATCCGTATCCCGCTCCTCGTCCATTACCCGCGCCTCGTGCGTCCCGGCACGGTCGTGGACGCGCTTGCGCTCAACCTGGACTTTCCCGCGACGCTGCTTGAGCTCGCCGGCGTGCCCCTGCGCTGGGAGCAGCAGGGCCGGAGCCTCTTGCCGCTCCTGCGCAGCGAGCGCCCCGCGGACTGGCGGACCCACTTCCTCTACGAGAACTACCGGGATCCCGAGTATCCGGACGTCACCTTCGACATCCACGCTGTGCGCACCGACCGGGCCAAGCTGGTCGAGTATCCAGGCCGGCCGGAGTGGACGCAGCTCTTCGACTTGGCGGCCGATCCGCACGAGATGCGCAATCTCGCGTACGACCCCGCGGCCCGGCCGCTGAGGGCGGAGCTCGAGGCGTTGCTGACGCGGGTCCGACCGCCCGCTTCCCGTCCATGAACGCCCCCGCTGCCCCGTTTCGTCCCCGCGTCGCCCTGTTCTACCGGGAGGAACTCGACCGCTGGCTCCTCCCGCCCGCGGCACGCGCGCGGCTCGCGGCCGTGGCGGACATCGTGACCCCGCCGCTGGACGAGGCCGCTTGGCGCGGGCACGCCGCGGCGTTGCGCGACGTGGACGCGGTGCTCGGCAGCTGGGACATCCCCCGGTTTGACGCCGAGTTGCTTGCCGCGATGCCGCGCCTGCGCGCCGTCTTCTACGCCGCCGGCTCGGTGCGCGGCTTCGTGACCCCGGAATTCTGGGAACGGGGCATCGTGCTCTCCAGCGCTGTAGGGGCAAACGTCGGTCCGACCGCGACCTTCGCCGAGGCGATGATCGTGCTCTCGTTGAAGCAGGTCTGGTTCTACCTGCGGGAGAAGCGCGCGGACTGGGCCTACCTCGCCGACACCGCCTCCTCGGGCGTGCACGGGGCCACCGTCGGCATCGTCGGCCTCAGCCGCATCGGCCGCGCCGTGGTGCGGGGACTGAGGCGCCACGAGCTCCGCATCCTCGCCTTCGACCCGACGGTGGACGTCGCCGAGGCGGCGCGCCTCGGGGTCGAGCTCGCGCCGCTGGACGAGGTCTTCGCCCGCAGCGACGTCGTTTCCCTGCATGCGCCGCTGCTCCCCTCGACCGTCCGCCTCGTCCGTGCCGAGCACCTGCGGAAGCTCGGCCGGCACACCACGTTCGTGAACACGGCGCGGGGGGCGATCGTGGACGAGGTCGGGATGGTCGCGGTCCTCCGCGAGCGTCCGGACCTGACGGCGGTGCTCGACGTGACGGACCCTGAGCCGGCTCCGGCGGATTCGCCGCTGCGCCTCCTGCCCAACGTCGTGCTCACCCCGCACCTCGCCGGCGCGCGGCACCGCGAGATCGAGCTGCTCGGACGCGCGGCCGGCGACGACCTCGCGCGCTGGGTGCGCGGCGAACCGCTGGCCGGAGCGCTCGACGCGGCGGCCGCCGCCAACTCGGCCTGAGCCCCTTCCCATGAACCTCTCGACCCCTCCCGGCGGCGGACCCAAGGTGTGGCGGCTCGGCACGCTGACCTATTCGCTCGGCGCGCTGCTGCTGCTGTTCTTCTGGCTGCTGCTCGGCGACTTCAGCTACATGATGCGCGAGCGCTCCGCGGCGCCGGTCGCGCAGCTGATGCTGAAGAAGTACGAGGCCTCCGACCTCGTCACCGGCGTCTTCCTCCTCACCATCCCCTGGGCCATCATCCTCGTCGTCGGCCCAGCGGTGAGCTATTGGAGCGACCATCATCGCAGCCGGTGGGGGCGGCGCATCCCGTTCCTGCTCTTCCCGACGCCCTTCGTCACCCTCTCGATGATCGGTCTCGCCTACAGCCCGCCCATCGGTCGCTGGCTGCATGCGGCGCTGGGCCTGGCGCCGGACCGCGTCAACCTCACCATTCTGGTCGTGATGGGGCTCTGCTGGACCGTCTTCGAGATCGGCGTCGTCATCTCGAATTCCGTCTTCAACGGCTTGATCAACGACGTCGTGCCCCGCGAGTTGCTCGGCCGGTTCTACGGCCTGTTCCGCGCCGTCAGCCTCGGCGTCGGCGTGCTCTTCAATTACAAGATCATCGGCCATGCGGAGCAGCACTACACCCTCATCCTTGCCAGCATCGGCCTGATCTACGGCGCGGGCATGACGGTGATGTGCCTACGGGTGAAGGAGGGCGAATACCCGCCGCCGCCGCCGCGCCGCGCCGGGCATCCGGTGCTCGGCGCGCTGGGCGACTACTGGCGCGACTGCTTCCGCAAGCCGTACTACCTGCTCGTCTTCCTCTTCCTCGGCGTGGCCAACCTGGCGTTCGTGCCGGTGAACCTCTTCAGCATCTACGCTGCGAAGAGCTACGACATGTCGATGGAGACCTACGGGCGGTACCTCGTGGTGACGTACATCTGCTCCTTCGTCCTCGCCTTCCCGCTCGGCTGGCTCGCGGACCGCCTGCACCCGCTCCGCGTCGGGCTCGGGGCGATCGGGCTCTACGGCGGGGTGATGCTCGTCGGGTTCCTCGGGATGCGCGACGCCCCCTCGTTCGGATGGGTCTTCCTCCTCCACGGCGTGCTGGCGGGGACCTTCTTCACGGGAGCGGCGGCGCTGCCGCAGATGCTCTTCCCGGCCCCGAAGTTCGCGCAGTTCGCCGCGGCGGCGGGGCTGATCGCGGCGCTTTTCAACATGGCGCTCGGTCCCGTCCTGGGCGCGCTGCTCGACGGGCTGGGCAACCAGTATCGCTACACCTTCCTCGCTGGGGCCGTCATCGCCGGCGTCGCGCTCGGGCTCGGGGTCTGGCTCCACCGGCGCTGGCAGGCCCTCGGCGGTCGGACGGGGTATGTCGCGCCCGAGTGACCAATGATTCCCCTCGACCGCCGCCGTTTCCTCGTCATGACCGCCGCCGCCACCGCCGCCGCCACCGCCGCCGCGATTGTCCGCGGTTCCGGTAGCCCGACCGGCCTCGATGAACTCGACGCCCACCGTCCCTCGCGCCGCACGGACCTCCGCGAGTTCCATCGGCGCTGGTTGGGGACGACCCTGGTGGACGGGCGCTATCACCTGACCGACCGGCCGAACCTGCTCGAGGGCGCGGACCAGATGCTCGCGCTCGGGACGACGGTGGGGAAGTTCTGGTTCGAGCCGCACCGCGCGGCCCGGGACAACCCCTGGAACAGCCGGTGGCCCGAGATGCGCACGCTGGTGGACCTCGCCTCGAGCCCGTATTGGCGGGAGGTCTTCGCCCGGCCCTTTACCGCGCTTTTCCTCGAGACGCACAGTCCCGCGGAGCGCGGCTGGAACAAGGACCACGGGCCCGACTACTACGCCCGCATCACCGCGGAATGGGAGGAGCTCGTGGACCACCTCTACGCCGCCCACGGGCACCGCGAGCTCACCATCGTCCTGCAGAATTGGGAGGGGGACTGGCAGCTTCGCGGGCTGGGAAAGCTCTGGGATCCCCCGCCGCCGGACTGGAAGGTGCGGTGCGCCCGCTACGCGCGGCGGCTGGCGGCGCGGCAGCTCGGCGTCACCCGGGCGCGGGCCCGCGCCCCCTCCGGCGCCCGGCTGCGGGTCGCCCACGCGGCCGAGGTCAATCGGGTGGCCGACGGTTGGAAGGGACTGCCGACCATGACCGAGCACGTCCTGCCGCTCGTCGAATTGGACCTCGTCTCGTACAGCGCCTACGACGGCATGGCGGACGCCGCCACGCTCCGGCGCGCGATCGACACCATCCGGCGCTTCGCCCGCACGACCGGTCCGTGGGGCCCGGGCGCGGTCTTCCTCGGGGAGATCGGCATCCCGGAGAACGTCCACCCCGACCGCATCGCCGAGCGCTGGGATGAGCTGCTCGCCGCCTGCAGCCTCGCGGGCGTGCTTTGGGTCGTGCAGTGGCAGCTCTACTGCAACGAGCCCGACCCGCGCACCGCGCCGCATCCGCCGCCCCCGCTGCGCGACCCGCGCCACCTCCGCGGCTTCTGGCTCTACCGACCCGACGGCACGTTGAGCGAGACCGGCGCCTACTTCCGGCGCCTCTGGCAGGGATGAAGCCGCGCGCCGCCGATGACCGTCCCGTGGGTCGCCGGGACTTCCTGCGGACGGCCGCTGCGGCCTCGCTTCTGCCGGTGCTGCCGGCGACCCTTTCCGCCACCATGAAGCCCTCGCGCTCCTTGCCCGCCCAAGCGGTCGTCCTCTTCCAGGGCGACTCCATCACCGACTGCCTGCGCGACCGGACGCGCAGCTGGCCCAACGATCCCACGGCGCTCGGTGCCGGCTACGCCGGCCGTGTCGCCGGCGACCTGCAAGCCGCCTACCCCGGCGCTGGCTGGCGGTTCTACAACCGGGGCATCAGCGGCGACCGCGTGGTGGACCTTCTCGGGCGCTGGCGGCGCGACGCGCTCGCGCTGCAGCCCGACCTCGTGAGCATCCTCGTCGGCGTCAACGACACGTGGCACGAGCACCTCAACGGCAACGGCATCCCCGTCGACCGCTACGCCGAGCTCTACCGCCTGCTCCTGCGGGACACGCGCGCGGCCCGGCCGGACTGCGTGCTCGTCCTCGGCGAGCCCTTCGCCCTGCCGGGCGGCGAATTCAATGACGCCTGGATGGCCGAGCTGCGGGCCCGTGGCGCCGTGGTGCGTCGGCTCGCGGAGGAGTTCGGTGCGGCCTTCGTGCCTTACCAGGCCATGTTCGAGGCGGCGCAGCGGCTCCACTCCGCCACCGAGCTCGCCTCTGACGGCGTGCACCCGTCGCCGTTGGGGCACCAGCTGATGGCGGCGGCGTGGCGGACCGCGGCCGGATTGTGAGGGGCTGGCCGCGGGCGGCAAGAGATGTCCCGCCCGTTGACCGGAGGGGGGCGCGTCCGAGGCCGACGTCGCGGTCGTCGTCACCCCGACCCGCCCCTCGCCGAGGGGCGGGCGTCAGGCGACGACGCAGGGAACCGAGGCGGGTGCGGGCACGCCCAGCTCGCGCGCCCGGTCGCTCGGGGCGGCGAAGGCGGCCAGGATGTGCCATTCTCCCGGCACGCGGCGGCGGACCCCCGCCTCGTCGTGCAGCGCCCAGAGGTCCGGCCCCAGGGAGATCGTCGCGGTCGCGGTCGCGCGCGCGGGCAGCTCGACGACCGCGAAATCGAACAGCGCGACGCGCGGACCGCCGCACCCGGGCGGCGGGACGCGGTAGAACTGCACGACCGTGCGTCCGGGGCGGGCGCCGGTGTTGGTGAGGTCGACCGAGACCGAGACCGGTTGCCCGGCGTCGTCTCGGGAGAGCCGCGCGTCGTGGAGCCCCCAGGTCGTGTAGCCGAGTCCGTAGCCGAACGGGAACAGCGGCGGTTTCTCCGCGAAGCGGTAGGTGCGGCCGCGCAGGGCGTAGTCCTCGAAGGGCGGCAGGTCCTCGGTCGCGCGCGGGACGGTCACCGGCAACCGCCCGCCCGGCTCGGCGTCGCCGAAGAGCACCGCCGCCACTGCGCGGCCCCCCTCGGCGCCGGGATACCACGCGTGCAGGATCGCGTCGCACCACTCGGCCGCCTCCGGGCAGGCGATGGCGCCGCCGCCGGTGAGGATGAGGATGGTGGGCTTCCCGTTGGCGCGAAGACGGTCGAGAAACGCGCGTTGGCCGGCGGGCAGCTCGATGCGCGCGCGGTCGCCGGCGAGCGGCGATGCGAACGCGTCGCCCTCTTCGCCCTCGTAGCAAGGCAGCGTGCCGAGGACGGCGATCGTGACGTCCGCTTGCGTGCACTCCCAGACGGCGCCGGGTCCGGGGGGCACGCGCTCGTCGTCGGGCAGGCACCCGAGGCTGTAGCCGAGGCGCAGGCCCTCGGGCGCGCGTTCCGCGACGCCCTCAAGGATCGTCGTCAGTCCGGGACAGACGCCGAAGTAGTTGCCGAGCAGCGCGTCGACGCTGGCGGCGCCGGGACCGACGACCATCGCGCTGCGCACGGTCGGCGCGATCGGCAGCACGCCGTTGTTCCGCAACAGCACGAGCGAGTTCAGCGCCGCGCGCCGCGCGAGCGCGCGGTGCGCGGCGCACGCGACGACCTCCGGCGGAGTCGCCGCGTAGGGCACGCGTTCGGGCGGGTCGAAGAGCCCGAGGCGGAAGCGGGTGCGCAGCACGCGGCGCAGGGAGCGGTCGATGTCGGCCGTCGTGACAAGACCGCGCCGGTGCGCCACGAGCAGGTCGTTGTACGTGCATCCGCAGTTCAGGTCGGTGCCGTGCCGCAGCGCGAACGCGGCCGATTCGACCGGGCCGGCCGTGAGGCCGTGGCTCCGATGGAGATCGTCCAAAGCGCCGCAGTCGGACACGTAGTGGCCGGCGAAGCCCCAGTCCTCGCGCAGGATCCTCTGCAGCTTCGGGCTCGCGCAACAGGCTTCGCCGTTGGTGCGGTTGTAGGCGCCCATCACGGCCTCG
Organism: uncultured Opitutaceae bacterium; assembly: GCA_964460895.1. Classification (GTDB taxonomy): domain Bacteria; phylum Verrucomicrobiota; class Verrucomicrobiia; order Opitutales; family Opitutaceae; genus Didemnitutus. The sequence continues at coordinate 47,632 of CAYWTK010000004.1, forward strand.
ACGCCCGCGCGCACCACCCGCTCGAAGTGCGGCAAGTAGCTCTCGTGAAGGTCGCGCGGACTGACACGCGCGTCGAAGCCGTGGCGCTGCGCCTCTGGGCCGCTGTGGACGGCGAAGTGCTTCGCGCAGGCGGCGACCTTGAGGTGCCGCGGGTCGTCGCCCTGCAGGCCGCGCACGAACGCGGCTCCGAGCTCGCCCGTGAGCACGGGGTCCTCGCCGAACGTCTCCTGGCCGCGGCCCCACCGCGGGTCACGGTAGAGGTTGATGTTCGGCGTCCAAAACGTGAGTCCCTGGTACCAGCCGCTGCCGCCGTCGCCGCGCGCCCGCACGGCGGCATGGTGCTTCGCGCGCGCTTCGGTGGCGATCGTATCGCCGACAGCGTGCACGAGCGCGCGGTCGAAGGTCGCCCCCAGCCCGATGGCTTGGGGGAAGACCGTGGCGCGGCCGTTGCGCCCGACGCCGTGGCAACCTTCGTTCCACCAGTTGTAGGCGGGCAGGCCGAGGCGCGGCACCGCCGCGCTGTCGTTCATCAGCTGACCGACCTTCTCGGGCAGGTCGAGGCGGGCGACGAGGTCGTCGAGGCGTTGCTCCAGCGGCAGGTCGGGGTCGCGAAAGGGGAGGCTCATGGTGGATATTCAGGAAGGCGGCGCGTGGCGGCGGAACCACCGGAAAACGCCGGCCGTTCCGGCGAGCGCGGCGGCGAAGCCATGGGCGGCCAGACCGGGCCGGAGCAGGAGGCTGTAGCCGATGCCGATCGTGGTGCCGAGGCGGAAGGCGGCGCCGCCTGCGAGGTCTCCGAACGCGCGCCAGATGGGCACGTCCGACCGGTCCGCCGGAGCGAGCGCGCGTGACACCGCGCCCACCAGTCGCCGGGGCGCGCCTTGTCGTGGAGGGCGAGCAGGCGCTCGCGCGCGACGGCTCGGGTGCGGAGCACGACGCCAATGGCGAAGACGCCGTCGAGCATCCACCAGAGCCGCTGCAGCCCGCGGTCCCGCGCCATCTCGGTCACGACCAGCGGGGTGTCCGGGGCGACGTTCGTGGCCTCCGGGGAGACGCCGTTGATGCACCACGGCAGGCGGCGCGAACCGACGAAGTAGCTCTCCGTCTCGTGACCGGCCCGGCGGCTCATCGCGAGCCCGATCCCCACGGGCAGGGACAGGTAGCCGCCGTTCAACGCACATGCGATCCAGTGGAGGGGTGGCATCGGGACGGTCCGGACCAAGGCCAGCCTGGTTTCGGCTTCAATCCGGAAGCGGCCGGGCGCGAGCCGGCGCCGGGCGCGCGAACGCGGGTGGCCGGTGGCTAAGGGCGTGGCTGCCGAGCGAGAGGAGGCTCCTCGCCACGCCCGTCGGCCGCGCGACCGGTTCATGGATAAAAGCCCCGCGACCGGCGCGCGCCTTGTAACCGCATGGCGGTAATCCCACGGGGTCAGGCCGCTGTTCGTTGCTTCCGTGATTGAGTGCCGCGCCGGTCGACGGGCGTCGTGGCTGCGGAGCTCGCAGAGGTTCGGGCGGCGTTTTGCTCTTCTCGTTTCGGTGGCGCTGGGCGCAGTTTCAGCGCCAGCGCGCCAGCTCGGTCTGGCAACGACGGGCGGTGGACGGGCGCAATGGGTTTCTTGGGGAGGCTGTGCGGGACGCTAGAGACGATCTCACCTGAGACCGGGCCGTTCCGGCCTGCTGTGGGCTGCCCCCGATCAGCCGGGGCGCCGTGGTGCTTCTTCCGTCTGCCGTCGATCAGAACAAGGTTCGCGTTCGCGGCTCTCCGCGTATAGCCATTCCTCAAGATGAGTTGTGAATCCACGGGCGGAGGGTGGAGGAACGGCATTTCGCCACGCTTCGTGCGGCACGTGGCCGCCGCGGTCGTGTGGCTGGCGGGCTGCGGCGGGTTGCTCGGGGCCGACGCGGTCACCGCCGTCCGCCTGCAGCTCAAGTGGCGCCACCAGTTCCAGTTCGCGGGCTACTACGCCGCGCAGGCCAAGGGCTACTACGCGCAGGAGAGGCTTTCGGTGCAGATCATCGAAGGCGGACCGACGCGTCCGCCGCTCGCCACGGTGCTGCGCGGCGAGGCGGATTTCGGCGTCGCCGACTCCGACGTCCTCATCGCCCGGATGAACGGTCATCCGGTGGTGGTGTGCGCCGCCGTCTTCCAGCACTCGCCCTATGTCTTCCTGAGCCGCGCCGCGGACGGCATCCGTACGCCGGCGCAGCTGGTCGGCCGGCGCGTGATGCTCGACGAGGGCCAGGGCGCGGCGCAGTTCCGCGCCATGCTGCAGGGGGAGGGCGTGGACGTCGCGCAGGTCACCCTGCTGCCGCACAGCTGGACGCTCGACGACCTCGTCGCGGGCCGCACCGACGCCATATCCGCCTACGCGACCGTGGAGCCGTTCCTGCTCCGGGCGCGCGGCGTGGAGCCCGCCGTGCTCCGCGCCCTCGACTACGGCGTGGATTTCTACGGCGACACGCTGTTCACCACCGGCGGCTACATCGCGGCGCACCCGGAGCGGGCCGCCGCCTTCGTCCGCGCCAGCCTGCGCGGCTGGCGGTACGCGATGGAGCATCCCGAGGAGATCATCGACCTGATCCTGGCCATGCCCGAGGCGTCGGGCCGCGGCGTCACCCGCGAGCTGCTCCGCGCCGAGGCCGAGGCCATGCGCGACTACATCCTGCCCGAGGTGGTGGAGATCGGCCACGTGAATCCCGGCCGGTGGCGGCACATCGCCGACATCCTCGTCGCCCAGGGAATCGCGCCCGCCGGAGCGGACCTCGACGGCTTCCTGCTCGCGCCCGACCCGGGCCGGGACGCCGAGTCGAAGGTCTGGCTGTACCGCACCGCCGTCGGGGCCGCAGTGGTCGCGTTCGCCGCGCTCCTCGTCCTCCTGTGGGTCCTGCAGATGCGCCGCGTGGTCGCCGAGCGCACGCGTTCCCTGCGGGAGGAGATCGCCCGCCGCGAGGTCGCGGAGCAGGAGCTGCGCAACGGCCGGGACCGGCTGAACTTCGCGCAACGGGTCGCGCAGATCGGCAGCTGGGACGCCGAAATCCCCGCGGGCGGCATCCGCTGGTCCGACGAGACCCACCGCATCTTCGGCACGGACCCCGCCGCGTTCGCCCCCACGCACGCGACCTTCCTGGAGCGGGTCCATCCCGACGACCGCGCGGCCGTCGACGCCGCGTTCCACGCCTCGTTCCACTCCGACGAGGACCACCGGATCGAGTACCGCATCGTGCTGCCCGACCGGCGGACGAAGACCGTCGAGGAGCGCTGGGTGATCCAGCGGGACGCCGGCGGCGCCCCGGTCCGCGCCGTCGGCACGTGCCAGGACATCACCGAACGCCTCGCGCTGGAATCCGAGCGGCGGCTGCTCGAGAACTCGGTGGCCCGGCTGAACGACATCATCATCATCACCGATGCCGACCAGCCGACCGGGCCGGGACCGCACATCGTCTTCGTGAACGACGCGTTCGAGCGCCTGACCGGCTACACCCGCGCCGAGGTGCTGGGGCGCGCCCCCCGGATGCTCCAGGGGCCCCGGACCTCCCGCGAGGCGCTGAACCGGATCCGCGACGCCATCGTCGCCGGTCGGCCGGTCCACGAGGAGATCGTCAACTATTCGAAGGACGGGCGGGAGTACTGGGTGGACATCAACATCAGCCCGGTGCTCGACGCGGCCGGCCGGGTCACCCACTTCGTGGCGGTCGAGCGCGACGTCACCGAGCGCAAGAAGCTGGAGGCCCAGTTCCTCCGGGCCCAGCGCATGGAGAGCATCGGCACCCTCGCCGGCGGCATTGCCCACGACCTCAACAACCTGCTCGCGCCGATCATCATGGGGGTGGACCTGCTGCGGCACCGTGATCCGCGGGCCGAGGTCCGCACCGTGCTCGACAACATGGCGCGCGCCGCGCACCGCGGCGCCGAGCTCGTGCGCCAGGTGCTCACCTTCGCGCGCGGCGTCGAGGGCGAGCGCGTGGTCGTGCGGGCGGGCCACATCGCCCGGGAGATCGAGTCGATGGTCGCCAACACGTTCCCCAAGAACATCCGCTTCTATTCGGAGGTGCCGCAGGACCTTTGGACCATCGTGGGGGACCCGACGCAGCTCAACCAGGTCCTGCTGAACCTGTGCGTGAACGCCCGGGACGCGATGCCGAAGGGCGGCACGCTCTCCCTCCTCGCGCGCAACGTGGACGTCGACGGGCCGCTCGCCGAGATGAGCAGCGCGGCCGCCCCCGGGCCCCACGTGTGCCTGGAGGTGACGGACACCGGCTGCGGCATGACGCGGGAGGTCCTCGACCGCATCTTCGAGCCGTTCTTCACCACCAAGCCGCAGGGCGCCGGCACCGGCCTCGGCCTCTCGACCGTGCTCGGCATCGTGCGCGGCCACGGGGGCTTCGTGAACGTCTACAGCGAGCCCGGCAAGGGCAGCACCTTCAAGGTGTACCTTCCCGCGAACTTCTCCCCCGGCGCCTCCCCGGGCGAAGGCAGAGCGCCGGTCCAGCTGCCGCGCGGCGAGGGCGAGCTCGTGCTGATCGTGGACGACGAGGCGCCGATCCTCGGCGTCACGCGGCAGACGCTGGAGGCCTTCGGCTACCGCGTCCTGACCGCCGAGGACGGGGCCCAGGCCATCGCCCTCTTCGCCGCGAACCGCAGCAGCATCGCGGCCCTGCTCACCGACATGATGATGCCGGTGATGGACGGCCCCGCGCTGATCGCGGCGGTGCGCCGCATCGATCCGAACCTGCCCATCGTCGCCTCCAGCGGACTCGCCTCGCCCGGCGGCATGGCCCGCATCCCGTCGACGAACGTGAAGTACTTCCTCCACAAGCCCTACAACACCGAGCTGCTGTTGAGGTCCATCCGGCAGGCGATCGACGAAGGCCGGCGCCTGGAAGCGCCTCGTTCGGGGACCTGAGCGGCGGGCGCCCCGCCGACCCTCCGAACCGCGCCCGCGCGGCGCCTCCGCGCATCCCGGAGCGCGCGATCGCGCAAGACGTCGGGCTGCGCCGCATCCCCAACGCTTCGGGTTCGTCCCCGAAGATGCCGTCTCGCTGGAGCCGGGGCGCCCCCGCCCCGGTCGGCGGACGGACGCGGCGTGGGCGTCGCATCGCCAGGAGACGGCGAGCCGCCGCCCTCGCGGTCAGGCCGCGGGGCCCGCGGACGGCTCGAGGGCGGGGACGGGAGCCGCGGCGGGGAGGAAGACGCGGAACGTCGAGCCGCGGCCGACCGCGGTTTCCAGCTCGATGAAGCCCTGGTGGCGGTCCACCAGCGTGCGCACGGTGTAGAGGCCGAGGCCGGTGCCCTGGCCGGCAGGCTTGGTCGTGTGGAAGGGCGTCCAGATGGCCGCGAGCACCTCGGGTCGCATGCCGGTGCCGCTGTCGGACACCTCGATCCTCAGCCAGTCCCGGGGCGCGTCGCCCGGCGCGCCGGCGGTCGCGGATGACGCGCGGCGGACGTTGACGGCGCGCAGCGCGAGGGTGCCGCCCGCCGGCATGGCGTCGCGGGCGTTGACGCAGAGGTTGAGCAGGACCTGCCGCAGCTGGGTGGCGTTGCCCTGCACGGGATGGAGGTCGGGCGCCAGGTCGACCTCGAGGTGGATCGACTCCGGAAAGGTGTCGGCGACGATCCGGGCCAGGTCCCGCAGCACCGGCTCGACCGCGGTCAGGGCGAACTCGCTGGTGGTGCTGCGCACGAAGCCGACGAGCTGCTTCACCAGGTCCGCCCCGTGGGCCGCGCTGCGCTGGATGGTCTCGAGGATCTTCGCCTCCCGCGGGCTCTGCAGACCGGCGCGGAGGAGCGGCGCGGCGACGATGATCGGGGCCAGGGCGTTGTTCAGGTCGTGGGCGATGCCGGCCGCCAGCATGCCGAGGCTTTCGAGCCGCTGGGCGTGGATGAGCTTCTCCTCGGGCTGCCGCTTCTCGGTCACGTCGGACGCGAGGACCAGGCAGGCGGACCGGCCGTTGAACTCGAGGGCGGTGCTGGTGAGCTCCACGCGGATGACCGAACCGTCCTTGCGCCGGTGGCGTCTCTCCTCCGTGTGGCCGGCGGCTGGGCGGGCCGGCGCGGTCGGCGCCGGGACGTGCTCGTCGGCGGGACGGATGTCCGCGAGCGTCATGGCGAGGAATTCGTCCGCGCTGAAACCGTAATGGCGGACCGCCGCGCGGTTGACCGCGAGGAACCGCGCCGTCTCGAGGTCGTGCAGCCACATCGGCAGCGGGTTGCTCTCGAAGAAAAGGCGGTATTGCTCGGCGCTCCGGCGCTGGGCCTCCTCCGCCTGCTTGCGGGCCGTCAGGTCCTGCTTGATGGCGATGAAGTGGGTGATGGCCCCGGCCGCGTCGCGCACGGGCGTGATGGACTGCTCCTCGTGGTAGAGGGTGCCGTCCTTGCGGCGGTTCACGAGTTCGCCGCGCCACACGCGTCCGGCGAGGATCGTGCCCCAGAGCTCCGCGTAGCGGGCGGCGGGCTCCCGGCCGGATTTCACCAGCTCCCGCGGGATGCGCCCGAGCGCCTCGGACGACGCGTAGCCGGTCAGGGCGGTGAAGGCGGGATTCACCCACTCGATCCTGCCCTCCCGGTCCGTGATGAGGATGGCGTTGGCGGCGGCGTCGAGTCCGGCGGTCTGGAGGCGGACGAGGTTCTCGGCCCGACGCCGCTCCCGGCGCACGACCGCCTCGCCGAGCTCGCGTCCGACCGCGGAGGCGAGCCGCTCCAGCCGGTTCTTCATCACGTAGTCGTGGGCCCCCGCCTTCATCGCGGCGACGGCCGCGTCCTCGCCGACAGTGCCGGAGACGAGGATGAAGGGCAGGTCGAGGCCGCTGGCCTGGACCGCCCGCAGGGCCGCGGTGCCGCTGAATTGCGGCAGGCGGTCGTCGGCGAGCACGATGTCCCAGGACCCGTCCCGCAGCGCGGACTCCAGTCCCTCGGCCGTCTCGACCCGCTCCGCCTGGACGTCGTAGCCACCGTCCCGGAGGCGGCACACGATGAGGTCGGCGTCGTCGGCCGAATCCTCGACCAGGAGGCAGCGGAGCGGGGTGGTCATGGGCCGTGGCCGCTGCCAGAGGCGGGGGGCGACTGCAGGCTCGGGTAGAGCGTGCGAACGCAGTCCGGGCAGAGGCCGTGCGAGAAGCGCGCCTCCGAGCGGCTCTGGATGTAGGCTTCGATCGGTCTCCAGGCGTTGCGGTCGTCCCGGATCTTCTTGCAGGCGGCGCAGATCGTGAGGAGGCCGCTCAGCGTCTTCGTCCTCGCATTCGCCTCCTGCAGCTCGGCCAGCAGGCGGTTGCGCTCCCCCTCGGCCTGGAGGCGCTCGCGGCGGGTGATGGCGTCGCGCAGCTCGCGGCGCACCGCCGGGGCGAGCCGGGCGAGGCGGTCCTTCATCACGTAGTCGTGGGCGCCCGCCTTCATGGCCTCGACGGCGCGCTCCTCCCCGATGGCGCCGGAGACGATGATGAAGGGCACGCCGGTGCCGCTGGCCAGCACGAGGTCGAGCGCCTGCAGGCCCGCGAAGCGCGGCAGCTTGTAGTCGGCGATGACGATGTCCCAGCCGCCCTCCTCGAGGGAGGCGCGCAGGTCCTCGGGCGTCTCGACCCGCCGCAGGGTCAGGTCGTAGCCCCCGTCGCGGAGGCAGCGGGCGATGAGCAGGGCGTCGTCCGCGGAGTCCTCGACCAGCAGGCAGCGGAGGGGGGTGCTCACGGGGGAGTCCAGCCGGCGGGCGGTGCCTGGTTCACGAGGAGCCAATAGAGGCCGAGCTGGCGCGCGGCTCCGATGAACGCCTCGAAATCCACCGGCTTGCGGACGTAGCTGTTGGCGCCCAGCTGGTAGCCGGCGAGGAGGTCGCTCTCCTCGTTCGAGGAGGTGAGGATCACGACGGGCAGCAGTTCGGTGCGCGGATCGGCGCGCAGGCGGCGCAGCACCTCGAGGCCGTCGAGCTTGGGCAGCTTGAGGTCGAGGAAGACCACGACGGGACGTGCGTTCGGCTCGCGGCCGGCATAGCGACCGGTGCCGAAGAGGTAGTCGAGCGCCTCCGCGCCGTCGTTGACCACGACGATGTCGTTGGCGAGGTGGTGTTGCTGGAAGGCGCGCAGCGTCAGCTGCACGTCGTCGGGGTTGTCTTCCACCAGCAGGATCCGGCGGGTCATGGGTAGGGAGGGTTGGTCTGGCGTGAAGTCTCGCGCGGCAGCGTGAACCAGAAGGTCGCGCCCTGCCCGGGGCTCCCCTCCGCCCACACGCGTCCGCCGTGGCGCCGCACGATGCGCTGGACCGTGGCGAGCCCGATGCCGTTGCCCGGGAACTCCGCGGCGCTGTGGAGGCGCTGGAACGCGCCGAAGAGCTTGCCCGCGTACGCGGGGTCGAAGCCGGCCCCGTTGTCGCGCACGAAGAAGCGCGCCTCGGAGCCGCCGACCTCGCCGCCGAACTCGATCCGCGCGGCCGTGCTCCGGCCGGTGAACTTCCACGCATTGTCGAGGAGGTTCTCGAGGACGATGCGGAGCAGGTGCGGGTCGCCCTCCGCGCGCAGGCCGTCGCCGGCCGAGAACTCCACCGTCCGGGTGGGCTCGTGGGCGCGCAGCTCCTCGACGACGGAGCGGGCGAGGGCCCCGAGGTCGACCCCCTGCCGGTGGAGCTCGGCGCGGGAGATGCGGGACAGCTTCAGGATGTCGTCGATCAGCTGGTCCATGCGGCTCGTCGCCGCGCAGATCCGGTCGAGGTGCCCGCGCCCGTCGTCGCCGAGGCGCGCCGCGTGGTCCTGGACGAGGATGCGGCTGAAGCCGGCGATGCTGCGCAGCGGCGCGCGCAGGTCGTGGGAGACGGAGTAGGCGAAGGTCTCCAGCTCCTGGTTGGCGGCCTCGACGGCGGCGGCGCGGAGCGACAGCTGCTCGTTGAGCCGGCGGATCTGCTCCTCCGAGGTCCGCTGCGCGGTGATGTCCACCAGGATCGCGTAGACCTGGCTGGGACGCTCGCCGCCGGGACGGAAGAGCGGCATGGCGTTGACCCGGACCCAGCGGAGGACGTCGCGCTGCGGGCCGGGGATGCCGAGCACGACGTCGCACACTTCGTGTCCGGTGCGGAGGGCCACGAGGGCGGGGTCCTCCGATTCCGGGAACCGCGTGCCGTCCTCGCGCAGCACGGCGGCGTCCGCCGCGAGGCAGCGTCCGCCGACCAGCTCGGGGGCGGGGCGCCCGAAGATGCGTCCGGCGGCCTCGTTCGCCGCGGTGATGCGCCCCTCCGCGTCGTGGTACACGATGCCCTGCACGGCCGTCTCGAAGAGGAGCCGGTGCCGCTCCTCGGACGCCCGCCGCTCGGCCTCCGCCCGCTTGCGGGCGGTGATGTCGAAGTTGACGCCCAGGAACCGCCCGGACCGCGTCCCGTCCGCCGCGGCCTCCCCGGTGTCGAAGGCGAAGTGGCCCTTCCCGGCGAGCCAGCGTTCCTCGCCGTCGGGCCGGACGATCCGGAACTCGGCGTCGAAGACGCCTCCCTGCAGGGCCCCGACCCACCGCTGCCGCAGCGCGGCGACGTCCTCCGGGTGCACGAAGCGGAAGAAGTTCTCGACGTTGGACGGCAGCGCGCCCGGGAGCAGGCCGAGCAGCCGGTACTCCTCGTCGTTCCACATGGCCTCGCCGGTGCGGAGGTCCACCTCGAAGGTGCCGGTCGCGCTCGCCTCCAGCACGGCGCGCAGGCGCTCCTCGCTCTCCGCGAGGTCCCGGGTGCGCGCGGCCACGCGGGCCTCGAGGGAGGAGTTGAGGGCGAGGATCTCCTCCCGCGCGCGGGTGAAGTCCGTGAGGTCGGTGACGACCGCGCAGCGGACGCCGTGGTCGTGCGCCGCCAGGGGGACGAGCGACAGCTGCACGGGGACGAGCGAACCGGCGGCGCGGCGCAGCTGCAGCCTCGACTTGTCGAGCCCCGTCAGGCTCCGGGCGAAGGCGGTGTCGAAGGCCGGCCGGTCGGGCGGCGCCACCTGGTCGCGCAGGGGCGATCCCATGAGTTCGTGGGGCGACCGCGCCAGCAGCGCGGCCAGGCTGCCGTTGCAGTAGAGGACCGTGCCGTCGGCCGCGAGGGTCGCCGCGCCCTCGTGCATCGCCTCGATCAGCCGCCGGTAGGGGGTCTCCGCGCCCTCGAGGCTGTACACCTGCTGGCCCACCACCACCGCGTCCACCTCGCCCGCGCGGATCGCCTGCAGCGTCGCCTCGGCCTCGCCCAGCCGCTCCCGCAGCCGCTCGAGTTCGCGGCGGTCCTTGCCGGTCCGGGGGAGAGTCGCCTTCACGGCGGGGGCGGGGGGGGCGCGGGTGGGGCGGCCGGAGTCGCGTCCCCGAGGTCCATGCCGACGAGGATCCTCTCCGTGTCGCTCATGTCGCCGACGAACCGGCGCAGGGGCAGGGGCAGGTGCTTCACGAGGGTCGGCGCCGCGAGGATCTGGTCCCCCCTCGCGAGCGTCGGATTCTGGTAGATGTCCACGACCTCGAGGTCGTGGCGTCCGGAGAGGTAGTCCACGCAGAGGCGGCGGATGTTCTCGACCGCCTGCTTCGAGCGGGGCGTCATGCCGGCGATGTACAGGCGCAGCACGTAGTGCCGGTGCGGGCGTTCCGCCGCGGCGCGCTCGAGGGCCCGGCGTGGACTGGGACGCGGCTTGGGCATGGGGGGACTCCGGTTCACCCCGTCACTCGGGGCGCAGGTCGAGGCCGACGAGGACGCGCACCTCGTTGGAGAGGTCGCCGATGATCTTGCGCATCGGCGTGGGGAGCCGGCGCACGAGCGTGGGGATGGCGAGGATCTGGTCCCCCTCGGCGAGGCGCGGGTTCTGCTCGAGGTCGACGACCTCGATCGAGTAGCGGCCGGCGAGGTGGGTCTCGCAGATGCGCTTCAGGTTGATGAAGGCGGTGACCGACTTCTGGGTCTGCCCGGCCGTGTAGAGCCGCAGGCGCCAGTGTTCGGGCGCCTTGCGGCGGGGCGCTGCGCGGGATTTCTTCATGAGGCGCCTCCCGCGTGCGCGGTCCGGACGGACGCGACGGTCCGCTGCGTCGCCGGCCCGCCCCGCGTCCGATCGTCGGAGAGCCGGATGCCGGCCGAGCCGAGCTCGAACGCGTGCGTCTGGCCGGAGTGCGCCATGCCGCGGCTCTTCACCACGCGCAGCAGCCGCTTGCGCGTCCCGGCCTCCTCCACGGTGCCGAGCCGCAGCCACGTGTCCATCAGCGAGCTCACGCCCACCTCCGACTGCTCGTGATCCGGGCTGTTCGCCCCGGAGTTCAGGCTCGTGAAGACCGCGGTGATGCCCTGGTTCTTGATGAAGTCCAGCGTGCGCGTGAGCATCGAGCGGACCTCCGCCTCGTCGCCGACCGCGCTGAAGTTCGTGATCGGGTCGATCACGAGCGCCGACGGGCGCAGGGCGGCGACGTGCTTGTGGAGGGAAACGAGGTGGCTCTCGAGGCCGCGGAAGGTCGGGCGGCTGGCATGGAAGTGGAGGAGTCCGAGCCGGCGGTGCGGCGCGAGGTCGAGGCCGATGGACCGCATGTTGCGGACGATCTGGTCCGGCGACTCCTCCGAGCACCAGAAGAGGCAGCGCTCGCCCCGGCGGCAGACGGAGTCGGCGAACGCCGCGACGACGCTCGTCTTGCCGGTGCCCGCGACGCCGGAGACCAACACGCTGCTTCCCTGGTAGAAGCCCCGTCCCCCGAGCAGTCCGTCGAGTCCGGCGATCCCGGTCGAGACCCGCCGGCGCGAGACCGGGTAGTCGAGCCCGAGCGAGCTGATCGGCAGGACGCTCAGGCCCTCCTCGTCGATCAGCGCCGGGTACTCGTTGGTGCCGTGCAGCGAGCCGCGGTACTTCACGATGCGCAGGCGGCGCGTGGCGACCTGGTTGACGATGCGGTGGTCGAGCGCGATCACGCAGTCGCTCACGTACTCCTCGAGGCCGTGGCGGGTGAGCGTGCGTTCGCCCTGCTCGCCCGTGATCACGGCCGTCACCTTCCGGTCCTTCAGCCACTGGAACAGCCGGCGCAGCTCGGCGCGCAGGATGCCCTCGTTGGGCAGGCCGGCGAAGAGGGCCTCGAGGCTGTCGAGCACCACCCGCTTGGCGCCGACGGAATCGATCGCGTGGCCCAGCCGCAGGAAGAAGCCCTGCAGGTCGAAGGGCCCCGTCTCCTCGAACTCGCTGCGCTCCACGTGCACGTGGCAGACCGCCACCTGCTTGCGGCGGATCAGGTCGTCGAGCCGGAAGCCCAGCGAGGCGACGTTGGCCACGAGGTCGTCGATCGTCTCCTCGAACGCGAACACGACCCCCGGCTCGCCGAACTCCCGCGCGCCGCGCACGATGAATTCGATGCCGAGGAGCGTCTTGCCGCACCCCGCGGCCCCGCACACGAGGGTGGTGCGGCCCCGCGGCAGCCCGCCGCCGGTGAGTTCGTCGAGTCCGCGGATGCCCGTCGGGCACTTCGCAACCCCGGGGGTGCGGTTCCTTGCGAGGGAGGCTTTCATCGGCAGGGGGAAGTGGGGGGCCGGTGCGGGGGCGCCGCGTCCGGGGCCGCCGCGACTCCGCGTCGCGCGATGCGCTGTCTTCCGATGCCGAGTCGACCGGAGGCCCGTGTGAGGAGACTACACCCGTTCCGCCCGCCCACGCTGCGCATCCCTTGCGGAATCTGTCACCCCAGGTCCGGCCGAACGCCGATGACCTGCAGGGCCGGACGGCCCCCGTCCGTCGCGGGCGTCGTTCAGCCGCGTGGCCGCCCGTTCCCGGACTCGGGCGCGAAGGGGTCGGGCTCGGGGCGGAGCTGGTGGAGCGGGGGCACGTCCTTGATGCCGGGCCAGACGGCGACGACGGCGGCGACGACGAGCACGGAGCCGACGCCGCCGAGGGCCGCGGCCATGACGGGTCCGACGAGGGCGGCCATCAGGCCGGCGCGGAGGGCGGAGATCTCGTTGGAGGAGCCGATGAAGAGCTGGTTGACCGAGACCACGCGGCCGCGGAGCGACTCGGGGGTGAGCAGCTGCACGATGGAGTGGCGGATGACCACGCTGATGTTGTCGCAGGCGCCGGAGACGAAGAGGGCGACGAGCGAGAGGGCGAGGGAGGTCGAGATCCCGAACACCACCATCGAGAGCCCGAAGCCGACCACGGCCCAGAGCATGACCACGCCGGGTCGCCGGAACGGCCGCGCGTGCGCGACGGCGAACGCCATCGCGATCGCGCCGGCCGCGGGCGCGGCCCGGAGCCAGCCGAGGCCGGCGGGGCCGACGCCGAGGATGCGGTCGGCGAAGATCGGCAGCAGGATGGTGACGCCGCCCAGCACCACCGCGCACAGGTCGAGCGTCATCGCCGCCAGCACGGGCGGCCGCCGCCGGATGAAGCCCGCGCCCGCGAGCATGCCGGGCTCCGGCCCGACGCGCGCCGGGCGCGGGGGCAGGCGCACGCCGAGCAGCGCGCCCGCGAGCGCGAGGGCGAAGCAGGCGTCGAGCGCGTAGACCAGCTCGTAGCCGGCGAGCGCGACGAGGACGCCGCCGAGGGCCGGGCCGATGACGGTCGAGAGCTCGAACGTGCTCGAGTTCCACGTGATGGCGTTGCTCAGCGCGGAGGTCGGCACGAGCAGCGGCACGATCGCCCCGCGGGCGGGCGCGCCGAGCACGCGCACGACGGACTGGAGCAGGAGGATGGCGTAGACGAGGGGCAGCGCCGGGTTGTCGAACCGCAGCGTGGCCGGATCCACCTGGCGTTCGAAGACGAGCGCGACCGCGTGCAGCCCGCGGTTGGCCGCCTGCAGGACCGGCAGGTCCGGGAGCGAGCCGTGGAAGGCGCTCACCGCGGCGAGCGCGAGCGAGAGCACGGCCAGCGCGGCCATCGAGCGCATCAGGATCAGCCGGCGGTCGAAGCGGTCCGCGAGCACGCCGGCGGGAAGCACGAAGGCGAGCAGGGGCAGGACGTTGACGAGGCCGACGAGGCCGAGCGCGGTGGCCGAATTGGTCCACTGGTACACCTGCCACGACACCGCGATGGCGAGCGCCTGGCGGCCGACGTTGGCGAGGAAGTTGCCGGCGAGGAAGCGCCGGTAGGGCGCGTGGCGGAGCGCGGCGTACGGGTCGCGGTCCGGCAGGGCGTCGGGAGCCGGTTCCGCACTCACCGCGGGCGCGCCTCCCCGACGAGGGCGACCGTCTCCCGACTGGACGCCCCCGGCCTCACCGCGCGAAGAACGGATTGTGGCGCCGCTCCTGCGCGAGGGTCGTGAGCGGGCCGTGGCCGCAGGCGAGCACGGTGTCGGCGGGCAGGCGGAAGATCTTCTCGCGGTCGTGGCGCAGCTGTTCGGCGTAGTGCTCGCGGCTGCCGCCGACCGAGCCGGCAAAGAGCGAGTCGCCCACGATCGCCAGCGGCCAGGACAGGCCGGTGACGTAGTACGTCGTTTGTCCGGGCGAATGGCCCCAGGTGAAGAGCGTCTTCACCGCGAGCTCGCCGAGGTGGAAGTGCGCGTTCTCGGCGAACGTCTTCGCCCCCGGGTGCGGGGCCGGCTCGCGCTCGCTCGCCCAGACCTCGGCGCGCGTGGCGGCCGCGAGGGGGGCGAGCGCGGCGACGTGGTCCTCGTGCGTGTGGGTGAGGAAGATGTAGCGCAGCTCCAGCCGCTCGGCCGCGATGAGGTCGAGCATCGGCCCGGCGTCCATGCCGGTGTCGAACGCCGCGGCCAGCCGCGTGCGCGCGTCCCACACGAGGTAGCTGTTCACCGTCATCGTGTCGTCCACGCGCGTGTTGAAGAGCGCGAAGCCGCGGGGGAACTCCGGCTGCTCCGGGTACCAGGTGCGGCTGGCGAGCGTGACGAGGGCGGCGGGGTTGAGCTCGAGCGCGCGGGCGAGGGCGCGCAGCGTGGACTCGCGCAGCTGGCCGCGCTGCAGCGCCGCGAGCTCCTCGGGCCGCATGCCGGCGCGGGCGGCGAGCTGGGCGTCGTCGAGCCCGAGGCCCCGCTGGGCCTTGCCGAGGACGTCGAGGAAGGTGTCTTCAAGGGGGAGGCGCGGCATGGCCCTCCACGTTCGGCGTCCGCGGCCCGGGGCGCAAGCAGGCATCGCGGCGCCCGCCGCGGGGTTGACCTCGCCGGGGGCGCGGCGCATCGTCCGCGCATGTCCCCCCGATCCCTCGTCTGCGCGGCCGCGGCCGCCGCGGCGCTCGCGCTGGGCGCCGCCGAGAAGCCCCAGGTCACCGCCCTCGAGCGCTCGCAGGGCTGGCGGCTGGTGTTCGACGGGAAGGACACGTCCGACTGGCGCGGCTACCGCGAGGACGGTTTCCCCCGCAGCTGGCAGGTGCGCGACGGGTCCCTCGTCGCGGGCGGCGGGGCGGTCGTGAGCGTCGGCGAATACGCGGATTTCGAGCTGCAGTTCGACTGGCGCGCGGCGGCGGGCGGCCGCGGCGCGGTGCACTTCCGCGTGTCGGAGGACGGCGCGGCGCCCGGCGAGACGGGCCCGCGGATGGTCCTGGTCGGCGCGGGCGACGGCCTCGGCGGCGACGGAATCCGTCCACCCGACCGGCGCCTGACGCCCCAGACCGACGTCTGGTACCGTTCCAAGGTGGTCGTCTACGGCAACGCGGTGGAGTACTGGATCAACGGCGAACGCGTGATGGTGTACGCGCTCGACACCCCGGACTGGCGCAAGGCCGTCGCGGCGGCTCCGGGCCTCTCGCGCGAGTTCGGCCGGCTGCGCTCCGGCTTCCTCGCCCTCGCGGGCGACGGCATCGAGTTCCGCAACGTCAAGGTGCGGAGCCTCTGAGCGCCGCAGGGGTGCGGCTCACCTGACTGGGGATGCGCCGCCCTCGGTGCGTCGGTCCGACGCGACCGGGACGAGGGCGTCCCGGCTCCAGCGCCGGGGCTTGGGGAGGTGCGTACATCGCGCCGCGCCCGACCCGTGCTCGGAAAGCCCGGGCTACCCGGGTGGGCGCCGCGAGTCGCGCTTGCTGGCTGGGGATGCGCCGCCCTCGGCGCGTCCGGCCCGGGGCGGCCGGGACGGGGGCGTCCCGGCTCCAGT
Organism: uncultured Opitutaceae bacterium; assembly: GCA_964460895.1. Classification (GTDB taxonomy): domain Bacteria; phylum Verrucomicrobiota; class Verrucomicrobiia; order Opitutales; family Opitutaceae; genus Didemnitutus. The sequence goes on from CAYWTK010000004.1 coordinate 63,601, forward strand.
GTCGGCCGGTCGGGTGGGGAAAGAAACAGGCGGCGGTCCCGGGGGACCGCCGCCTGGTGGACACACACACTAACGGCAAAGGGGGTCAGCGCGGCACGGTGATCTCGATGCCGAGCTTCTCGAGCGTGACGCCCAGCTGGCGGTCGTACTCCGCGATGGCGCGGCGGTAGTCGGCCTCGGCGCGGAGCTCGGCGACCTCGAGGCTGGCGAGGATCTCCTGCTGCTGGACGACGAAGAACGTGTTGCCCGTGCCGGCGCGGAGGCGCTTCTGCTCGGCGTCGAGCGTGGCCTGGCCGAGCTCGCGGGCGGCGCGGGCGGCGTCGACCCGGCGGCGCGTCGTGTCGATGTTGGCCGCGGCGTTGCCCACGGCGACGACGATGTTCTGCTCGATCTGCGCGAGGTCGGTCTCGGCCTGGCGCAGGCCGAACTTGGCGGCGCGGTAGCGGCCGCGCTCGGCGGCGAAGGTCAGCGGGACGGTGACCTGCACGCCCCAGCTGTAGGCGCGGTGGTCCTCGTCGCGCACGAGGCGCTGCGCGGTCTCCCGCGACGCGTCGAGGCCGCGGTAACCGTAGCTGCCCACGAGGTCCACGCGGGGCAGGGCCTGGTTGCGCTGGTAGCCGTGGTTGAGGCGGGCGCGCTTGAGGAGGAGCATGGCCTGCTGGTAGTCGGGCCGCTGGTCGAGGGAGGCCTTGAAGTCGAGCGCGGCGTCCACCACCGCGACGGGCAGCGTGCTCATCGGCTCGATCTCGATGCGCCAGTCGAGCAGGCGGGTCGTGCGCTCGTCGGAGATGAGGGCCTTGAGCGCGTTCTCCGCCTCGCGGACGAGCCGCTCGGCCGAGAGGATGCCCTCGGCGCGGGTGGCGAGCCGGGCGCGCGCGGAGGTGACGTCGTACTCCGACATCGAGCCGACCTGGAAGCGCTTCTCGTTCTCGTCCACGAGCTGCTGGGCGATCTCCTGCGAACGCCGGGAGCTGCGCAGCACGGCCTGGGCGAAGTTGACCTCGTAGTAGGCGAAGATCACGCGCGTGACGGTGTCGATGACCGACTGCCGGAACTGCCATTCGCTGATGGCGCGGTTCGTCTGCGCGATGCGGATCTGGGCGAGCGTGGCCCCGAAGCCGCCGCCGCGGAGCAGCGGCTGCCGCGCCGAGACGCCGGCGAACGTGTCGTAGCTGTCGGCGAAGAGGTTGAAGGTCCCGCGCGCGTTGGTCTGCGACGCGCCGAGCGAGTACGTCAGGCCCCAGGGCAGGGTGCCGCCGAGCGAGAGCTCGTAGGCGTCGGACTGGTCGCGCGTCTCGTTGCGCAGGCCGGTGCCCGGGTCGAAGGTGGTGAGCGGGTTCTCGTTCTCGCGGTAGTCGTAGCGCGCCGTCAGCTGCGGGTCGAAGAGGCCGAGCTGCTCGAGCACGCGGGCGCGGGCGATGGCGACGTCGTAGGAGTCGGCCTGGATCGTGAAGTTCTTCGCCACCGCGCGGCGGATCGCGTCGTCGAGCGACACGCGTTCCGGCCCGGCGCCTCCCTGCGCCCGGGCGAGGGGCGCAAGCAGGACGGTCGCGGCGATCAGGGTCCAGAGGGGGGCGGAACGCATGGGTGTGTCGCCCTTTGTCTGCAACCCTTGTGCCAGTCGCCTGAATCGTTCCAAGTCGATGCGGGGGAGTGATTAAAGGCGATCGCGCCGGGCGTGTTTCCCGCGCCGGCCGCTCGCGCTCGGGAAGTCGGCATCCCGAAAATGGGACGCCCGGCGTCAGCGCGTGCGGGCGAGTTCGTAGCGGATCTCCCGCGTCCGCCCGTCGCGGCCGGGGCCGCGGAGCAGGATGACGAGGCGGTCGTCGCCCTCGCGGGCGAACACGAAGGTCTGCGGGAAGTCGTGGGCGCGGTTCTCGAAGACCGCGCGGCGGGCCTCCCGGTCGAGCGCGACGAGCGGGAACTCGTGCGGGCTCGGGCGGCCGCCGGGGTGGGGGCGGTAGCGCACGGAGCCGTCGCGGTCGGCGAAGAGCTCCCACTCGACCCCGAGCGTGCGTCCGTCGCGGAGCTCGCGGCTCATGCTCAGCAGCGTGCCGTTCCGCGGCGCGCCGTAGCGGGCCTCGAACGTCGCGCCGTTGGCGAGGACGCCCTGCCACCCGCCCTCGAGCCACGCGAGGTCGGCGACCGTCGCGGCCACCGGCGCCTCGGCGGCGGCGCGCAGGGCCAGGGCGGCGGCGAGGAACGGAAGCGCGAGGCGGAGGGCGCGGCGCATGGCGGGAGCGAAGGACGCGGGACGCGCGGCCGCGAACAAATTTCGCTGGCCCCGGCGCGGGGCGCGGCCAATGGAAAGGCATGCGGATCTACTTCATGGGCGTCGGCGGCACGGCGATGGGCCAGGCGGCGCTGCTCGCCCGCGCCGCCGGGCACGAGGTGCTCGGGGCCGACGCCGGGGTCTACCCGCCGATGAGCACGGTGCTGGCCGAGGCCGGCATCGCCCTGCACGAGGGCTACGCCGCGGAGCGGCTCGAGCGCCTGCGGCCGGACCTCGTCGTCGTCGGCAACGCGCTCTCCCGCGGCAACGACGAGGTGGAGTGGCTGCTCGACACCCGCGCGCTCCCGTTCACGTCGCTGCCCGCGTTCCTCGCCGACTTCGTCCTGAAGGGACGCCGCAACGTCGTCGTCGCCGGCACCCACGGCAAGACGACCACGACCGCGCTCACCGCCTTCCTGCTGCGCGAGAACGGGCGCGACCCCGGCTACCTCATCGGCGGCGTGCCGCAGGACCCGCCGACCGGCAGCCACCTCGGCGCGGCGGCGGATCCGTTCGTCATCGAGGGCGACGAGTACGACAGCGCCTTCTTCGACAAGCGCTCGAAGTTCATCCACTACGCGCCGCACGTCGCGGTGCTGAACAACCTCGAGTTCGACCACGCGGACATCTTCCGCGACCTCGAGGACGTGAAGCGGACCTTCCTCCACCTCACCCGCATCGTGCCGCGCACCGGCTGGGTCGTGCTCAACGGCGACGACGCCAACCTCGCGGCGCTCGGGCCGCTCGGCTGGACGCGCGTCGTGCGCGTCGGCACCGGGGCGGAGAACGACCTCCGGATCGAGGACTTCGCCGAGGGCCCGTCGGGCTCCCGCTTCCGCCTCGTCTGGAAGGGCGCGCCGTGGGCCGAGGTCGCCTGGGCCCAGCCCGGCCTGTTCAACGCGCGCAACGCCGCGATGGCCGCCTGCGCCGCGGGGCTCGCGCTCCACGCCGACGCCCCGACGCGCCTCGACCTGTCCGCGCTGGCGCGCTTCCGCGGCGTGCGGCGCCGGCAGCAGCTGCTCGTGGACACCCCGGCGCTCACGGTGGTCGAGGATTTCGGCCACCACCCGACCGCCGTCGCGGAGACCCTCGCCTCGCTGCGCGCGCGCTACCCCGGGCGCGTGCTGCACGCCGCCTTCGAGCCCCGCTCCAACACCTCGCGCCGGCGGGTCATGCAGGCGGCCTTCCTCCGCGCGCTGGCCCGGGCCGACGAGGTCTACCTCGGTCCCGTGGCGCGGGCCCACCTGCTCAAGCCCGACGAGCGCTTCGACCACGAGGGACTGATCGAGCAGCTCGCCACGCAGGGCGTCCACGCGTGCACCGCGCCGACGAACGCCGACCTGCTGGAGAAGCTCGTGGCCGCCACGCAGGCGGAGCGCGCGCGGCCGCAGCTCGTGGTCTTCTTCACCAACGGCTCCTTCGACGGCATCATCGGCGGCTTCGTGCGGCGGTCCGGCGGCGCGGCGGGCGCCTGAGGCGGTCCCCGGGGTTCGTCCCTCCGTTGTAGGGCGGGGTCTCCCGACCCCGCCGTCGCGCGCGATGGCGGACCATGCCGCCGGAAGCGACGTTCGCGGCGGGGTCGGGAGACCCCGCCCTCCAGCCTCGCGCGGCGCGGCCTACTGCGCCTGCTTCGCGACCTTGTAGACGACCGGTTCCTCGCCCTGGGGCAGCGCGAGGAGGTCGTAGTCGTGGAAGGAATTGATCGTGACCTCGGCGAACTCGCCGACGGGCAGGCTGCGCGGGACGTAGACGCGGCCGTCGATGTCGGGGGCGTCGGCCTCGCCGCGGGCCACGCCCGGCTCCTCGACCAGCACGCGGAGCCGGCGGCCGACGTAGCCCTTGGAGACCTCGCGCGCGATGTCGCGCTGCAGCGCCATGAGGCGGTGCCAGCGGGCCTCCTTCACCTTGGCGGGAAGCTGGTCGGCCATCTTGGCGGCGCGGGTGCCCTCCTCCTGCGAGTAGCGGAAGACGCCGAGGCGCTCGAACTTCGTCTCGCGGATGAAGGCGCCCAGCTCCTCGACGTCGGCCTCGGTCTCGCTCGGAAAGCCGACGATGAAGGTCGTGCGGATGGCGATGCCCGGGATGCCCGCGCGGATGCGCCGGATCAGGTCGCGGATGTAGTCGCCGCTCGTCTCGCGCTGCATCAGGCCGAGCATGTGGTCGCTGATGTGCTGCAGCGGGATGTCGATGTAGCGGGCGACCTTCGGGCACTCGGCGATGGTGCGGATGAGCTCGTCGGACCAGTGCGCCGGGTGCGTGTAGAGCAGCCGGATCCAGAAGTCCCCCTCGATGGCGTTCAGCTCGCGCAGCAGGGTGGTGAGCGCGGTGCCGCGCGAGGAATCCACGGGCGTGCGCGGGTTCGGCCGCTGCTCCCAGGTGTCCATGCCGAAGAACGTGGTGTCCTGGGAGATCAGGTTGATCTCCTTCACGCCCTCCCGCACGAGCCGGCGCGCCTCGGCGACGACGCTCTCGACCGTGCGGCTGCGGTGGCGGCCGCGGATCTGCGGGATGATGCAGAACGTGCAGGGGTGGTTGCAGCCCTCGGCGATCTTGATGTAGGCGAAATGGGCCGGCGTGAGCCGGAAGCGCGGGGTGTCGTAATCCGGGATGTAGGTGGAGCGGCCCTCGATGAACGACACGGGCGGCTCCTGGCGGCCGCGCTCCTTCGCGTAGATCGCCTCGATGATCGGCGCGACCTTCGTGACCTGGTCGAGCCCGATGAACGCGTCCACCTCGGGCAGCGCCCCGGGCAGGTCCTTGGAGAACCGCTGCGACATGCAGCCCGCGACGATCAGCTTCTGCTCCTTGCGGCGCTTGCGCAGCCCGCGGTTCTGGTGGACCTCGAGGATGTGGCCGATCGACTCCTCCTTGGACGAGTCGATGAAGGAGCAGGTGTTGACGATGACGACGTCGGCCTTCTCCGCCTCGGGGATGACCTGCATGCCCGCCTGGTGCAGGTGGCCGACCATGATCTCGCTGTCGACGAGGTTCTTGGCGCAACCGAGGGAGATGAGGCTGACCTTGAGGGCCATAAACGAAAGGCGCCCGCCGGGGCGGGCGCGCGGGGAGGGCGGCGGGCGCTCGTCCTTACTTCTTCTTGCGGGCCGCCTTGGTGGCGGCGTTCTTCCGCTTCAGGTAGGCGATGCGGCGCTTCTTCTTGATGACCTTGTTGTATTGTTTGCCCATGGGAAGTGAGAGGGATGAGGCGGCGATTTGTCCGCAACGCGTCGCGGGAGTCAAGCCCCGCGGCGATCAGTAGCGGGGCAGGGTGGGGTCCACCTCGCGCGCCCAGGCGTCGATGCCGCCCGCGACGTTGGTGGCGTTGGCGCGGCCCTGGGCGCGCAGGAAGAGGGCGACGCGGCCGCTGCGGCCGCCGTGGTGGCAGAGCACGAGCACCTGGCGGTCCGTCGGCAGCTCGTCCAACCGCGCCGGGATCTCCCGCATCGGGATGTGGACGCTGCCCGGCACCGCGACGGTCGCGACCTCGGCGGGCTCGCGCACGTCGAGCAGGCAGGCGCCCGCGGCGTGCAGGCGGGCGGCGGTGGCGACGTCGGTCTCGGGCGGGAAATCCATGGCGGGCGCGGGACTGTGGGCGGCGACGGCCCGAAGGCAACCCCAGTTCGCCGTTGACCCCCGGCGCGGCCCGCCCTGCGCTCGGAGCCCTCATGGCGAACCGATACGTGGTGATCATGGCGGGCGGACGAGGCGAGCGCTTCTGGCCCGCGAGCCGGCTGGCGACCCCGAAGCACCTGCTCCCGATCGTCGGCGACCGGCCCATGCTGACCCAGACGGTCGAGCGCGCCGCCCGGGTCGTGCCCCTGGAGAACATCCTCGTCGTCACCACCCGGGACCAGCTCCCCGGGGTGCGGGCCGCCTGCCCGATGCTGCCGGCGGACAACCTCGTCGCCGAGCCGATGGGCCGCGACACGGCGGCGGCCACCGGGCTCGCGCTGCTCCTCGTCAAGCGGCGCGCCCCGGACGCGGCCTTCGCGATGCTGCCGGCCGACCACGTCATCCACGACGGCGCCGGCTACGCGCGGCAGCTCGGCGCCGCCTTCGCGGCGGCCGAGGCGGGCGACGTGCTCGTCACCCTCGGCATCCGCCCGACCGCGCCGGCGACGGGCTTCGGCTACATCGAGCTCGCCGGTCCGTGGCGCACGGTGGAGGGCGTGGAGGTCCACGCGGTCCGGCGCTTCGTCGAGAAGCCCGACCTCGCCACCGCCGAGGGCTACGTCGCCTCCGGCCGCTACCTGTGGAACGCCGGCATGTTCGTCTGGCGCGTCCCGGTGGTCGAGGCCGGCCTCCGCCGCCACGCCCCCGAGCTGCACGCCGGATTGGCCGCGATGGAGGCCGACGCCGCGCGCCGCGGCTGGGCCGAGGCGCTGGCGGCGGGCTATCCGGCCCTGCGCAGGATCTCGATCGACTACGCGCTGATGGAGAAGTCCGACAACGTCGTCGTGCTCCCCGCCGCCTTCGACTGGGACGACGTCGGCGCGTGGCCGGCGGTCGCGAACCACTTCCCGCCGGACGCCGCGGGCAACATCCTCCGCGGCCTCGCCGCCGTCGAGGGCGGCGCGCGCAACATCGTGGTCTCCTCCGACGGCCACCTCACCGCCGTGGTGGGCGCCAGCGACCTCGTCGTCGTGCACACGGCGGACGCGACCCTCGTCTGCCCGCGCGACCGCGCGCAGGACATCAAGGCCCTGCTCAAGCGCCTGGAGGCGGACGCCGCGACGCGGCGTTTCCTCTGACCGCCGGGCGGTCCGCCGCGGACATGCGCTGCCTCGGTCTCGACTACGGCACGAAGCGCCTCGGGGTCGCGTCCGGCGACGAGATCGGCGTGGCCTCGCCGCTGGCGGCCATCGTCGACCCGCCGGGTCCGGCCCGCTGGGCGCGCCTCGACGAGCTCGTGCGGGCGCGGCGGGTGACGGACCTCGTGGTCGGGTACCCGTTCAACCTCGACGGTTCCGTCGGGTTCAAGGCGCGCGAGGTGGATGCGTTCGTGGCCGAGCTGAAGGCGCGGTACGGCCTGCCGGTGCATCTCGTGGACGAGACCCTGACGAGCTACGCGGCGGAGGAGTCCATCCCCAAGAAGCGGCGGCGCGACGTGCGCGCCTCCGGCCTCGTGGACTCGCGCGCGGCGGCGCTGATCCTGCAGGACTTCCTCGACCAGCGCCGGCCGCCGGCGGACGACGCGCCGCCGGAAATCCGGGCATGACGCCGATGGACACGGGGGCGCGCGCGGGGCTACGTTCGGCCCCATGAAGACCCCGGAACCGCGCTTGCGCCGCTGGCGGGCCGTCGTGGCGTACGACGGCGGCGGCTTCGACGGCTGGCAGAGCCAGCCGGGCGGGAACGCCGTGCAGGACGTGATCGAGCGCCGGCTGGAGGCCGTGCTCGGCGCCGCCACGCGCATCCACGGCAGCGGCCGCACCGACGCCGGCGTGCACGCGAGCGGCCAGGTCTTCCACTTCGACGCCGCGTGGGGCCACGGGCCGGACAAGCTCCGGCGCGCGCTGCAGTCGGGCCTGCCCGACGCGATCCGCCTGCGGTCGCTCCGGCCGGCCCCGGCGGATTTCCACGCGCGCTTCTCGGCGCGGGGGAAGACGTACCAGTACGAGATCTTCCTCGGCGAGGCCGACCCGTTCCGCACGCGCTACTGCTGGTCGCTGCCCCGGCCCCTCGATTGGGAACGGGTCGAGGCGGCGGCGGCGGTGCTGCGCGGCAGGCACGACTTCAAGGCCTTCGCGGCCGAGGGCGGCCAGGAGCGCGAGTCCACCGTGCGCCACCTGCGCCGGCTGGAGATCCGCCGGCGCGGACGAAGGGTCCGGCTGGAGTTCGAGGCCGACGGCTTCCTCTACAAGATGGTGCGCAGCCTCGTCGGCACCCTGGTCAACGTCGGCCTCGGCAAGCTGACCGCCGCCGACGTGTCCGCCCTCCTCGCCGCCCGCCGGCGGACCCCGCAGGTGCAGACCGCGCCGGCGCACGGGTTGACCCTGGTGAAGGTGGACTACTGAGGGCGGCCGTGTGGGGGTCGCTGCGGCGCTGGGCGGTCGAGGGTCTCGAGACCGTCTTCCCGCGCGCGTGCGTGGAGTGCGCCGGCCCCGTGGAGGAGCGGGGCGGCCTGCGCCACGTATGCGCCCGCTGCGAGCGCCTCCTCGTGGTCGTCGAGCCGCCGCGCTGCCCGACCTGCGGACACCCCTACGCCGGCGAGGCCGAGGTCGACCGCGGCTGCGGCCATTGCGAGACCCTGCAGCCGGTCTTCGGGGAGGGGCGGACCGCGATCCTGCTGCGCGGAACCGGCCGGAGCCTGGTCCACGCCCTCAAGTACCACCACGGCCTCCACGTGCTGGAGGACGTCCGGACGCTCGTGCGGCGGTCGCCCGGGTACGTGAACTACGTGGCCGGCCGGGTGCTGGTCCCGGTGCCCCTGCATCCCCGGAAACTGCGCGAGCGCGGCTACAACCAGAGTCGGGCGATCGCGGACGCGCTCGCGGAGGTCGGCGGCGAAGGCACGGTGGTCAAGGAGCTGCTGGTCAGGAGTTTGGACACCCAGTCGCAGACCCGTTTCGACCGGAAAAGGCGCCAGGAGAACCTCAAAAATGCCTTTGCCATGGCCCCGGGCGCGACCATTAATCCCGGCCTTTCCCACCTTCTCATCGATGACGTCTTCACCACGGGAGCGACCCTCAATGCCTGCGCGGCCGTCCTGCGTCGCGCCGGGGCGGTGAAGCTCGATGTCGCCACTTTCGGCCACGGCTGAACCCCTTCGCGCATGACCCATTTTCCCAAGCCCAAGCTGGCCCCTTCCCGGAAGAAGAAGAACATCCCGGAGGGCCTCTGGACCAAGTGCCCGGTGTCCGGGGAGATCATCTTCAACAAGGACCTCGAGGCCAACCTCATGGTGGTGCCGAAGAGCGGCTACCACTTCCCGATCGGTTCGCGGCAGCGCATCGCGGCGCTGGTGGACGAAGGGTCGTGGGAGGAGCACGACGCCGGCGTGAAGTCCGCCGACCCCCTGAAGTTCGTGGATTCCGCGGCCTACCCGGACCGCATCCGCAAGTACGAGAAGGAGAGCGGCCTGCCCGAGGCGGTCATCTGCGGCACCGGCCGGATCCACGGCATCCCGGTCTCGCTCGCGGTGATGGATTTCCGGTTCTGCGGCGGCGCCATGGGCGCGGCGGTCGGCGAGAAGATCACGCGCGCGATCGAGCGGGCCCTGGCGAAGAAGTGCCCCTGCATCATCGTGAGCTCCTCCGGCGGCGCGCGCATGCAGGAGGGCATCTACAGCCTGATGCAGATGGCCAAGACGAGCGCGGCGCTGGGCCGCCTCGCGGAGGCGCGCCTGCCGTTCATCTCGGTCCTCACGCACCCCACGACGGGCGGCGTGACGGCCAGCTTCGCGACGCTGGGCGACCTCATCCTCGCCGAGCCCGGCGCGCTCATCGGCTTCGCCGGCGCGCGCGTGATCAA